>JAQUVE010000022.1 GCA_028693565.1 Sulfurospirillaceae bacterium | reverse complement strand
TTTTTGGTTTGTTTTTTTGATAACTAATTTTACCTAAAACATCGTGAAACTCGGCTTTTATGAGCCTTTTTTAAACTTCCAATAGCCTTAAATTAAGAGTTGATTTTTGGAATCTGCAAGTGGCTCTTATATGTAAAGATATTTTAAAAGAGCCTTTACCTTTTGCGGATTGGTATGTCGCCAGTGGATCACTCAATATTTTAAACGATTTTAACACATGGCTTTTTATCGAAAAGATGTTTTTGCATGCACGCAAAGGCATTATATTTAATATCCTTCAGGGTAAGAGGGACAGTTCAAAATTTAATTATAAAGATAAAGAGGAGATGGTCAATTTTCTTGAAGAAAAAGGGCTGGAATACGAGATAATCGAAGGTTATCTTGAAAGAGATATGACCATAAAGGTGAAGATGTGAGAAAGATAGTCAGACGAATGGCTTATGCCATTGTAGCATTGTATTTGGGTGCGATGGGGTATTTGTTTAGTATGCAAGATGCACTTTTATTTAATGCGCAAGCAATTGAAAAGCAGGGCAAAGTAAGTGGTGAAAATATCGAAACTATAAGTTTAAATGTTAGTGATAACGCTGTGTTAGACGGTGTGTATCAAAAAAGCGGCTTAGAAGAGGCTCCGCTCATTATCTATTTTGGTGGTAATGCTGATGATGCGACACGTTTTGTTTTACACGTAAAGGATATCAAAGATTATGACATTGTAAGTTTTAATTACCGAGGTTATGTCGCTAGTACTGGAAAACCCAGTGAAAAAGCCTTTTTTGAAGATGCCTTAAAAATTTACGATACCTATGCTAAAGGTAAAAAAGTCATCGTTATCGGCCGAAGTTTGGGAACGGGTGTTGCAAGTTATCTAGCTTCGAAACGAGATGTGCAAGGCTTAGTGCTTATCACACCTTATGATTCTATCGCATCCATCGCCAAACGAAAATATCCTTTTTTCCCCATTGATGCCATCTTAAAACATCAATTTAATACCCTTAAACTGATCCCACAAATCAAAACAAAAATGGCGGTCATGGAGGTGGAAAACGATACGACTATTCCTCGCTATCATCTGGAACAGTTACTTAAAGTGATGCCCCAATCTCTCTTACATGTGACGCTTACAAACACCACCCATGGCAATGTTTTGGGCGCTGAAAATTTTGAAAAAGAGTTGCAACTTATCTTAAAGTCACTGCATGAATAAGTGTTATATTAAACACGCTATCGTAGCTAAAATCAAACGTTTTCATCCATGGGTGTATGCTAATGAAATCGAATCTTCGTTAGAGGAGTTTCACAGTGGCGAATTGGTTGCACTTTTTTCCAAAAAAGAGGGATTCTTAGGCACAGCGTATGTCAATCCAAAGTGTACGATTTTTGCGCGTATCCTTTGCTTTGGCAAAGAAGAGGTGAATAAAGCTTTATTTGCTAAACGCATTGCCAAAGCGATAGCTAAACGGACTTCATTGCTCACACACACCAATGCCGTGCGACTCATTCACTCAGAAGCAGATTTTTTGCCAGGTTTGATTGTCGATAAGTATGGCGATGCCCTTTCCATTCAAATCAATACAGCAGGTATGGAAGCTTACCGAAAAGAGGTGCTTGAGATTTTACAGCATGTGCTTGAACCAACGTGGATTATCGAAAAATCAGACCTTCACTCACGTGAAATAGAGGGCTTAAAAAATCAAAATGGCACGATTTTTGGTGAGCCACAAAAATGCTTTGTGGTGAAAGAACAAGCTATCTCATTTTTGGTGGATATCGAAGAGTCTCAAAAAACGGGCTTTTACCTTGATCAACGTAAAAACAGAGCCATTTGCGCACAGTATGTTAAAGAGGGCAATGCTGTTCTTGATTTGTGTTGCAATGTGGGTGGCTTTGGACTGTATGCGCTAGCCAGAGGGGCACAAAAAGTAGTTTTTGTGGATATATCAGAACTTGCCATAGCACAGAGTAAAGAAAACCTCAAAGCTAATGGGTTTGAAAATTATGAAGCTTATGCACAAGATGCTTTTGAATTTATGAAAACGAAAAAATACCGTGATATTTTTGATATGGTCATCGTTGATCCACCCTCATTTGCCAAAACTAAAGAGCAAGCTAGAGGAGCCAAGCGAGGCTTTAAGCATCTCTTAATGGAGTCCGTCCGTGCATTAAAAGATGGTGGTTTAGTCGCCCTTTTTTCCTGCTCATTTCACATCGGAAAAACCGAATTGATGGAGTTAGCTATGGAGGTATCTCAAGATTTGAGAGTGCAATTTACACTGCTTGAAGAGATGCGCCAAGACAGCGACCACCCGTGTTTACTCAGTGCAAGTGCTTCGTTTTATCTGAATGGGTTGTTGATGAGGGTGGAGAAGTAGCATTACGCCACTTCAAACTTCCCTTTATCGATAAATTCTAAAAACTCCGTTTTAAACTTCGCTCTATTTTCACTTTCTTGTATCCATACAAGGTGGATTTTTCGTTCGGCTTCGATGATGGGAAACCATGTTTTTTTAAGCTCACTATCAAGTACGCAGCGGTCATAAATCGATTCCAAAAAGTTCCAAACGATAAACGCGTAAATGCCATATTCAACCTCTTGTGTAGCGCTTCTTTCAATATTTTGTTGCACTAAATGCGGTTTGGCCAAAGCTTCTTTAAGGATTTCAAAGTACATTTTATCGATCTCACCATAATGCACCACTTGCATGGTTTTACGGTACGTTCGCATCGAATACAACAAAGCAAAGATAGCTAATGTAGTGGCGACAACGCCCATGATGGAACTAAGAGCTGTCCAAAGGGTGTTATAGGTTTCGTTGAAAAAAATCTCCATATATTTTCCTAAATAAGATGTAATGTCTTAGGTGTAACTGTAAGCATCTGTTCAATACGTGGGTCAGTACGCTCGCAAGCATACACTAAAGTATACAGTGTTTCAAGCCATTCATGAAGCATTGATTTTGCAATGTGCTCAAGGGTAGGGTGATAGACTAGAATTTCCATTAAAATGGGGTCAGTGGCGGATTTTAAACCTAAGATATAGGTAAATGGTTCCAATTTTCGGCATCCCAATTTTCGATAAAATAGCTCTCGTTTAACACGCAAAGCATTTTCATGAGAGGGTATTTTGGTAGAGTCAATTTCAATGAGTAAAGGCTTAATTCCTTGACTTTGGTAGAGGTGTTTAAGCGCTATCGTGAAAAGATGTTGACCGATGCCATGACCTCTTTTTTCGGGTGCAACACCGATATATTCTAAAAGGTAAAAAGATGCTTCCATCGGATGAAAAAGGATACAAAAACCTACGATTGTCTCATTATCGTAGGCGGTAAAAATTGTATAGTTTTCACTTTCACACATAGCTTGCAATGCCTCTTTAGGCTTCTGTTCAGAAGAGGGAAAAGAGAGGCAATATATCGCATAAAAATCGTCAAATTTGTTATTTTTATCGGCGCTAAAGGGTGCTATGGAAAGTGCCATCTAACTTACTTTAAAATACGTGGTAGAGTAATACCTGTTTGTCCTTGGTATTTTCCTTTTTTGTCTTTATACGTAGTTTCACATGCCGTATCACCCTCTAAAAAGAGCACTTGCGCGATACCTTCATTAGCATAAATTTTGGCGGGGAGTGGCGTTGTATTAGAGATTTCAATCGTGATGTGTCCTTCAAACTCTGGCTCAAAAGGTGTGACATTAACAATAATACCACAACGTGCATACGTACTTTTGCCTAAACAAATTGCAAGCACATTTTTAGGAATACGAAAGTACTCAACAGTTCGAGCAAGTGCAAAAGAGTTTGGGGGAACAATACAAATATCGCCAGTAAAGTCAATCACATTTTTATCGTCAAAATCTTTGGGATCAACGACGGTTGAATTGACATTGGTAAATATTTTAAATTCGTTGCCTACTCGGATATCATACCCATAACTGCTCACACCGTAACTTACGACATCACGACCGACTTGATTTTCACAAAACGGCTCTATCATTTTTTCATTGAGTGATTTTTCACGTATCCAACTATCTGCTTTAAGACCCATAATTTACCTTTGTATTTTTTAAACACCCTTAAGTGAGCGTATATATTAGATATGGTATTATAACACACTTTATAGCGCTTAAAATATAGGAGAATTTATGGATAAGAATGAAATTAGAGAGTTAATGCGTTTCTTCGATAAAAGTGACATTACAAAACTGAGAATTAAAGAAGGTGATTTTAGTATTGAGTTACAAAAAGGGCTAGAAGGAGCAGTGAGTTATGCGCCAGCACCTGTTTTAGCGGCTGCTCCAGCAGTCATTGCTTCAGCGCCAGCCCCTATGTTAGAGACTAAATCCGCACCTGTTGCAGCAGGTTTTACACTTAAATCACCCATGGTAGGAACATTTTACAAATCACCATCTCCTGGTGCTGCTGCTTTTGCACAAGTTGGCTCAATTGTTAAAAAAGGTCAACCTATTGGCATTATTGAAGCGATGAAAATCATGAATGAAATCGAAGCGGAATATGATTGTAAAATTTTAGAGGCTCTTGTGGATGATGGACAACCTGTCGAGTTTGACATGCCTCTTTTTACGGTGGAGAAGCTTTAATGAAAATCGAAAAGATTCTTGTTGCCAATCGCGGTGAAATAGCCCTTCGTGCGATAAGAACCATCAAAGAGATGGGAAAACAAGCAATTGCTGTTTATTCAGTTGCTGACAAAGATGCACTCTATTTACAACACGCAGATGCGAGCATTTGTATCGGTGGGGCAAAATCCTCTGAAAGCTATTTGAGTATTCCAGCTATTATTAGTGCTGCAGAAATCAGTGGATGCGATGCTATCTTCCCAGGGTATGGTTTTTTAAGTGAAAATCAAAATTTTGTTGAGATTTGTAAACATCATAACATTAAATTTATTGGTCCAAGTGTTGAATCAATGGTTTTAATGAGCGATAAATCCAAAGCAAAAGAAGTAATGAAAAAAGCAGGGGTACCTGTTATTCTTGGAAGTGATGGTGCGTTAAAAGACATCGCGCAAGCGAAAGAATTGGCTGTGGAAATTGGTTTACCTGTAATTGTAAAAGCTAGTGCAGGCGGCGGTGGACGCGGTATGCGTGTCGTTGAAAAAATGGAAGATTTGGAAAAATTGTTTCTAGCCGCTCAAAGTGAAGCGCTAAGTGCATTTGGCGATGGCACACTTTATATGGAAAAATACATTAAAAACCCACGCCACATAGAAGTTCAAGTGATTGGCGATGAGCATGGTAATGTTGTTCATGTGGGTGAACGTGATTGTTCGATGCAAAGACGCCATCAAAAATTGATTGAAGAGTCTCCTGCTGTGGCGTTAGATGCAGCAACACGTGAACGCTTATTGGCTGTTGCGGTCAAAGCAACGAAAGCGATTGGCTATCACAACGCTGGTACCTTTGAATTTTTACTCGATGCCGATAAAAACTTTTATTTTATGGAGATGAATACCCGTCTTCAAGTTGAACATTGTGTGAGTGAAATGGTCAGTGGCATCGATATTATCGAATGGATGATTCGTGTGGCTCAGGGTGAAACGTTATTTGACCAGAGCGCAATTCAACTCAAAGGGCATTCGATTGAATGTCGTATTACTGCAGAAGATCCTGTGAAGTTTATTCCAAGTCCAGGTAAAATCACAAAATACATTGTTCCTGGTGGCAGAAACGTACGTATGGATTCACATGCGTACCAAGATTATGTGGTACCTTCAACGTATGATTCTATGATTGGAAAGCTTGTGGTTTGGGGTGAAGATCGTACTCGTGCGATTGCTAAAATGAAACAAGCACTCAGCGAACTTCAAATTGAGGGTATTAAAACAGTGAGGGATTTTCATTTAGCGATGATGGATAATCCAGATTTTATCGAAAATAAATTCGACACAAACTATCTTTCACGTTATTAACTTCTAATCTTTGAGGGTGTGTGTTAATACCCTCAAAGGACGATCTTTATTCTATGGCGCTCTTATGACGTTAATCGAAGCGGAAGCTTTGAGCTTCTCAAAGTACTCATCAATTGCTTTTTTCTCATTAGTATCAGCTAAACGAGAATAGATATAATTTTTAGCTTCTTCAAAAGAAACTGTTTTAACATCATTTTTATTTTTAACATAAAACATCACATACGCTTCACCCGATTTGACAATAGTTGAAAAACTTCCATTGGCTGTTTGGTTAAGCATCATGGCAAGGTTTGGGTCAATTTTACCTGCCTCGAGCGTAGCATCTTTTAGATCTACATTAGTAGCAGGACTCATAGGGTTTTTTTGAATAGTGATAAGGTTTTCTTGCGCAAGACTTGTGTAAACCGTTACATCAAATGAAGAAGCTTGCGAAAATTCACCAGCGTGTTGTTTATAATAGGTTTGAAGTTCAGAATCATTCATCTGTTGCATTTTATTGCTCAGGATTTTTTTGTACAATTTGTCGCGTTTTATTTTTGATTTTAAATCTTCTTTATATTCTGCTACATCAATATTCTTTGAACGTACCATATTTAAAAATTCATATTGCGAAACACCGTTGCTTATGGCTAAATTTTCAATATATTGATCAACCTCAAATGAATCAGCATTGATGCCTTGGCTCTTGATTTCAGAATCTTCTAGTTTTTGTCTTACTAGGATATCAAGTGCTTCTTTTTTGGTGATATTGAAGCGTTGAGAGTACTTATAAACGTCATAAAGTGTGATAGGTTCTTTGTTGATAATGATAGAAACACCATCAAGAGTACCTGCGTTAAGGGTCGAAAAAAGTAGAGCCGTTGATAAAGTTACAAAAGTTAACACTTTCATTTTTATCTTCATAAATAGTCCTTTGTTTTAAGAAAAATAGTTCTATAATCATTCTGTATCAAAAATAGAGGCTACGAATGATAGCATTTTTTTTAGTAAAAAAAATTAAAAAGTGCCTTTTCCCCTCTCCTTGCTTCAAATTCGAATAATCGCGTAACGAATTGATACATAATTTATACATAATTCAAAAAAATGAAGGTCAATAATGGTGATAACACGTTTTGCTCCAAGTCCAACAGGATATTTGCATATTGGGGGACTTCGAACAGCTCTGTATAGTTTTTTATGGGCACGAAGAAATGGTGGAAAATTTTTATTTCGTATTGAAGATACGGACTTAGCACGCAACTCAAAAGAGGCAGCTGAGGCTATCGTTGAGGCATTTAAATGGGTAGGATTGGCGCATGATGGTGAAATTGTTTATCAATCTGAGCGCTTCGATATTTACAAAAGCTATGTGCAAAAACTTTTAGATGCAGGAAAAGCGTATCAATGTTATATGAGCAAAGATGAGCTTGATGCACTGAGAGCTGAACAAATGGCGAAGAAAGAGCGTACCCGTTATGATGGACGGTATCGTGATTTTACGGGCACACCTCCTGCTGGAGTAGAGCCTGTAATTCGTATTAAAGCTCCACTGGATGGCCAGATAAGTTTTATTGATGGTGTTAAGGGTGAAGTGAATTTTAATGTCAAAGATATGCTAGATGATTTTATTATTGCTCGCTCAGATGGAACACCAACCTATAATTTTGTCGTGACCATAGATGATGCTTTGATGGGTGTCACTGAAGTCATACGTGGCGATGACCATCTGTCAAATACCCCTAAACAAATCGTTGTGTATGAAGCACTAGGGTTTAAAGTCCCTCGTTTTCATCATGTACCGATGATTCTCAATCCTGAAGGTAAAAAGCTCTCTAAAAGAGATGGTGCAACGGATGTCATGGAGTATAAAAAAGAGGGGTATCTTCCTGAAACACTCTTAAATTTCCTCATTCGTTTGGGTTGGAGTCATGGAGACCAAGAGATTTTTTCGTTAGAAGAGATGCAAGCCTTTTTTGACCCCAATGACATTAATAAATCCGCTTCCGCTTACAACAAAGAGAAACTTTTATGGTTAAATACTCACTATATTAAAACACTTTCTGCCGAGAGATTGATAGAAGAGTTGAAATTTTTTGGTATGGATATTAGCGCGCATATCAAAAAGGTTGAGTTAATTGATGCATTGCGAGAGAGGGCTAAAACGCTTAAAGAGTTTGCGGTGATGATAGAACAAATCATAGTTCAGCCAAAAACGTATGATGAAGGAGCTGTTGCAAAATTTTTAGGTGGTGATGCTCTGAGTGTTTTAGAAGCTTATCATAAGACATTGGTGCAAAAAGGGACTATGAATACAGCGGGTGAATTTGAAGAGTCAACCAAAGCATTTTTAGAAGAGCGTGGTCTTAAACTCAAAGATATTGCTCAAGCAATTCGCATTGCAATGGTTGGAAGTTCTGTAAGTCCATCCATTTTTGAAGTATTAGCGATTATTGGTTATAGTGACGTTTTACAAAGAATTCAAAATTTAATATCTTATAAAAGGAGTACGTGTGAGTAATAAAGGAAAAGTAACGAAAGAAGAATCACTAGCATACCATGTCGGTGGAAAAATTGCTATTAGCGTTAAAACACGTTGTGATACTGCAAGAGACCTTTCTATGGCGTATACACCAGGTGTTGCACATCCATGTTTAGAAATTGAAAAAGACAATGAATTAGCCTATCAATATACAAACAAAGGTAACTTAGTTGCTGTTATTACTGATGGTACTGCTGTCCTTGGACTTGGCGATATTGGTGCCGTGGCTGGGAAGCCCGTCATGGAAGGTAAATCAGTTTTGTTTAAAAAATTTGCAGATGTGGATGCTTTTGATATTGAACTTGATGAACATGATGCCGATAAAATTGTTGCGATTTGTAAAGCACTTGCGCCAACATTTGGTGGTATTAATCTTGAAGATATTAAAGCGCCAAAATGTTTTGACATTGAAGAAAAATTACAAGCATGCGTTGATATTCCTGTCATGCATGATGACCAACACGGTACAGCGATGATTACATCCGCTGGACTTATTAATGCACTTGAAATCAGTGGTAAAAAAATCGAAGATATGAAAATTGTCGTATCTGGTGCGGGTGCAGCAGGGATTGCGTGTGCTAAAATGTATAAACTTTTAGGGGCTAAAAATATCGTGATGATCGATACTAAAGGCGTTATTCACTCTGGAAGAGATGATCTTAATAAATACAAAGCTGAGTTTGCATTGGATACAGATGACCGCACGCTCGAAGATGCGATGAAAGATTCTGATATGTTCTTAGGTCTCTCCGCTCCTGGTGTTGTCACACAAGAGATGGTTAAATCTATGAACCCTTATCCGATTATTTTCGCTCTTGCCAACCCAACGCCTGAAATTTTACCCGAAGAGGTTCATGCGGTACGAACAGATGTGATGATGGGAACAGGAAGAAGTGACTATCCCAATCAAGTCAACAATGTTCTAGGTTTCCCTTTTATCTTTAGAGGTGCTTTAGATGTTCGTGCCACCAAAGTCACTGAGGGTATGAAAATGGCCGCAGCGGTAGCGCTTGCACAATTAGCTAAAGAAGAAGTCCCTGATTATGTCAAAGCGGCTTACAATGGTGAAGATCTCAAATTTGGAAATAATTATATTATCCCAAAACCATTTGATAGACGTGTTCTTGTCTGGGTAAGTGCGGCTGTTGCGGAAGCGGCAATTAAAGATGGCGTAGCACGTGTGAGCGATTTTGATATTGGATTGTACAAAAGAGATTTACAAGCGATGATTGATGCGGAGCAAAAATAAGTGAAGAATGTTCATGTCATTAAACACCCTTTAATTGAGCATAAACTCTCGATTTTAAGGGATGAAAAAACGGAACCTTTTCAGTTTCGACTTTTAGTGGATGAAATCTCTTACTTGATGTTGTTTGAAGCTACTAGAGATTTACCGCTGAGAGATGTTAATGTGAAAACACCTGTTGCTGTAGCCCATGCTAAAAAATTGGATGTTAAAATCATGATTTGCCCGATTCTTCGAGCGGCACTTGGAATGTTGGACAGTGTTTTCAAGCTAATGCCTGATGCAAGTGTGGGCTTTTTAGGTTTTCAACGCAATGAAAAAACACTCGAAGCAGAGTTTTATTATGCCAAACTTCCACCCGATTACAATGAGCGCATCGCTATTATTATTGATCCGATGTTTGCAACGGGGGGAACAGCGATTGATGCGGTTAATTTTCTTAAAGGCAAAGGGGTTAAAGATATTCGATTTTTAGCTTTGGTTTCAGCTCCTGAAGGATTGAAGCGTTTTGCTGAGGTACATCCTGATGTGCCAGTTTTTACCGCATGTATTGATGATGGTTTGAACGAAAATGGTTATATCGTTCCAGGTCTTGGAGATGCGGGCGATAGAGTCTTTAATACGATTAATTAAAACAGTGTAAAGCGGGCAATTTATGCTCGCTTTACATATTAGGGCTATACTGCTCCTTGGTCGATCATCGAATCGGCTACTTTTCTAAATCCAGCGATATTGGCACCCAACATCAAGTTTCCTTCATCTCCAAACTCCTTAGACGTGGTATAAGAGAGATCAAAGATGGACTTCATGATGGTACGAAGTTTACTATCCACATCAGCAAAAGACCATTTTAACATACTAGCATTTTGACTCATTTCTAATTGACTTGTGGCAACACCACCCGCATTGGCAGCTTTAGCAGGGCCATAGAACATTTTATTGGCCAACATAAAGCTAATGGCCTCAGGAGTACTTGGCATATTAGCCCCCTCATTGACGAGGCGACAGCCATTTTTGTGAAGATTTTTAATATCATTGAGATTAAGTTCGTTTTGTGTAGCACTTGGAAATGCAGCAAAACAAGGGATGCTCCATACAGCATTCGTACCAGCTGGATATTGATGTACAGGTATATAGGTTGCGTCTGCATGAACCTTGGTGTACTCAACGAGGTCTTTTCTTCCTATCTCTTTTATGGTTCTAAGAGCATTGAAATCGATACCATTTCTATCGTAAATCATCCCTTTTGAATCGCTACATGTGACAGGAATAGCTCCCATATCATAGAGTTTTTGAATCGTATAGATAGCGACATTACCTGAACCTGATACACTACAGATTTTGCCTTTGAGACTTTCTCCTTGCTTATTAAGAACATTTTCAGCAAAATAGACGGAGCCAAAACCAGTCGCTTCTGTTCGTCCAAGAGAACCACCCCAGTTAAGTCCTTTGCCCGTTAAGACACCTTCAAAGCGTCCTGTGAGACGTTTATATTCGCCAAACATATAGCCAATTTCTCGCCCACCAACGCCAATATCTCCCGCTGGAACATCTCGTGTTTCGCCAATATGCTTTGAAAGCTCAACCATAAAAGATTGGCAAAAGCGCATGATTTCACCTTCACTTTTACCTTTTGGATCAAAGTTACTTCCACCTTTACCACCACCAATAGCGAGGCCAGTCAAAGAATTTTTGAAAATTTGCTCGAATCCTAAAAATTTGATAATGCCTAAATTTACAGTTGGATGAAAGCGAAGCCCGCCTTTATAAGGTCCTATGGCTGAGTTAAATTGGACACGGTATCCAATGTTGGTTTGTATTTTTCCTTGGTCATCCATCCAAACAACACGAAAAAGAATTTGGCGCTCAGGGATAACGATGCGCTCTAAAATATTGTATTGGTCGTATTTTGGTTCTGCTTTTAAAAGGGGCTCAAGCGATGTTAGGACTTCCTCAACAGCTTGGTAAAACTCATTTTGGCCAGGGGTGCTTTGTATCGTCGATTGCAATACTTTATCGATGTAGTTTTTAACTGACATTGTATTCCTTTAGTGTAATGATCGTGTTTTTTTAAACCTGAGGCACTTGTAACTGTTTCGCTTTTTTAAAAAATAGTTTTAAGCCTTTTTGTTCCTTTTGATGTATATTATAACTAATTAGCGTTAGATAATTTTTGATCTCTTGAGGCGAAATTCCTCTCTCTTGTGCGTAGTTTTGTAATATATAAGTAGGGATTTTGATACGCTTTTTACTGAAACGTTGTGCGAGTTTTGTATAAAATTGATAATTGGCATTGATGCAAAAACGCGCAAAAACAAACGGAAGGCCATACTTTTTATGCCATTGCTCTCCCAAATCAACATATGCTAGTGGATTTTCTAAATAGAGTTTTAAAGCTCTATCTCCGATGAATACCTCACCTTGTAAACCCAATACTTTAGCTAAAACATTGGATGTTGCAGAGGCAGGGTCTTTTTTACTTACCCCTTCTTTGATAATAACACTTTTAACATTTTTTTTAGCAACAATGCCTAAATTAAGAGGCTTTATGGATTTTTTTTGACTCTCAATACTGGAAATAAAAGCAGCATCAACACGACGTTTGCGAAATTTTTTATTAATGACTGAGGGAAATGACTTCTGCCGTTCACACGATTTCTTAAAAGAGCTGGAGAGAGAAGATTGTTTAAGAAATATATGAAATGGAAGTAGATTGATATAATCTATCTTTCCAAAGACCATGGAGACTCCTTACGCTTGGTTCTAAATTATAACCCTATCAAACTTAAATAGATAAAAATTTTAAAAGTTAGGGATAGATTGTTTACCATTGTCAGATACAATAACGTTATATGTAATGCATAAAGGTGAATAATGAAAGTTATGTTTAATTCCCGTTTTAAGTTTTATTTTTTTATTTTGGCAGTTTTTTTAGCTTATAATTTTTTAATTCGTACGACGTTACTTATCGTCTCATGGGATAAAATATCACTTTCTCTCAAAACACTTATCAATGTCTATGGCATAGGGCTTTTTTATGATCTGATTAGTAGCTTTTATGCAACGATACTTATCGTGCTTTATTTGATGTTTATACCTAATAAATTATATCATCATCCATTACATCGCTATGTAAGCTATCTATTTTTGATTGGGGTTTTATTTGCATTAGGCTTCTTAGCCATTTCCGAACATGTTTTTTGGGAAGAATTTGGTGTACGATTTAATTTTATTGCAGTAGATTATCTTGTCTATACCCAAGAGGTGATTGGCAATATTGTTGAATCTTATCCAGTAGCGCTTATTTTAGGGATTAATTTTATTTTATCGGTAATGATTTTTTATTTTTTAAAAAAACCTTTAGATAAAGTATTGTTACCTCAAACACACTTTACAAGTCGAATGAAATATGGAACCATTCTGTTACTATTACCTTTGTTAGCGTACTTTTTTGTGAGCGGAAGTAATGTTAAAACAGACAACCAATACGAAAAAAATCTCTCCTATAATGGGTTATACCAACTTTTTTCTGCATTTATCAACAATAAACTTGAATACAGTGATTTTTATAAGACAATTGATGAAACAAAGATGCTTGAGAATTACCGTGCATTAGTGGGACATGAAGGGTCTTCTTTCATCGAAACGGATCTCAATAGCATGAAGCGTTTGGTTCAAGGTAATTATGAAAAACTTGATAAAAATGTGGTTATTGTTTTAATGGAGAGTATGAGTGCAGAATTCATGGGTGCTTTTGGGAACAAAAGAGGACTAACCCCCAATCTTGATAGACTAGGAAGTGAAGGCTTACTGTTTACAAACTTTTTTGCAACAGGAACAAGAACGGTAAGAGGCATGGAAGCAGTCACACTTTCAATTCCACCTCTAGCAGGACGTTCTGTTGTTAAGCAACCTGATGGTGTTGATATGTTTTCTTCAGGATATGTTTTTGGGCAACACGGCTATAGTACGTCATTTATTTATGGGGGGCATGGCTATTTTGACAATATGAATGCCTTTTTTGCTGCCAATGGATTTGATAAGATCGTCGATAAAACAGAAATGAGCAGTGATGAAATCACATTTTCCAATGTGTGGGGCGTGAGTGATGAAAATCTTTTTGAAAAAGCAGTTAAACAATTTGATCAAGATTATAATGCCCATAAAAAGTTCTTTAGTCTTATCATGACGACTTCTAATCACAGACCCTATACTTATCCTGATGGTAAAATTGATATTCCTTCACATTCAGGTCGTGAAGGAGCTGTGAAGTATGCAGATTTTGCGGTAGGTGAATTGATAAAAAATGCACAAACAAAACCGTGGTTTAAAGATACGATTTTTGTCTTTGTGTCTGATCATTGTGCCTCAAGTGCAGGTAAAAACGAATTACCTATGCATAAGTACAAAATTCCGCTTATCATCTATGCTCCTTCGTTGATAGTGCCTCAAAAAATTGATAAAATGGCAAGCCAAATTGATGTGATACCAACAATTCTAGGCGTATTGGGCTGGGAGTACGAGAGCCGATTTTACGGAGATAATATCTTAAGCGGCAGCTTTGTTCCTCGAGCATTTATTGGAACCTATCAAAAACTAGGTTTTCTTAGAGATGATACTTTAACGATATTGCTTCCTAATCGAAAAGTGAGAGAATATAAAATTATGAGTCAAAGTTATGAAGACTCTACATATCGTTTGATTTCACCACTTGAGAAAGATAGTCTTGATGCAGTAACCTATTTTCAAAGTGAAGATTATTTTCATAAACATCGCTTAGACAGAGTACGCTAAGTCTTTTCACACGCTCTTTGCGCTAAAATTAGAAAAAATAAGGAAAATTGAGATGTTGGAATCGTTATTTACCTTTGAAGCACTTGTTGCACTAGCAACATTAACGGCTTTAGAGATAGTACTAGGTATTGATAATATTATCTTTATCGCTATATTAGTGGGGCGATTACCTGCCCATCAGAGAGATAAAGGACGTATTTTTGGACTTGGTTTGGCGATGATTACCCGCATTTTATTATTACTTTCGCTGTTCTGGATTATGAAATTAACCAATCCTTTATTTACAATTTTTTCACAAGAAATTTCGGGACGTGATTTGATTTTGATTATTGGAGGGCTTTTTCTTTTAGCTAAATCAACGACTGAAATTCATCATGATATTGAAGAAGATGATGAGGTGGAAGAGTTAAAAAAGAGTAATTCAAAGGGATTTTTCAATATTTTGATTCAAATTGCTGTACTAGATATCGTTTTTTCACTTGATTCAGTGATTACTGCGGTAGGGATGGTTAACAATATCCTTATCATGATATTGGCTGTTATCCTTGCTGTTGGTGTTATGATGTTTGCCTCAAAAACAATTTCGGATTTTATAGAAGCCAATCCTACGATTAAGATGTTAGCACTTTCTTTTCTAATATTGGTAGGTGTGACACTGATCGCAGAAGGGCTTGACTTTCATATATCTAAAGCGTATGTTTATTTTGCTATGGCTTTTTCATTAGGCGTAGAATCGATTAATATTTATACCCGTAAGAAAAAAGCCACTCGACATATAAAGAAACTATAATGTTATTTCAGCACAAGTATTTTGCTATTGATTTAGGAACCAATAATACATTGGTTTATGAAGCTAAACGAGGGATTATTTTTGATGAGCCAACGTCTATATCGTTTGATAAAAAAAGGGCTTCATTTTTTGATTTTGGATTGACTTCCAAAAATATGTATGGTAAGAATCCCAAAAACATAGAGATTCTTCAACCGTTATCTAAGGGTGCCATTGCAAATATAACAGTGGCCAAAGCCTATATTAAAAATCTTATTAGTTCCATCACAAAGCACTCTTTGCTTAAGCCAGATATTGTCGTGAGTGTTCCCTCGGATTTAAATGCCATGGAACGTCACGCCGTTATAGAAGCAGGTCGCGAAGGGGGTGCAAGGCGCGTACTGTTGCTAAAAGACCCTTTTTCTGCAGCGATTGGTTCACTTAAAGATATTTCTTACTCTAAGGGGCTTATTGTTTTAGATATTGGTGCAGGTGTAAGTGAAATAACACTTCTTTCATGTAATGGTATCGTCATGTCCAAATCATTAAGAGTAGCTGGGAATGATCTTGATGAAGCCATTATAGAGTATTTTAAAACGAACAAACGGATTCAAATAGGGCTATTGGATGCTGAAATATTAAAAAAAGAGTTGGCCTTTCTTGGTGATAACGAAGAAAAAACGATGACAATCAGCGTAAAAAACCTCATGACACGAATGCCTGAGCATTTCACAGTCTCTTCACATGACATCAATAGAGCCATAGAGCCTCTTGTAGAGCGTATTGCTGCTTTGGTCTATACGCTTCTTTCCCAACTGCCTGCAACGTTTGCTAATGATATTTATGATAATGGTATTTTATTGACAGGAGGGACTTCTTTGCTAAAAGGACTTGATACTTATCTTTCCGCTAAATTAGAAATTGCAACACATATTGTCGACACACCATTACAAAATATTATCTTGGGTGCAGGACGTGTGATGGAAGATAAGCAATACAGCTCACTTCTTAGCAAGTGATATTCTTTTTATCATTCTATTGTTAGCTCAGCTATGTTATTATCGCACCTTTATTTTAGATTAAAAGGTATGGTATGCATGGAGAACGTTTTGGCCGTATGGGATTTATCTTAGCTTCCGCAGGAAGTGCTATAGGCCTTGGAAATATTTGGAAATTTCCGTATATGACAGGAGAAAATGGCGGTGGTGCTTTTGTTGTTATCTATCTTCTAACGATTACATTTATTGGTCTTTCACTGTTTTTAGCAGAAGTTGTGATGGGTAGACTTTCTCGCTCGGATGCTGTTTCGGCTTTTGAGGTTTTAGCACCTTCTCATGCTAATCTTTGGAAATACAGCGGTTTTATGATTTTTACAGGAATGCTGATTTTGGCATTTTATACGATTGTGATTGGCTGGATTTTTAAATACATCTATATCTCTACTTTTGCTCTTCCTTCTAGCGTTAAGGAAGCAGGAGCCTCATTTGGAGGGATGGTAACAACTGAAACAATTCCTCAAATTTTCTTTTTTACCTTAGCCTTTGCATTAACGTTTTGGATAGTTTCTAAAGGGGTTAAAAAAGGCATTGAAAAAGTGAATGTCATTTTGATGCCTTTACTTATCATTATTTTGTTGGTTTTGTTTGCCTATGCGATGAGTTTGGATGGCTTTAGTAAAGCAGTTACTTTTTTATTTTCTCCTGATTTTAGTAAGGTTCAATCAACGTCCATTTTAGCTGCTGTCGGACATGCTTTTTTTACGCTCTCTTTGGGTATGGGTACCATCATGGCGTATGCGGCATCAATGCCAAAGCATGAAAATATTGTCAAAGCATCGTTCATGGTAGCCTTTTTAGATACTGCAGTTGCCTTGACTGCGGGAATAGTTATTTTTACCTTTATTTTTCATTTTGGAGCAGAGCCTTCACAAGGGCCTGGATTGGTTTTTATCTCTTTGCCACCGCTGTTTTATCAACTGGGATTAATGGGAAATATTATTAGTGTTTTATTTTTTACAGCCCTTGCTTTTGCAGGCATTACATCAGCTGTTTCTATTGTTGAACCAACCGTTATGTATATGACAAATCGTTTTAAAATGAGCCGAAAAAAGGCACTTATCACCTTAGGAAGTATTGTTTACGTGTTTGGAATACTTGCACTTATGTCAAACATTGAAACACTAAAAGGATATGCTACATTCTTTGGTAAAGGATTCTTTGATATTTTAGATTTCACAAGTTCATCTATTTTATTACCATTAGGTGGTATGGTGATTGCTATCTTTGTAGGATTTGTGATTGACCGTACACGCTTGTATGGACTGCTCAAACCATTCATGAACGACATGCTTTTTAAACTTTGGTATTTTTCAATCAAGTATATTACACCCATTGGTGTTTTTATTGTAATGGTTAATAAGCTTTTCTTTTAACCATAGTGTACTTTGTAAGGGGAATTTCTCCCTGCAAAGTCATAAAGCATTCTTAATGGATATGAATACGTATTTACTTTGACTGAAAGAGACAAGAAGTTAAAAAATTATTTGTAAGTTTATATCCTAAAAGAATGGTGCGGATAAAGAGACTCGAACTCCCATGCCTCTCGGCACCAGATCCTAAGTCCGATCAATGGGATAATTACAACTAAATATAACTGCTTACAAAACCTCTGTTTTAGGCACTTTTATAAAGTATATGGCTTCTTTATAAGGTACACATAACTATAATTGTATATAAAAATGTGTACTCTAATGTGTACCCTAACACAACATCCTCAAGGTTGTAGTATGGCTGATATTCTTGTGAAAGTAAATCTTCCAAATGTAGATTGTCGTAATATTTACTTCATTAACAATGATGAAATTTTTAGTGGCAAAGAGATATGTAAAGCACCAACATATATTCCAAGAGATTTCAAGCTAGTACTTCGTATTACATATGTTAATCAAAGTTGTGTGCGAACACAAACTAAAAAAACATTCGATTTTTCTCAAAAGATCACTTTTTTACAAGCATTGAGGCAGGTATCTTCTCAAAGAGAAATTTTGTTAAAAAAATTGATAGAAGGTGCTCATAAAGAATTGAAAATTACAATTCCAACGCTTCAACAAGCATGGGAAGAGTTTATGGATATGAAGAAAAATCAATTATCCCCCAATACGCTTGTTTCTTATAAAACATTTGCGAATAAATGGATACTTTCTCAACAAGATTTAGCAAAAGCACCCATTGATAAAGTAACGACTCGAAAACTACAATCAATCGTTAATGAAATTTTAGACTCTGGCAAAAGCCCTCGTACAGCAAAATCACTCAAAGAGACGCTTAGACCAATGTTCAAGCGATATGTACTAGATGGAACTTTAAAATCAAATCCAGCAGATTTAATTCAAATACCAAAATTTGATAATCAAATGAGCGTTGAGCTATCTGATGAAAAGACAAAAGAGCTTTACGATATTTTATATAACTATCCAGTAGAGCCTTTTAGAAGTATGTTTATTTGGCTATCACATGGCAGAAGGCTTAATGAGATATTAAGTCTTCAATGGAGTGATATTAACCTTGAAAATAGCACATATACTATCAAATACGAAAATAATAAAGTTAGAAAACCAATGACCTATAAATTGAGTGCCGAGCTTATCGGAACACTTGAAATACTAGGTATTCAAAGTGGCAATAACTATATATTTCATGCGTTAAGTGATAAAAGTAGAAAAATGGATAAAGGAACAGTTCGTAATCACTGGGATAAGGTATTAAAACAGCTAGGCGTTCATCTGAGAATTCATGATTTGAGGCATTTGATTGGTGGTACATTGGTATCTAGTGGTAGAACATTAGAGCAGGTTGCTTCTGTTTTAGGGCATACATCAATTAGTGTGACAAAGCGCTACTCAAAAGTTCGCCAAGAAGTTGCAGCAGAGTCATTAGAAGATTTTTTTAGTAGAGTGAGACAATAAAACAAGTATTACCATTATTTGATAATAAAAATACTTATCATAGTTTATTGCATGATATTATTTACAATAATATTGTTATTTATATGTATTGTATTACATATAAAATTAATGTATAATTGTTTTATAAAACACTAGGAAGCACTATGTTGGAAGAACTATTTATTAAAAGTCGCGAATTCTTAGCACTTAATAACCAAACATATAAGCGTTATTTTTTAACAACACAATCTTTAGAACATAGGCTTTCTATTATTGTTGGAGCAAGAGGTATTGGTAAAACAACGACGATTGCACAATATATGAGCTTGTATTATAAAGAGCACGAAGCTTTGTATGTTAATCTTGATGATATACAAAACACTGCCCAATTTAGCATGACTGAGATTGCAGAAGAGTTTGTTCTTAATGGCGGTAAGTTGCTATGCTTTGATGAAATTCATAAATACAGTTCTTGGTCAGCTGAACTTAAAAATATTTATGATCGTTTTGGCGAACTTAAAGTGATTGCTACAGGAAGTTCAGCTTTACAAATCAATCAAGGTAGCCATGATCTAAGTAGACGTGCCATCGTCTATACAATGGTGGGTATGAGCTTTCGAGAATTTTTAGAATTACACTACGGGTTTAAATTTAATTCATATAGTTTACACGATATTTTAGACAAGCATACAGAGTTAGCAACAGAGATTAAAAAACAGATTGAACAAAAAGAGCATAAGGTTATCCCTTTGTTTAAAAATTATCTGAAATATGGCTATTATCCATACTATTTATCAATGCCAAATATAACGCTTTTTTTGCAAACACTTCAACAGAATATCAATGTTTCAATCGAGAGTGATTTACTCTATATC
This sequence comes from Sulfurospirillaceae bacterium, assembly GCA_028693565.1. GTDB lineage: Bacteria > Campylobacterota > Campylobacteria > Campylobacterales > Sulfurospirillaceae > Sulfurospirillum. The sequence goes on along the minus strand of JAQUVE010000022.1, from coordinate 6,140 downwards.
TACCCAAAACTCAATGGCACAAGCATTAAAAAAATCAAAACCTTACTTTCAATTATTATCAAAAGTGTACCGTTTGAACCCAATATGAGCGATATGAAAAAAGCAGCTGATATCACCGATGATAGGACTTTAAAAGAGTATCTTTCAAAGTTAGATGATGCAGGGCTTATTAAGCTTTTGATGCGAAATGCTTTAGCCATGAAGTCTATCGATAAGCCAGAGAAGATTTATCTAGCCAACCCAAATTTAATGTACACAAAAGAGCCTGATATTGGGAACTTGAGAGAAACTTTCTTTGTAAATCAGTTAGACAATTATTATAAAATCAAACGAAGCCTAAGTGATGATGGCATCTTTGCAGGTAAGAGTGGAGATTTTTACTGTGAGGATAAATATACATTTGAAGTGGGTGGTAAAAAGAAGGGATTTGGTCAAATTAGAGATATCCCTGATTCTTATGTTGTGAGTGATGATTTAGAAATAGGCATTGGGCACAAAATTCCACTATGGTTATTTGGATTTTTGTATTAGGTATTTTAAATAATGAAGATTTTATTTACCATGATTTTAAAATGATTTACAAGTATAATCATACCATTTATGGTATGATTATACTATCTAATTAAACCACCTTGGAAGATGACTATGAAACGATGGATCTGGCAATATGAAAATTATCCAAACTTTACCCATAAATTTGAGAAACTAGAACATCTGCTTCAAAAGATTTCTATGGAACAAGGCTATCTTTTAGCTCTTACGCAAACCATGAGCCACGATACCATACTTCAACGACAATGTGATGCTTTGCTAAGCGAAACGCTTAGTACAGCTGCTATCGAGGGAGAAATACTCAATCGTGATAGTGTTAAAGCTTCTATTGCTAAGAAATTTGGATTAAGAGAGATTGATGATAAAAAGATTATTGATACAACAGATAATTTAGTTTCAATCCTGATTGATGCCAATACCAACTATGATAAAGCCTTAACGCTAGAGAGACTTTTTGGTTGGCATAACGCATTGTTTCCTAAGGGCTATAGTGGTTTACGCAAAATCAATACAGCAACTTTTAGGGGTGAAGAGATTATGCAAATAGTTGGTGGACATATTGGAAGAGAAATTGTCTATTATGAAGCCCCACCTCGTGATAGACTAGAGCAAGAGATGCAACATTTTCTAGAGTGGTTTAATAGCGAAAAGCCTACTTTGATGAAAGCGTGTGTTGCCCATCTATGGTTTGTTATTATTCATCCCTTTGACGATGGCAATGGAAGGATCACACGAGCCATTACAGACTTAGTTCTTTCCAATATTGAAAACTCTAAAATTTCACGGCTTTATTCTATGTCGAGTACGATTAATGAGAATAAAAAAGCTTATTATGCTACACTTGAAAACACAACGGGATATATTCAAAAAGATGCTAATCAACTAGATATTACATTATGGTGTGAGTGGTTTTTAAATACCCTCTATCAAGCATTATTGGATGCCAGAGGAAGATTGAACCATATTGTCTTTAAAACACAATTTTGGGATAAGCATAGAGATAAACCATTGAATGCAAGACAAATTAAAGTGCTAAACTTTATTTTAGATATTGGCATTGATAATTTCAAAGGGAATTTGAGTAAGAAGAAATACATGAGTATTGCTGATACTGCTTCAACAACAGCATCAAGAGATATAGCAGAATTATTGGATTTTGGGTGTATTAAGCAGATTGAGAGAACTGCTGGTAGAAATGTGAGTTATAAGATTATTTTATAACATGAATCCTCAAATTTCAAATTGAAGCTTATTAAGAGATGTCTTCGGTACATTGCATGTATTTGATATAGGCGTACCTGAACAAGAAAATTCCAAACTTATAGCATATTTAGGGAGTAATATCAAATGTCCAACTTCCCTGATCTGTGAATATCTCAATTTCAATTGCATTGCAAGATTGATAAAATCCCTTATATTGCTCACCAAATTTTAAATGTACAGGAAATTTACCATTTAATGCATTAGATTTACAATTTCCGCGATTTACAATAATGTTGCTTATTTGTAGATTATTGACTTTTGATGTAATATAAATATCTACATATTGATATATCTGCCCTGTTCTTATATTAGCAGGGAAATTTTGTATTTTTAACTCAACAGGTACCTTATTCGATTGTGCAGGCATGATATTATTTTGTTGAGTGTTACCAGTGCTTTCATCATATTGCGTACAAATTTTTACTATGTCTGATAATTTTTCTGAGTTATTTGGTTCAAATTTTTTATTATTTATTGTAATGTTTTTTGATTTAGGTAGTGAGTAAATGAAGTTTCCCCAAGCATGTTTATCTGATTCTCCATTGGTTGAGTCAACAGCTATTGGAACTATCATTTTATCGTTATTTACACTAATTGAAACGGCTTTTCCTATATCGATTTCATCTCTTTTTTCATTTCTTAAATATAGATATCCACCTTGTTCGTTACATTCTAAAAGTAACTGATTATTATTTTTATCATTTATAAAAAAAGTAGATGTCCCACCCATTGCCCAACCTGTTTCCCATGGAGTAGCTGCCCAACAATTCAAAATTAAAACGAATATTATTCCTACTTTTTTTATTTGCATAATATAATTTCCTATTTTAAGATATTAACTTCACATGGAATGACCATAAATTTGTAGACACAATTTAATTCTGAGGAGCCATTTTTATTTTATCATTATATTTTATCCGAAAAGTTTATCTATGATATTGAGCTTTTTTAGCTCCATTTTAGATTTACATTGGGGACAAATATTTATCATAGCTACTGAATTTAGTACATCACTTTTTGGCTTCACTATTTTACTGTATCCGCATTGAGGGCAGAGAAATTTAAAAGGTTCTGGCTTAATCATAATCTATTCCTATGTTTTTTAATTACTTCACCGCTTATTTTTTTACTCTATCCTAAAATTTCATTTTGTGCGTTTATTTAATTTAGTAGTTCCGCTAGATCATTTTCGTTAAAGCCTATTGTTTTAGCAATATTTTTAATAAACATTTTTTCAGTTACATCAAACTTTTCATCAACCTTTGCCAAAGCAATTAAATCTATCAAAAGATATAAGCCATCTTCATGATTATCTTTAAATAAAGAATAGTCAACTTTAATTTTATCACTACTTCCAAGCTGTTCAATTAGTTGCATTTCATCTTCATTGGATAAGTTCGATTTTTCAATAAAATTTTGAATATATTGGACTTCTTTTTCATTGATATGACCATCTATTTTCATTAGATTGATTAAGGTTTGAATCTTTACCTTTGAGATACTTCCGCTCAAATCAGTATCTTCGATAGCTAGATCTGGTGTATTTATCTCAAGCATTTCATCATTTTCAAACTCTATACTTCTTGAAAATACTTCAATTGCTTTATTGCCAATTTGATGTGTACTATACTTTGACCATGTAGCCATAGCAACAGCTCCTGCTATTGGCAACCATTTTGCAGCCATTGATTTAGCCATTTGTTGCGTGATTTTTCCACCAAGGATTTTAATAATATTTTGCAGAGCGCGTGCGCCAACTCTTTTAACCATAATTTTTTGACCTTGAACTACAATTAAGCTTGTAGTAGCATTGCCAACCGCTCCAAATAAAACAGCAATAATGAGCTCTTTTTCAACTTTTGCATGTCCGTACGCTTTTGCAATATCATAAATCATACTCATTTGGTTTTTAATAACAGCTACAATTTCAGGGATAGAAGCTGCCATGCCCCAAGGTCCAGGAATCATTCCTGCACCGCCAGAGATAACGGCATTTTTATTACCATAACTTTGTATTATGTAGGAAATTTCATTTTTACTGGGATTTGAATGATTTTTATAATACTCTTCTCGTTCATTTGATACTTTTTCAATAGCATCTGCAAGTCCTTGAGACAGTTTTTCCTGAATCATATCTCCATTCACTTTGTCCAATAATCCCATCTTGTCCTCTCCCTCTTTAAATATATAACCTATAGATTACTAATCTATAGAAAATTGATAAAAGATTATACTTGAACTACTATTAAACTAAAGTTAACCAGTAGGATACTAACCGTGTTTATAGCTAATGCAGATAATGAAGAAATTAGAGATTTTTATAAAACCATTTCTAACAATGTAAAAAAGTATAGAATTGAAAAAAAGATGAGCCAACTGGAATTAGCTTTAACTATAGGGCAAAAAGGAAATGCCTTTTATAACTATGCTGAAAATAACACTAACAATAAACATTTTAATTTGGAACATTTATATAAAATTGCAAAAGCTTTAGAAATCGATGTCAGTGAGCTTTTAAAAAATAAGTGATCCCACAAATTGCATTTTAAGTACTATAGAGCTTTTTCTAAAACCATCTAATACTTTACTCTCTTTGGGATTATTCTACTTTAACTCCTAGGTCTTCCTTTTTTTCCTTCTTTTTTAGGAAGCGACCCCCTCGTAAATGCTCTATCTTTGGGGTTGTTTTTCATAGCTTCTATATCTTGCTCATCTTTGCATAAATAAGAGATGACTTTATCATACAGTATTTTACGTTTATCGCTATCGTTATGCTCAAGCATACCTATGCCATTATGCTCATACTTATTTCGATGACAATTATGGTAACTACCTTTTCCCTCTGTAATTTCTTCCCAATATTTACCAATCTGATCTGCTTTAAAAGCATCTTTTTGTACTTTCTGTCCATCAAATATAAACATAGCATGAAGGTGTATACCTTTGTCTTCTGTATACTCCCTTTTAGACACATAGCCTACTTTATGTTTAAAAATAGATGGTTTTGAACGTGCATTGTTCAGCATATGATTGAAATCGTTGTTTGCTTCTCCGAGTGTGGTCGTTTGACTATGTGGCTTATCGTAACTTAAATCAATTCTGATGATGTTAAGCTTTGAATGCTTTTGACTAAGCGCATCAACATACTCTTTGGTACTATTTAATCGCTTATCACTCTTTTTGTTATGTGACATCTGTAACTCCTTTGATGAATTGTTTTCAATAAAAAGTATGTATACACAGAATATATTTTGTGATGTGTCATCAGGTGTCTGCTAAGAGAGATAAAGGAATAGAGAGTCATCTTCTATATAAATTAATAATATTAATAACCTAAAGTCGTTCAATGCCAAACTAAGGGCATAACGTGGTATACCAAATTTGAAATATAAAGCTCTTCTAGTCATTTGGTACTAAGCGCTAATATACAAAGTTAGGAACTTTAAAAATAAAAAAATATGACATGGATGCAGTAGAGACCCTTATGGCTCTACTGCACGAAGTGAATCAAGTTTGCAACGAATCTGTGCTTTAACTTCTGTACTAAGCGTTGGATCGGTTAAGAGAAAAACTAAACCATGAACTGTCCAGTCTTTGAAGTTTACTTTGGCTTCTTGTTGGATGTAGTCAGGCTTCATGAGTGCTTTTTACGAATTTTGGATAATGGAGTAGGCTCAAACAGTAAATCACGTTCTACCTTTAAACCTAAGGCTCCTTTGATGGAGCGTAGTTCGTTTAAACTAAAATAGCCCAGTTCATGAACAAGTCCTTGAACATACCCATAACAAATATCTTGATTTGCTTTAGAAAACTCAATCACATACCACGTCCAGTTTGAATCAGGAGTAAATAATTTGATATGACAGATAGGATCACTTTGTCCTTCCGTTTCATAAAGAGCTGGGAGTTTATCCCTAAGTGCGAAAGGTATTAACATCTGTTCTTTCATCTTATGCCGTCTGTTGCTCTAAAGGTTTGCACCAATGCTTTAAGCGAGCGTCCCACCTAAAGCCACACCCTTTAATGGTATCTTTCTTAGCAAAGATATCATCACCCATAACAATGAGGTTTTGTCCTTGTTGCATAACACTTAATCCTAAATTGGAGAGTTTGGAATAATCGTGTGGTACAGCGTTCACTTTGTTGGAAGGTTTGGGTTGTTGTGTAGATTGAGTATTTTGATGTTGTCGGCTCTTATTGGTAAAAACGGAGTTACTTGGACACCCATAACGGAAATACTTGGACGGTGATGTCGGTTTTATTTGGACACTAAAACGGTGATTACTTGGGCACTTTTTTAGGAACTCCGATAAATCAGTTTCATT
>JAQUVE010000021.1 GCA_028693565.1 Sulfurospirillaceae bacterium | reverse complement strand
GAAGCAAACGTATCCTTTTCGACCAGAAATAGAGGGCAAAACCCCTTGTTTATGGTCGAAATTATACTACAAAATGGCTTTTAAAGCCCTAAATATAGGGGCTTAGTTGGTTTTTCAGGAGCGACTAATTATAGTAATCTTTTAGGGCGAGCTTTTGATGTCATTAGGCATTTTGAGTTTGATCTTTATGAAAATGCTATTGTACCGGTCGCTTTGGCTCATAGACATGCCTCTACTAGCCTTATGCCAGGTGGTAAAATATTAGACCTTGTATCAAGAAATGGATTGGGATAGATTTCTATAATCTTACACCTTTTTAAAAGATATATTATTGCAAGCTAAAAAAGATTCCGAACTGCTTCTCTTCCACTTTCCGGGCTTAATTTAGCATAGCGTAGAGTAGTCTTTATGTCCTGGTGATTCATCAGCTTTTGAATAGTAAATATTGGCGTTCCCTGGATTGCAAGTAAACTCGCAAACGTATGTCTCAAGGTATGAATAACGACTCGATTTTTTCTATCGTTTTTGTCTAAATCCGCATTGAAAAGATCTGCGAAAATATTTGATAGTTGTCTTCTGAGTGTACGTACTGGCATTGTAATCAACTTATCGTTTGGTTTTAGATCCTTACAGTATGCATTTACATAACTTGTGAGATCATCATTAATAAATCCACGATACGAAGAGGCGTTTTTATGATCCTTTAGCGCAATTATTTTATTGGTGAAGTCGATATCTTTTTTAGATATGCTCAAAATCGTCTCTAATCGCCCTCCAGTGCTCAAACTCAATCGTACGAATAGTCTGAGTACCGGTTCATCTTCAACGGCCTCTAAAAGTCTCTGACACTCTTCTTTTGTCAAATATCGATCTCGAGCATTATCGACTTTCAATTGCTTGAGCTTTTTTGTGGGATTATGAACAGACATCGATAGTTTATTTTCAATTGCATAATTGACGATTGCATGTAGAAGGTTAATTGTGAAGTTAATCGTAGCTGCTGCATACTCTTTTTTCACCAGGCTTTCTTGTAGTCCTCGCACTTCCTCAAGCCCGATCAAATCAATATCCATCTTACCAAGTACTGGAGCGATCCAATTATTGTATTTTGATTGGGTATGAGCATTATCTTTATTCTGCATCTCACGTTCTTTGAAGAACTTCTCGGCTGCTGTATCTAACGTGATAATATGCTTTTTCTTTTTGATGGCGATTGCCGGAAGATCTTCGCCTAAACGTTGCTTTATAAGAATCTCATTTCGCTTTTGATTGCAGTAATTTGCGCGTACACCTTCGCTATGTTTTCCAACTTTTATCTCCCTGGCTTGATTGTTGCCATCTCGATAGCGGATATAATAGATTTTGTCTTCTTTGTCATTTGTGATAGTTGTTATATAATATACGCCACTAAACTGCGTCTTTTCTCTTTTTGCCATTTTTCAATAATCCATATTTATTAAAATCTTCCCCATGTACTCCCCACAAGATTTTAATTTTTATTGGAATAATAACATATTATTGGAAATTGAGAAAGTTTTCTTAAGGCCTTAAATAGGCTATTTTGATGATTATTTTACAAAATGTATAATATAGAAAATTTATGCTTTTTAAATCCCTCTCTCCCGGCCACTAATCCTTAAACTCCTTCAAAAGTCCCATTTTATCGACATTCTAAAGCAATTTAAGAAAAATCTAAAAAGCCTCTTTCCAACCTATTTCCAATAATCACAAAAAAATACTTAGCTTTTAGCGGTCAATTTAACTGTGTATTCATTCCATTATTTATAACTCTATTTAATTTTCTCAAAATCAAGAACTCATAAAGTTTATATATAATTATTGACAAAAAAATACGATAGTCATATAATATTAATAAAAAAGGAGTTCCCAATGAAAGCAAAAGAAATCGCTGATATCTTTGGTGTTCCTCAATCGACTTTAAATGAATGGAAAAAAGAAGGACATTCTAAAAAAGCTTTAGCCGATTTTTTGACGAACGTCGATAAAGAATCTATTTTAAACTTATACAAGTCCGCAACAGCATATGATATGCTCGTATCAACGGTCAATGCTTCTATCGGTAATGAATCGAAACACCTTGGAGCCAATGATATTAAAAAACTTCTTATGGGAAAAATTCCTGAAAAGCCTGTTGAAAAATATGCTTTGGACATTATTAAAACAGAAGCTCTCAAAGAAGAGATAGAAGATTTTGCGATCCACTTTAAAATACCGATGAAAAAAGTCAATAAAGTACTCCATCATGGATACTAAAACACACTCTTTCATTCTTGAAACATATGCTAAACAAATTAAAGCACTTAATGATCTCATCGGTGAGTGTAAAGAACTACTACCGAATAACGATCTCTCTTTTATAAGATTCGGCGGTGGAACAGCATTAGCGATTTATCATTTCCAGCATCGAAAAAGTTTTGATATTGATCTATTCGTGACTGATCCACAAATACTGGGTTACTTAAGTCCAAAACATTGGTTGGAAGACTCACGCTTGTTTAATACTGCAAAGTATATTGATCTAGCTAATCACATTAGATTGCTAACGAAGGAAAATATCAAAATTGATATCTTAGTATCTCAAGATTTTATAGGTCATGCAGTCATCGATGATAGTCACGCTTTTTTTCACGAGAGTATTTATGTTGAAAGTTTAGAAGATATTTTGGCCAAGAAAATCGTCTATAGAAAAAATCAAAATAAGTCTAGAGATATTATCGACCTCAGTGTTGCACTTTATCATGATGCTTCTATTTTTGAGAAACTTTTAAACTCCGGCGCCGTTACGCTGCAAGATTTATGTGATTTACATGATGCACTAACGAGACTTGATACTCAAAAGTATTTAGATGAAATTGACCTTGTAGAACCTATAGAATTTTATTTAGATGTGGCGAAGAATGCACCGAAATCTCTTAAACAGGCTCTTGGCAAAATCATTTAGATGATGAACAACAGATAAGGGGTGTCAAACGTCATGAACGCAATGGGATTTACTTTACAAATCAAATAAAATAAAAAACTTACATAAGTATTGGACTCGGTGCATCAATTTTATAATGTTTTTTTTCATAGGCTTCCACAAGCATAACTAAAATATTTAGTTCATCAAATTCTTTAGTATTAGGCTTTGCGTCCATGAGTATATCAATTCTTTGTAACGCTAATATATAATCTTTTTCAGTTCTTATTGGTGTAATTTCCATTTTATATTTCCTCTATTTTATAGCGACATACTGCGCTAATCTTTATCCTGAGCTATCATTTTGCCAAATTATTACTAAGTTTCTGGTAGTTAAAACATACATTCCAACGACTGTAAATAATTCATATATATTTGTAATTAACAACCAAATAGTGCTATAATTACAAATATATATGAATTAGGATAACACTATGCAAAAAGTATCCATTAATATTTTTGACCAACATGTGGCTGATATGTATCAAAATGATGATCGAATATTTTTAGAACAAGTTAATGATATGTGCCACAAAGTAAGCCCTCTACGATTATCTCCTACCATCAAAGAGATTGATACAACAACATTAGTACATCTGGAAAAAGTGGCCGGCTTTATCAGTGATTCATTACCTGGTAACTTTGGAAATGAAATTCTAAAGAATTTTTTCCTCCAAAATCATCGCTCAAATCCTACGGTGAGTGATAAGCTGCTTTTTATAGGCAATCGTGGGCTTGGTGCACTTACATTTGAACCATCCGTTATAAACGAAGACTACACAGAACATACACTCACACTTAAGAGCATGTTTGAACAAGCACGGGAAATTCAACGTGGTGGACATTATCACGCTCTGCAAGATCTCTTTTTGGTGGGAGCGCACTCTTTTGTGGGAGGGGCTAGAAGCAAAGCTGTTTGCGCAATAAATCTTGATACAAAAACTGTATTCTTAGGTGATCGTACAAAACCACTAGAAGACGGGTTAACGCATGTCATTATTAAATACGATGATTCTGGAAAGAAAAAGTCAGTTTATTCAAAAGTTGAATATATCTATTACTGCCTAGCAAAACAATGTGGGCTTACTATGACAGATAGTTATCTTTTAGAGGCTGATGGAAAACATCATTTTATAACGAAGCGATTTGATATTGAGCCCAATGCAAAAAGATACCATGTTCATTCGCTTGCCGGACTCTTGCACTTAGATTATAATATCCCACGTGCGATAGGATATGAGGATCTTTTGAGAACGGCTGTTCAATTAGGAGCTCATAATAGTTTAAAACAACTCTTTCTTCAAATGGTGTTCAATTATATGTTCGTTAATCAAGATGATCATAGTCGAAATTTCTCATTTATGTGTGACAAAGATTTTAAATGGCGAGCAACTCCAGCGTATGATCTTACTTTTGCAAAAGGCGGTGGACAAACAGTAGAGCATCAATTATCCCTTTACGGTAAACCACTATCTGAAATTGGACTAGATGAAATTGCAGCTTTAGCAACAGAATTTTCTATTAATATGGAATTCGTTGCTTCATCTTTGGAAGCGATGAAAAAAACACGAGACATTGAATTACCAAAGCTTTTAAAAGAGTACGACGTAGATACTCCAAAACAAGAACAGATTTTAGATGCCGTAAACAAAAGAACATTCATGGGAGCATTATAATGCAAAGTGAACTACTTAAAAAGTTAAAAAACTCACAGCAAAATGCAAAGAAAATCGTAAAAAGAAAATTGACCCCTACGAGTACATTTGCAACACTAACCGATGATGAGATAGCTCAAGTTATAGCAATGCGAGCTAAAGAGTTGAGAGTAAAACAAGATAAAAAACAAAGAGAATTTAGTGCAGAAGCAGAGCTCAGCTCACCGACAACGTATGCAAATTTTGAACAAAAAGGTATTATTTCTCTAGCAAATTTTATCAAGGTCATGCGAACATTTGGGCGATTGGAAGAATTAGAAGCATTATTGCGACCAACCGTTAAAGAACAAATTGAAGATGTCAAAGCGAATATTCTCGTACCTAAAAAACGTGTTAGATAACTCTAACAAAACATTTAAAAGATAGGGGAAATTCCCCCCTATCTTGAAGCTATACCCGTACCTCCCGATAGTATCTTTCGATATTCTCACTTTGAAGATAATTTTCTTTTCTAATTGGCAATTCGGCTCTTGGCGTATACCCTTTATACAAAATCCGTTTCGATGGCACAAACGTGATATGCTCGTAATTCTGCCCTAAGGATTGAAACAAACTAGTGTTAAGCAAATCTGCTTCTTCGATTTGGTAGTTTTTACGATTTAACGGATCCGCGACAAGTTGCTCTCTAATCTGCTCTTTTCTATAACGTACTTTACCGATCGTATTATTGATTTTTTTAAGTCTATACGTACCATTACATTCCACTTATTTTTATACAAACGAAACGTAACTATTTTATGCACAAAGGATTGTTTTTTATTAGGTAGATAATTTTTTTTTGAATTGACAGAACTTTGCAAGAACTTAGCATTAGGATGTACTTAATATTTATAAGTCTTAATGAAAGGTGGTTTGTTTCATGGATAATCAAGTAAGATTAACATCGAGTGCAATTGCTATAGCGATTACACTGATTATATGGTTCGGTCTTCCCGTTCCCGCAGGAGTTACGCCTTCTGCATGGCACTTATTGGCTTTGTTTGTTGGCTCTATTGTAGCAATTATAGGTAAAGCTATGCCTATTGGCTCTATCGCCATTATTGCTATTACTTTGGTCGCAATTACAGGAGTAACCAATCCAAAATCATCTGTTGCTATGAATGATGCTCTTAGTGGTTTTTCCAATTCTCTTATTTGGTTAATAGGTATTTCTATTATCATTTCTAGAGGGCTTGCAAAAACTGGATTAGGAAATAGGATTGGTTACTATTTTATCTCTTTATTTGGTAAAAAAACGGTCGGTATAGGGTATGCCTTGGCTATCTCTGAGCTCATAATTGCACCTGTAACACCTAGCAATACAGCACGTGGTGGCGGGATTATTCATCCCATTATGAAATCGATTGCTACAAGTTTTAACTCATCTCCAGAAGAGGGGACATCCAATAAAATAGGTAAATACCTATCTCTTGTGAGTTATCACATCAATCCTATTACATCAGCCATGTTTATTACCGCGACCGCACCAAATCCTTTAATCGTAAAATTTGTAGCAGAAGCGACCCATTCAAATATTAGTATTACATGGGGTCAATGGGCACTGGCAGGATTGCTTCCAGGTTTAGTCTGTATTGCGCTTGTTCCCTTTGTTGTAAAGTGTTTTTATCCACCAGAAATTACCGAGACACCCAGTGCACAAACATTTGCAAAAGAGAAATTACTGGAACTGGGGGCAATGAAGTCACAAGAAAAAATTATGATTGGTGTTTTTGCGTTACTTCTTTTTCTGTGGGCTGGTATTCCTGCAATGATATTGGGTAAAGCTTTTGCCGTCAACTCTACAGCAGTCGCTTTTCTTGGTCTTTCCATTCTCTTAGTAACCAAAGTCTTAACCTGGGAAGATGTTTTAAAAGAAAAAGCCGCATGGGACACCATTACATGGTTTGCAGCACTTGTTATGATGGCATCATATCTCCAAAAATTAGGCCTCATTAAATGGTTTTCGGGAGTGATTGAGACAAATATCGCGAGTTTGGGTCTTGGTTGGGAACTAGCAGTGTTACTGCTGGTAATTGTCTATTTATATTCGCACTATTTCTTCGCTAGTACGACTGCACACATTACAGCAATGTTTGCGGCGTTTTATGTAGCAGGGATTGCTCTTGGTGCGCCACCATTGTTTTTAGCTTTTATATTGATAGGTGCTTCATCCATCATGATGACATTGACGCACTATGCGACAGGTACCTCGCCTATTGTCTTTGGTTCTGGATACACAACATTGCAAGAGTGGTGGAAAATGGGACTCATTATGAGTGTTGTTAATATGAGCGTTTGGACACTTATTGGTGGCATCTGGTGGAAAGTTTTGGGTTACTGGTAGCAATCGACTTTTTTTAGATAGAACAAGGGTTAAGATGTTAAAATTATCTTAACCCTTAAGTTCTTCTTGAAAGGAGAAAATATATTCGATGATTGATTTTCAAAGGCTAGGTATACACTTTCTCGGAATTAAAAGTATCGCTTATTGTTGTATTGTAATCATCCTATCAACATTTCTTCGAGCAGAAGAGGTCTATCCTAATAAACCTATTGAAATCATTGTTGGTTTTGGCGCAGGAGGAAGTACCGATACATTGGCGCGCTCTATGGCTCCTTACCTCTCTAAAATTTTAAATGTCCCTATTCATGTCCGCAATATTCCTGGTCGTGGATCTGCCATGGCTATTGAAACATTTTTACAAACAAACAATGATGGCTACACCATCCTTTGTTCCGCCTTTTCCCCCTTTTTCCTCGAAGCTATTTTGAGCAAAGACAACCATTTTGCCATATCTGATTTGGACTATCTTAACATTCAATCTTACGGATTCGATATCGTAGCCGTTAACGCGAAAAGCACTATTTCAACACTTTCTGAGCTGTTGCTCGAACTAAAAAACTCTACTAAAAAATTTAAAATCGCTGTGGTTGAAAATTCTAATGGATATTTTCTTTTACGGCTACTGTTTGAGGCACTGAATGTTCCAATAACACATGTTGAGCTTCATCGTTACAATAGTGACTATAATGCACGACAAGCTATCGTTCATGGGGATATGGATGCCATTTTTGTGAGCTCAAAAGGTGCTGAGTTAATACGTGAATACATTACGCCACTGGCTATTAATGCACAGGAGCGTCAACTTGAGTGGGATATTCCTACCGTCAATGAAGCACTTATGCCTCTTGAATTTCAAGTGCCTCATATTCCCGATTATATGCGTGGATTTGCCATCCAAAAATCCTTAAAAGATGTCTATCCTGAGCGTTATGAAAAATTACACGATGCATTCATGTTACTCATGGCAAAGAAAAGTGTGCAACGAGATTTGAAAAAAAACAAAGTGGGAGGAACATGGACCGGTCCAGAAAACTCGGCACAAATGCTCAATGATGCTTTTGTTATTTTTAAAAGATACCATTATTTATTAGAAAATTAAATTGTATCAATACTTTTTAGGTGTTTTGATATTTGGGAAAAGTGATGCTTATCTTCAACCCATGAGGCTTTCGATTTGTCAATTCTATCGAACCATTATGCAATTCAACAATTTGTTTAACAATACTTAATCCCAATCCCGTTCCTTGCTTTTGGGTATCGAGCCTAAAAAAACGATCATAAATCTTTGTTAAATATTTTTCAGGAATTCCTGGTCCATTATCTAACATACTCAATCTTATCGTTTCTCTCTCCTCTTCAATACAGAGTGTTATAGCGTTATTTTCTGTATTATCCTCATTGACTGCGTATTTTTGTGCATTATTAATGAGATTACATAAAAGGCTTTCAATGATGATAGCACTTCCATTAATCCAAAAATTATCGTTTGATTCAAAGGAAATATCAAAACCATTTTGATACAATACAGGAGCTTTTTGCATCGCTACTTTTTTACATAACTCCGTAAGGTTAAAAGGTTTGAATTGAACACGATCAAACGCATCAGGGTTTGTATGTGCGTGCAATAAAAGCTGTTCTGTGGTATGCACCATAGTATTGATGTTTTCAAGGTAAAATGATTTTTGTTTCGCATCAACAGATTCATCCATTTCTATATACATCTTAAGTTCAGCCAAGGGCGTTCTTAGTTGATGTGAAACATCTTGATTAAAGCGCTCTACATGTAAAAAACTTTTTTTGAGTTTTCCAAAAAGCTGATTAATGCTTTGAACAAGGGCGATAACTTCTATGGGAATTTTATTCTCCGAGATAGGTGTCAAATCATAGGCATCTCGTTTTTTAATAGAAAATTGCAAAGCGTTAAGTGGCCCAAACCCCTTATTTATAGCAAACAATGTGAAAAAAAGTGTACTCCCAATAAATAAAATAGTAATCATCGTTATAATAAAATAAATCTTATAAAGAATGGCATTTCTATCTTCCAGCGTTTCAGCAATCGTAATTATCACGGTAAAAGACTGCTTGTTACGCATCATCGTATAAGACGTTTGAAACGCTCTAATTTTTTGTTCTAAAAACCACGCATCATAAAATATTGGCTGCTTGGTGCTATAAAATGGTTTAGGAATATTTTTAAATCCAAAGAGTACGTTTCCAGAGTCATTTTCTATACTGTAAAAAACACTGCTATCGCCTGATGATGTTTGCAAATCGATACCAAGATGTTGATTTTTAAATTTTATTTGTGATTTATCTATATAAAGACGGTCAATGATATTGTGACTCTCATGTACCAATATCTCATCAAAATAGTGGTTAATCTCTCGACTTACAAAGATATACACAGCTACTATGGTCAGCATTGTAATGCCTAAAAAAGAGTAACCAAGCCATCCTAATAAACGTTTTTTGATGGAAATTTGATGCATCATGTCTCTATTTAGTGTGGAGCATATAGCCAAGACCTGGGAATGTTTTAATATCAACATGCGTGCCTAATTTTTTGCGTAGCCTTGAGACATAAGTCTCAATCGCATGAGAGCTAAAGCCATCATCAAAATTGCCTATATGATCTGCTATATTTTCCTTGCTAATAACAATATTTACTTGCGAAACGAGATATTCAAAAACGGCTAATTCTCTTTTACTGAGCAAAATACGCTCTCCTTTAAGAGTTAATTCTCTCGTCGTTGTATTAAAGATAAGCTCACCTAATTGAATACTCACTTGACCTTTTTGTTGGGAGCGCCTAAGCAATGCGCGAACCCTAACAACGACTTCTTCAAGATCAAAAGGCTTAGCGATATAATCATCCGCACCTGTTTCAAAACCCAATATTCTTTGGTCTAACTTATGCCGCGCAGAGATAATAATCACGGGAAGATTGAGATTACTTTTGCGCACTTCTTTAAGGATGTCAATACCATCTATTCCTGGTAGTCCTAAATCCAAAAGAAGTAAATCATACGCTTGATAATCTAAAACATCTATACCATCTGCACCATCATGCAACATATCAACAGCATAGCCTTCTTTAGTGAGTATTTTCTTCAGCCCAGAAGCCAAACGAACATTATCCTCAAGAACTAAAATTCTCATAATCGCCCTTTAAAGTCATTAAGCTAGATACGAATATCTTACTTAATTTCCCTTGAAAAAGCCATTATAGTGCGTTAGAATAGCCGCTTACCGTTTAAACCAATCTCTGGTGTTATTAGCAATGTTTACAAGGGTAAGCATAACAGGTACTTCCACAAGGACACCCACCACCGTTACAAGTGTCGCGCCTGATTGCAAACCAAAAAGCGTGATCGCGACCGCAACAGCCAGCTCAAAAAAGTTACTCGCACCAATCATCCCAGCAGGTGCGGCAATCGCATGAGGGAGCTTCCATACACGTGCCCAACCATACGTTATGTAAAAAATAAAAAAGGTTTGAATAGTCAATGGAATTGCAATCAATAACACATGTAAAGGATTATTTAAAATAACATCGCCTTGAAATGTAAAGATAATAACAAGAGTAAGTAAAAGCCCTATAACCGTAGTGTTGTCAAATTGTTTAATAAACACATCTTCAAAATATCTAAGACCTTTGTGCTTGATAATATAGCGTCTAGAGATATACCCGCTTAACAAGGGGATTACAACAAACAAAACAACTGATAAAAACAAGGTATCATAAGGAACCAATACATCACTCACCCCCAATAAAAAGGCAACAATAGGAGTAAAAGCGATGAGCAAGATAAGGTCATTAACCGCTACTTGCACCAAAGTATAAGCAGGATCACCTTTAGTAAGATGACTCCATACAAAAACCATCGCCGTACAAGGAGCTGCCCCCAATAAAATAGCACCAGCTAGGTATTCATGGGCAAGATTCTCTGTGAAAAAGCCAGCAAAAAGAACTTTAAAGAAGAAAGCAGAAATGAGATACATGGTAAACGGTTTAATCAACCAATTAACAGTACACGTAATACACAGCCCTTTGGGTTTTTTGCCTGCATCCAAGATACTAGCGAAGTCAATTTTAAGCATCATAGGATAAATCATAAGCCAAATGAGAATGGCGATAGGAATGGAGATATTTGCGTATTCAAACTGACTCAAGGTCTGAGGGATTGAGGGAAAAAACTGACCAACGGACACACCCGTAATAATACATAATACAACCCATACAGTAAGATAACGTGCAAAAAAACCCATACCTGCAACAGAATTAGTAGATTGATTTTCCATTATAACCTCCTCTATATATCAACATATGTTGATTGAAATTGCCCGTAATTAGCCTATCAAAATAGGATAATTTAACCCGACCAAACCAGCACCTTTATTTCATTCCAAATATTTTATCTAAGTATTTTACACCAAGTTTGTAACATGAAAATAGCATCACCAAAAGTTATTCATTGCGTATGCCAAATGCAGAGGAGCAGAAATGAGTGAGAAAGGAAAAATGTTGAAGTCAAACCGTTAACTTTTGAGTCTATTTCAGACTCATAAACATCCTACATGCAAGCCTTTTTGAGCATTAAAAGCTTGACATGTAAAGAGTTGTAAAATACGGTATTTCCCTATTTTAAAGCGTTTTTAGCTTTTCCAACTGCGTATCAAAAAAGTGTTTAAGTAACTCTTTTTCGTCTGAGTTTAGCTTTGCTTCTTTGTGTATCATGGTGTAACTTGGTACAGGCATCAAACCATTGCTCACCAGTTGTTGTGCGCGTTTGAGTCTTGTAGTTTTAAGTTTCGCGTCGATGGCTTCCCATTGGGAGAAATTAAGGGCTTTTCTTCCTTCTTTAATGTGATCAGCTATGACCCATGAAGCAGGAGCAATATTTTTAGTCCAAGGATATTGTGTCTCATCAGAATGACAATCATAACAGGCTTTTTTCAATACGCTCATCACCTTCTCATCCGCCTGCAATGCTATCTTTTCATCAACATTTGCATTACTAAATGTCGGTCGTATAAATTGAATAGCCACTAAAATTCCCAATAACCCAAACAATATCTTTTTCATCAAACAAAATCCTCATCGTAAGTTAACGATATCTTAGCACGCTATCTTAAACAAATATCAAATAACCTGCAAAATATCACACTATTTTATCGTTCATGAGGCATTAACCACTTCTACTTTGATCGACTTAAATGCTGCTGTTAAGATAAGTTCATCGCATCTATCACCAAAAAGATTGTTGATTTTTGATGTAGCGTGATGAAAGGTGCAAAACAGTGTTTTGGGTTGGACTTTGTCGGTAAATTTGACGCTAAGCGGTGCGCTTTGACCGAACTGGGTTTTAAGGATGACTTTTTCACTGGTAAAATCTGCCGCATCGTTTTCATTAACAAGCAATACTGTCTCATCGTAACGTTTATGAAGTTTCTCGCAACGACTGGTTTGTGATGCATTGTTGTATTGTGCCAAAGTTCGACCTGTGGTAAGGTGATAGCCTGTGAGTCTTTTTTCACCTAACTCTTGCACCATCCCTCGAAGTTCATATTGATGGTAGTGAAACTCACCATAGCCATCCTCTGTTCGGAAATCTAGTTGATGCAAAATGGGTGTATCTTCTGTATGTACGGGCCATTGAAGTCCTCTTAAACGATGCCTTTCAAGCCTGTTATAACTCGCTCCCGAAAAACGGCGATACGCCACCTCACGCACCTCATCCCAAATCTGTTTAGAATCTTCATAGGTATAATTGCCATTCATTTTATTGTTGAGCATCTTGATAACTTCCCAATCATCAGGCAAATCAGATGTCACGAGAGGTTGCGAAAGATGCAAACGGCGCATCGCGTTAACATAGACACCCGTTTTTTCATAAGCAGATTTAACACCAAAAACAATATCAGCTCGGTTTGCAATGTCCGTCATAAAAAGCTCTTGCACCATGATGAACTCTACATGATCCAACGCACGATTGACTTTATTGCTATTGGGATGAACATGGGTTAAATCCTCTCCCATATTTATAACCGCTTTGATACGACCTTCCAACATCGCTTCCACCAATTGTGGTGTCATCAGACCAATCTCTTTAGGCGTTTGATAATCGGGGTCATAATAAGGAAGCATCCCCATATCACATGCACCTTGAACATTATTTTGTCCACGAAGTGGCATCAGTCCCGCCCCTGGTTTTCCAATGTTACCTGTCATCAATGCCAAATGCGTTATCGCCATCACCGCATATGAGCCATCAATATGCTCAGTGATGCCTAGCCCCCAGAAAATCATCGACTTTTTTAGCGCATATTCACGTGCTACTTTGGGGATGAGTTTACTAAGATACTCATACCCATCAATGCTTTCAAAATACTTTGGATTAGCGTATGGGTCACTTAAAATTTTTGCCTTAAACTCGGCAAAACCCTTGGTTCTATCTTCTAAAAAATGCTCATTGTAAAGCTCTTCAGTGATAATGACATACGCGAGCATGTTTAAGATAAGCAGATTAGCTTCATGCGGGATGATGCCTTTGTATTTAGCAAAACGGTGTAGGGTGATTTCACGCACATCAAACACGGCTAGATTATCATGTTTACCTGCTACATCCACGATACGATTGGAGATAATGGGATGCGCTTCGGTGGTATTGGAGCCAATGACGATCATAAACTCAGTATTGTAGATGTCATTATAAGGATTTGTTGCCGCTCCTTCACCGATGGTAGCACGCATTCCTTTCAGGCTTGGAGAGTGACAAATACGCGCACAGTTATCGACATGCGGAGAGTTTAGCGTGTGGCGGGTAAATTTTTGCAAGAGGTAGGAGCTTTCACACGAAGTCCTTGCTCCTCCGATGGCACAGACACTTTTTTGCCCATATTTTATTTGAATTTCAGCCAATTTCATCGCTGCCGCAGTGGTTGCTGCATCAAGCGTGGTTTCAACCCATGTCTCATCCAATTCGTTTACATGTAAGGCTATCGCTTCATAAATCGCTGGATTTTTAGCCAAAAAACTTTTTTTAATACGCGGACTTCTAAGCCTATCGGGAGCATCTACAAACTCAAAACCGTATTTACCTTTAACACACAATTTTCCCTCAGAAACCACACCCTCTGGGTGTGCAAAAATGCTTAAAATTTTATTTTCTTTTACATTAGCAGCGATATCACAACCAACCCCACAGTAGGTGCAAACACTATCGACTATTTTTATATTTTCCATATCGCTATCCTTTTTCACGCTTTATCACTGAGGCTTTAGACTTTTTTTAGAACCCTTGAAAAAAGTCTATTATATAAAAGTTAGACTTTTTTTTAACTATTTTGCGCTATAACTTCGTAAAAGGAGTTTTCATGATTATCTATATTCACGGATTTGGTTCAAGTGGAGAGGCTAGTAAAGCGAAAGCTTTGCGTTATTATTGTCATCAACAACAGATTCGTTTTATTGCTCCTTCACTTCCGAGCATTCCTGATTTGGCGATTAAAACACTCAGTGAACTCATCGAATCATATCAAGAAAATGAACCTGTTTATCTCATCGGTTCTTCTTTGGGCGGCTATTATGCGCTCTATCTTAGCGATAAGTACAACCTCAAAGCAGTGCTGATTAATCCTGCTGTCAATGCACCTGAAACGCTTCAACAAGCCATTGGTCATGGAGTTAATTATTATGATAACTCAAGCTACGAATGGAATGATGCACATTTAGATATGCTGGTTAATTATGAAATTGAAGAGGCAGAAGAAGAGAATATCTTCTTGCTATTACAAAAAGGCGATGAGGTGTTGGATTATGAAGAGGCACTTGATGCA
The DNA here is from genome assembly GCA_028693565.1 of Sulfurospirillaceae bacterium. Taxonomy (GTDB): domain Bacteria; phylum Campylobacterota; class Campylobacteria; order Campylobacterales; family Sulfurospirillaceae; genus Sulfurospirillum. The sequence goes on along the minus strand of JAQUVE010000021.1, from coordinate 11,533 downwards.
CTGCCCAATGCTGAAACGATTTTAGAAGAGGGTGGCAATCATAGTTTTGAAGGCATTGAACGTCACTTTGAAGAGATTTTAACGTTTTTTACAAAACACTAAAACCTCTTTTCTTAAAAAGGTATCTTAGTTAAAAAAATCACCATGAGTCGTCTCATTTTTAAGCTTTTTAATCGCACCTGCGAGTAGCTTTTCATAGCGCATTTCATCGATATTGAGTGCACCCATGGTCGATGCTTTATCAACCCCGCAAGTAGAAGCATTGAGTACTTCAATCTCTTTTTTGGTAAAGCGTTTTTTAAGAAGCATTGCTAGTTCTTCATCGCTTTTGGTCGGCGTGCGTTTATCACCTAAAACATACTCGATGATTTTGCGTGCTTCTATCTCTTTTAACTTCATCGTTTTCCTCTTATATCTTGCTTTTTTTGCGCCATTGTAGCATAGAAAAAAATCATTGTGTTGGACGTGCTTTTTTTCGCCTGATTTGAATGTTATTCAAAAGCTTAACCGCCCAAAGTGTGAGGATCGTACCAAATACAATAAATAAATCCACTTTTTCACCTAAAAAAATAGCACTGAGGATGATGGCAGAAAACGGCACTAAAAAGATAAAAGAGCTTACTTCCGCTGCACCAAGCTTTTCAATGCCTAAAAAATAGATGGTATTTGTAAAAGTTGAAGCCGCAATGGAAATCAAAAGGGTATTAATCCAAAAGATACCATCAAATGTTTTAAAAGGCATAGCACTTATATTTACAAAGAAAACCCAATCCAAGGCAACGGTGACAATGTACATATAAAATGTAAACACTATCGGTGAAATTTTTCTTGATTTTGAACTGATGATTGTCAAAGTAGCCCATAAAATAGCCGCCAATATAAAGTACAGATTTTGAATCACTAAGATATGTGCTAAATCAAATGTCCAAATATGAAGCATTGTCAAAACACCCACTGCACCCAAACCAAGGGCAAAAGCATCTTTTTGACTCACTTTTTTAACACCCATTAGAGCTAAAAAAATAAACGTTATGATAGGTATCATCGTGGTCACCATTGCCCCACCTAGTGATGCGGTACCAAACTTTGTTCCAAGGTAGTAGTACTTATTATAAAAAATCAATGTTAAAGAGACCAGCACCACCAAACCAAAGCTTTTTAGGTCTATCTTAAAAGAGTGCCCTAGCCACATAATGATAGGTACCATCGTAATAGCGGTAATGCCAAAACGTAAAAAGATCATTTCAAACGCACTGATATAATTGCCTAAGACTTTGACATTAACCCATGAGCCACCCCACGCAATCATGCCTAGAAAAAGTAAAACATAAAATAAATTTTTATTTGCCATGCAAACTCCTTGGCACAAATTTTACTCTTTTTGGCTTTAGTGATATAGAATAAAATTGCTTTTTTCGCAGTGCTTCATCTCATGAAGAGCGTGCTTTTCTTCGGATGTGAATGTTATTGAGCAGCTTAACCGCCCAAAGTGTGAGAATCGTACCAAATACAATAAAGAGATCCACTTTTTCATCTAAAAAAATAGCACTGAGGATAATCGCTGAAAACGGCACCAAAAAGATAAACGAACTTACTTCTGCAGCACCCAATCGTTCAATACCTAAAAAGAAGATAGTATTGGCAAAAGCGGTTGAGAGGATAGACATACAAAGCATATTGACCCAAAAGGATGTATCGTATGAATGCGATACCATCTCGCGTGTGTCGATGGCGAAAATCCATACCAAAACAATCATCACAACGTACATGTAAAAACTAAAAATGATGGGAGAAACTTTTGTAGCTTTGGAACTTACAATCGTCATAACGGCCCACAAAAGAGAGCCTACCAAAAAATACAAATTGTGAATAACAAAGATATGTTTCGCATCCAAACTCCAAACATGTAACATCGTCAAAACACCTACCGCACCCAACGTAAGAGCAAATGTGTCTTTTTTACTGATTCTTTTTGACTGTAAAATTGCCATCAAGATAAAGGTATTGATAGGAATGAGCGTCGTTACCATCGCCCCACCAAGTGATGCGGTACCAAATTTTGTACCTAAAAAATAGTAATTCATATACGCTATCATCACCAAAGCTGACACAATGGCCAATCCAAAGCTTTTTGCATCAATCTTAAAAGATTTTTTGAGCACCATGATCATCGGAACCATCGTAACCACTGTGATTAAAAAACGCATCAATACCATCTCATACGCATTGACATAGTTACTAATGATTTTGACATTGACCCAAGAACCGCCCCATGCGACCATTGAGATAAACAGTAAAAAGAAAAATAGATTTTTGCTGAACATATAAGCTCCTTGAGCAGAAGTTTACAGCTTTTTGCCTCAAGAATATAGAATGAAATTGCTTTTTTGAAGCAGTGTTTTAGGCGAATAGCCATAAATCTTGCGAAAAGAGCGGATAAAATGCGACTGGTCACTAAAGCCTGCTTGCAGTGCGGCGTGGGTGAGAGAAGCGCCTTTAAGGACTAAAGATTTGGCTTTATAGATGCGCTCTAAAAGAATGTATTGATGTGGTGTAATGCCCATATGATCTTTAAAAAGCCTAACAAAATGGTACTTACTGAGCATCGCTGTGGTGGAGAGCTCATCCAGTAAAATCTCATGCTCAAGGTTTTCATGAATGTATTCAACTACCATTGAAATATTCTTTTTAGCTTTACTAGGGAATGGATAAGGAATAGTTTTGTACGCATAATGCATCATAAGATAGGAGAGTGCCTCCATAAGTTTAATCTCTGAACTCATCGCCTCTTCTTTAGCATAAACACTGTGAAAAAAACGGCGCAACAGTTGATAGAGTGCCATATCTTCGATAATATGTTTTTCAAAAATTATCATCTTTGACTCACCATACATTTGCGCGTATAAATTGCTTAAAAGCTCTGTCGAGGGGTAAAAATTGGTGTATTGCCATGCATGCGAATCACCATAATGCACTTCACCAGGGTTGATAATCCGTGTGGCATACTGATAAGCCCAACTGGTTTTTTTCCCATGAACAGAGGATTCAAACATACCATTATGCGTTAATCCAATGGTATATGTATCGTGAAAATGGCTGGTAAAAACACCGTTTGAACTGGCAATATTCTCAAAAACGGTGTCGTGTAAAAGTGAAGGTTTCATGCCGTAAGTATAACGCAATTTTGGGCTTCAAAATAGAACAAAATTGCGCCTAATAATACTTGAATTTGACTGCTTTACCTTTAGCTTCCAAACCACCACCTGTGCCAGTCCAATGAGTTTCAATTTTTTTGTACTGCACATAAATAACCGCGTTAGCGCCTAATTTTGCCGCTTCATCTCTAAGTTTTACATTGGCTGCTTCTTTACTGGGTGTCAAGAAAAAGAGTACTCCTGAAGGCGATTTTACTGAGATATCTTGTATAAAAGTGTAAGGTCTATCCAAATCTAACTCACTGATAACCACATTTTCAGGTGCGATTTTAGGTTTATCAATCACCATAATAGGTGCAGGTGTTGTTTGATTCCAAAATGGCAAAGAACATCCTGAACATAAAAATAGTGCCCCCAATAGGTTTACTTGCAAAGCTTTAGATAGCATCAACCCTCTCCTAGTTTCATAAAAAATAGCGCTTATTATACTACAGAGTTTTACAAAACAAAATTCAAGAAAACACTTTATAGCTCACTAAGCCAATAGCTTCTATAATTGTTCTGAATAACACTGTTAACGCAAGGAGACTTTATGCAAAAGATCGAATCTTTTCTTGCCAAATTTCACAATATCGATATCGCCGTACTTTTCTTGCGATTGAGTATTGGTGGACTGATGCTTTTTCATGGGTTTTATAAATTGCAACACGGTGTAAGTGGTATTGAGCGCTTATTGTCCAATGCCAATCTACCGCACTTCTTGGCTTATGGGGTTTTTATTGGCGAGATTATTATGCCACTCTTCTTACTTTTAGGTCTTTGGACACGAGCTGCTGCGTTGATTGTATCGCTTACCATGATGACGGCTATCTATCTTGCATTTGGTTCCAAGCTATGGAGCATAACAGCTCAAGGGGGCTTAAGCATTGAGCTTCCATTTTTATTTTTGATAAGCTCTTTAGTCCTCGTTTTTATTGGTGGGGGAAAATGGAGTGTAATACGCTAAAATTATCGGCATCAAAGGAGAAAGGTTTGAAAGAAATTATCGTATCTATCGCTAAACAAAGCATCTGTGATATTTTAATGCATACTCAAAGTATCGATAAAACAGCCCTTTTCAAACAATATCCTTTATTTGAAAAAGCAGGTGCTACTTTTGTTACTCTTACACTTGATGGCCAACTGCGTGGCTGTATTGGCTCACTTATAGCACACCGTTCTTTACTGGATGATTTGATTTCTAATGCTAAAGCAGCCGCTTTTGATGATCCTCGTTTTTATCCTTTAAGCCAAGAAGAATTCTCACGTGTAAACATTGAAGTCTCTTTACTAAGTGTTCCTGAACCTGTTTTATATGACACGATGGAGGATTTAAAATCACAAATTACACCTTTTGAAGATGGTATTATCTTGCAAAAAGAGGGACGAAAAGCAACATTTTTACCGCAGGTTTGGGAACAACTTCCAACCTTTGAACAGTTTTTTTCACACCTTTGCCAAAAAGCGGGATTATCCGCCAATTGTTTAAAATCACATCCTCAAATTTGGCGCTACAACGTTGAAAAGTTCAAATAATGCACTACTTTAACACTCAAAAAAATAAACTTATTTGTCTTTTATGTGGACACTATTGCGAGCTTAAAGAGGGTCAAAAAGGGTTATGTGGCGTCAATCAAAACTACGATAACACGATAAAAAATCTCGTCTATGGCTATCCAAGCGCCTTACATGTAGACCCCATTGAGAAAAAACCACTCTATCATTTTTTACCCGCTAGCAAAGTCTTCTCATTAGGTACAATTGGTTGTAATTTTAAATGCTCGTTTTGCCAAAACTGGTCTCTTTCGCAAGAAAAATCTTTACAAGATGGAGAGTATTTTTCACCTGAACGCATTGTTAGCCTTGCGTTACAAAATGAGTGTCGCTCCATCGCTTACACCTACAATGAACCCACTATTTTTTACCCTTACGCCAAAGATATCGCTCTTCTTGCCCATGCAAAAGGACTCAAAAATATCTTTGTGACAAACGGTTTTGAATCGACTGAGGTGATTGATGATATGGCTGGACTTATTGATGCCGTTAATGTAGATTTAAAATCGTTTAACCCATACTATTATCAAAAAGTATTGGGTGGTAATCTGGAGCTTATACTCGAAAATCTCAAACATTTTAAACGCAATGGCATCTGGATCGAAGTAACAACGCTCATCGTTCCTACTCAAAATGATAGTGATGAAGAGCTAGGCAGTATCGCAACATTCATCGCTCAAGTATTAGGTTCTTCAACACCGTGGCATATAAGCGCTTTTCATCCTGCTTTTAAAGAAATGTCTCTTCCACGCACACCAATCGAGACACTTCAAAAAGCCTATACTATAGCCAAAAAAGCAGGACTTCACTATGTTTATATAGGCAATACGCATATCGAAAATGATACATCATGCGCGGCATGTAATGCGGTATTACTTCAAAGAAGTCATTTTGAGGTACTATCCAATAATCTGCATAAAGGGTGTTGCCCAAAATGCCAGACTAAATTGGAAGGAGTTTTTGATGCGCATTAGACATAGTGCTGTTTCGGGAACATTTTATCCAGACAGTTGCGAAGATATTGAACACTACATCGCTCATTTTACAACCACTATGCCAAAACTTACATGTGAGGGTTTACCCAAAGCACTTATTGTACCTCACGCTGGCTACATTTACAGTGGAATAACTGCCAATATCGCTTACCATTTAACCGCTTCTAAACTTCATAACATCGAACGTGTAGTTGTTATTGGTCCAAGTCACCGAGTCTATCTTGATGGTGCTTCAATTGCTTTATACGATGTATTTGAGACGCCGTGTGCTAACATTGCTGTAGATCTTGAATTGTGTCTCACACTTAAACAACATTTTGACTTTATCACTTTTTTGCCCGAGGCACACAGCGAACACTCTACGGAAGTGCAAATGCCTTTTATAAGACACTACTTTCCTCAAGCAAAAATCATCGAATGTGTTTATGGTAACCTTGCAGCTGAAAAACTCTCTATGCTTATTGATAAGCTTTTGGAAGATGCGCAAACGCTCATCGTCATCAGTACAGATTTAAGCCATTTTTATACGCAAGAAGAGGCTGTGAAACTTGACACTGTATCTATAAAAGCTATTTCAACACTTAATTATGAAGCGCTTGATACGTGTGAGGCTTGTGGCATTACAGGCGTAAAAGGTTTAGTGATGTCTGCATTAAAATATCATTTAACCCCGCATTTTTTAGATTACTGTACCAGTTATGAGAGAAGCAAAGATGCGAGCCGTGTCGTAGGTTATGCATCGTTTGTACTGACCTGATAGGCGCTCTTTCATAACGCTATGCGAGCTACATACCAATTTAATTGTATAAAGGAAATCCATGGAAACAAAGAAAGATTATTTTGATCAAAAGTCTAAAACCTATGAAAAAGAGTCCAAACGTGTCAATAATGTTCAAAATATCGGAGATGCTATTCTAGAGAAGCTGGCTTACGATAAAAATTTAACCCATCTTATGGATTTTGGCTCAGGAACAGGACTTTTAACCGCACATATAGCGCCACATGTCAAGAAAATTACCACGGTGGATATCTCTACTTCGATGAATGAACAATTACGGGCAAAAAAGCTTTTATGTGAACTTGAAATGTTAGAAATTGACTTAACTAAAAGTGTGATTGAAGGGACGTTTGATGGTATCATCTCATCAATGACGATTCACCACGTCGAAGATGTACAAGCACTTTTTCATACATTTTATTGTTTATTAAATCAAGGGGGTACTATCGCTTTAGCAGATTTGGAGACAGAAGATGGCACATTCCACACTGAAGATACAGGTGTTTTTCACTTTGGTTTTGACCAAGAAGAGTTTGCTATTTTAGCCCACAAAGCAGGCTTTCAAAATATCGCTATCGAAATCGTTAGCGTGGCACAAAAACCATATGGTGATTACCCTATCTTTTTACTAACTGCTCACAAATAATTTCTACTTTTGGCAATAATAATCATATGTGATTATTATTGCCACTTATAACCCAACATTTGTAACTCAATACCGTGTATTTAAAAAGCATAAGTTTCAAAATGTAACTTATTTATATGCAATATTTATATTTATATATCTTTTTTAACAAATTAAAAAATTATAGATAATATACTGTGTATTATTGTAACGTTTTAAGATTTATATGTGCTTTTTTTGAGTCAAAAAAGATGGGAATTTATGTTATTTTTAAGATTGGTGCATTAGAGTTTATCCGAAAAAGACACTCTAATGCACTATTTTTTAAGTCATTTATATGCTGTTAAATTTCACTTGCACAATCAACATTGTATAAAATATCATCTGTCGGATGTCGATACATTGGCATTCCTAAACGTTTTTCATCTAAAATATGCCCAATAAAGCCAATAGATCGCCCTAATACAAAAAATGCATTTAAAGCGCCAGCATCTATAAATCCATCGATTTCATCTTCGCTGTATCCTAGAGAACGCCACATATCCACCATTAATACACCAATCGTACCATCCACATTTAAGATCAGATTGTCTTTCTTAGACGTCGTTATCTGCTCGACTTCTAAAGCATACTCAAGCAAAGAAGTTTGTGGAAAATGCTCTTTTGCATACTTTTTTAAGCCCGAAACGCGTAAATCAGGATTGCGTACAGACTTAATACGATGTCCTATTCCAGAGATTGTTTTTCCCTCTTTTTTCATATAATCTAAAAACGCGTCAGGACTCATATTATGATCATTGGCATACTTAAAATAACGTGCCGCATCATCTATGGCTCCTCCAAAACGTGGCCCTATCGTTAAAAGCCCACTGACAAGGGCACTTACCATATCTTTTCCTGCACGCGCAGTAACTTTAGCATTGTGTGCTCCTGAAACTGCAGGGCCATGGTCCGCAACTGTTTTTAAAACCGTTTCAATATAATCGCTCGCCCATTTTGGATACCGTTTTTTGAACCACAAGAGCGCTATCACATCACCGATGCCAAAGCCTGTTTCAGGCGTTGCAAGCGAACTAATAGGATAGCCTGCGTACATTGCTTCATCACCTCTATCATCCGATATCGTACAAATAAACTCTTTGCTTCGGCGAACTTTAGGAATCGCTTTAACCTCAGGTTCTACGATTTTTTCAATGATGCCTTGTTCGCAAAGCATCGCATAGACTTTGGCAATGGTATGGGGTAGGTCATTAAAATTGGCGGGCACATAAAAACCTGCTTCCGCCATTGCTTTATTTTTTGCTCCTGCTGTTTCAGCATCTGCATTAGCAGATGCGCCTGCATGTCCAAACTGAACACCTGAGCTAAAATACTTCGCAATGGTTCCAATACACCACGCAATAATAGGCTTTTTAATACGTCCAGACTTGACTGCTTCGATGACTTTATACTCTTCAAGTCCACCTACTTCGCCTAGAAGCACTAGGTATTTCACGGCAGGATTATCTTCCATGCGAAGCAAGTTATCGATAAAAACAGAGCCCACAAAACGATCTCCACCGATAGCAATACCCTCAGCAATACCATCAGCATGCATCGAGATGATATTTCCAAGCTCGTTAAAGAGTCCTCCAGAGCGTGTTACAAGACCGCATGAACCCGCACGATGCAATTTAGAAGCGATAATGTTTTCAATTGTTCCACCGATATTGGCAATTTTAAAGGCACCTGGAGCGATACCTCCTACGGTTGCAGGACCGATGATAAGAACACCTGCATCCCGTCCTGCTTGATTCATTTTTCTTGCTAATCGTTCAGGAATTCCCTCCGCCGTGACCATGATCATTCTAAAATGCTCCTTGATACTTATCGCCTCCATCGTCACATCATAAGCTGTACGGAATGAGGCAAAATTAAGCAATACATCAGCATTAGGGCATGCAATTGCCGCATCAATCGTATTTCTGAAAATGGGAACCATGATTTCATCAGGGCCGTAAAAAAACTTTTCAAATTTATTGTTCGATGTTGGCGCTACAATCGCCGCCACAGAAGGAGTGGAGCGATTGATCGTATAATCATAATCAAGCATTCTTTGAATTGCACTGGTATTGAGATTCCAAAAGATCGCCTGTGTCTCTTTGTTAAATAAAGCGCTCATATGTTCTCCTTAGTGTTCAAGTGCCATACGCACGATATCCGTGACGTGTGTTTGAGGTCCGTAAACTTCAATGTAAAGACCTAAACGATCCGCTGCATCTTTAATATCTTTAAGACCTTTTTCATAGTTTGGTCCACCACGGCGCACGTAAATACGTGTTCCAATAGCCTTCATTTTTTCAGCATACACTTCAAACGCTTGGATTATCCCTGTAAATGTCTTTGCAACATCCGTAAAGTTTGCGATCGCTCCTCCGATGATGAGTATCTTATCGCGCCCTTTTGGGTCTTTATGGCGTGTCATCAGATCCAAAACGGTTTCGGCATAAAAGCGTGTTTCATCTGTTGTCGGCCCGCCTGAATATTCCCCATAATTCGCTAAATCACTCACATTGCCACACATATCGGCAATCGTATCGGCATACACAACCGAAGCACCACCTCCTGCAACCATCGTCCAAATACGCCCCATAGGATTGAGTACGGTTAGCTTCAGAGAAGCCCCTGACTTGGCATCAGCATCTGCAATAGCTTTTTCTTCTGCCGATTGATCTTCCATCCCAAAAGCGGTCGGAAATTCAACCCCACACCAGCCATCTTTCATCATAAAGCCCGCCGTATCATCCAGACGTGCTACCATATCTAAGATATGCATATCATTGCCAATCATAACGATAGGATTGATCTCTAGATAAGCAAAATTCCAATCGCGATAAAACGTATAAAACTGCTCTGCAAAGGTGATAAATCGCTCTTTATTCTCGCTAGGGATACCTTCTGGCACATTGGCACGAATGAGATGCGAGATATCCGCATCCGCCATCATGATTGGAATAACGACTTCATTGACCTTTTGTTCCCATCCTTCTTCAACTTCCATACCACCTTCAGCCGATAAGTACAATACATCATCTTCGCCCACCGTTGTCGCACTAATGTAGTACTCTTGGTCTTCTCGATGCGGTGTAAAAGGCTCAACGATAAAATTGTTCAGCATCCCTTTTTGGCCTGAAAGCAAAATCGTTTTACGTGAAATTCGCTCATCAATCCAAGAGATTGCATCTTCAAGCGTTACATCACCTGCTTTTTGAACCTTATATAAAACCAGATTATTTTTGCCCCGCTTACCAAATAACATATCTGGTTTTGCTACTAAAGGAACTTGTTTGAGCCATTCAAAACCATGCTCATTGGCTTTTGCACGCAACTCATTGCCACTGCTGACTGATACGGATCTAAACCCATAATGAAACCCACTAAAGTATTTTTCCCAATGCTTTGAAAAAATAGCTTTCCCATCGTACTCACGAATTGCTCTTTGTGCCATCGGCTACTTCTCCTTATCTATTTTTACACGCTTTCTAGGCAAAGCCTAAAAAGCTACGCTGCGCTATGCGCTAAAGCTTGCCTCATGAGAGGCAGAAACTACTCTTTCTTACACGCTTTCTAGGCAAAGCCTAAAAAGCTACGCTGCGCTATGCGCTAAAGCTTGCCTCATGAGAGGCAGAAACTACTCTTTCTTACACGCTTTCTAGGTTAAGCCTAAAAAGCTACGCTGCGCTATGCCTCTTTTGTGGTAAAAACTTCTGAAAAGTTCTTATGTATCGAAAAAATTATTTTGATTGAGGACGGTAATTAATTCCCTAACGGATTTAATAGATTCCGCGAAAAGTCTGTCTTGTTCGGCATCTAAGCTCGGTGCGAACACTTGTTCAACGCCTCTGGCACCGAGCATAACGGGGACACCACTTACAACATCATCATAAGCGTATTCTCCCTCTAACATTACCGCACATGGATAAACTAGCTTCTTATCTTGTAGGATAGACTCAACCATCAGTGATGTTGCTTTGGCTGGCGCATAATAGGCTGAACCTGTTTGTAAGTAACGTACGATCTCCGCTCCACCATTTTTTGTTTTAGCCACGATTTCATTGATCTCGTTCCAATCCAAAAAATCGGTTAAAGGGAGTCCTGCAACCGTCGTGAAACGAGGCAATGGCACCATCGTATCGCCATGGCCACCGATGACTTGTGCTCTGACTTGCCCACCAAATTCTATCTTATGCTTATTATAAATGGCCTCTTGAATATAATGTGCCATTCTCGCACTATCTAAAATTCCTGACATCCCTACAACCCTGCTTCTATCCCAACCTGTCTATTTGAGTGCGACATACACCATCACATCCAATGGATTAGAGACAGGAATAATGATGGCATTGGG
>JAQUVE010000150.1 GCA_028693565.1 Sulfurospirillaceae bacterium | reverse complement strand
TTTATGCTAATACCTGTGAGTCCTGGAGAGGCTGCTTTACTGTTAGCATCAGCTGCAAGTCCTGTTGAGCCATTAAGCGGTTTTTCACTAAGCGCATTTCCGGTAGGAGCGGCAGGCATAGGCACACCACCATTGGAGTAATGGTAACTTAAGCCATAACCTCCACCAGGAAGACCGATTTGTCCAATCATACTAGCAAGCGTAATCATCATCCAGTTAGGTTGTTCACCATGGTGCGCACGTTGTGTTGCCCATCCGCCCATCAGCATTGTACGCTTAGATACAAACTCTTTAGCCAACATTTTTATCACATCGGAGGGAACACCACAAATTTTTGAAGCCCATTCAGGTGTTTTTGAGATCATATCTTCAGATTCACCTATGAGATACTTTTTAAACTCATCAAAACCATAGGTATATTTTTTGATGAAATCTTCATTATAGAGCTTTTCGGTGTAAAGATAGTGCGCCATACCCAACATCAAAGCAACATCCGTCGTTGGGTTGATTTGAATATGCTCTGCGCCAAAATACATACCCGTATTGTTATACACAGGATCAATAATATAAAATTTTAAACCACGTTTTTTGGCTTGTGCTTTGAGTTCTTTGAGGTATGTATAGACTTCATGTGTCGGCACACCCCATGCAATTTGGTTGGTATTGACAGGATCACATCCCCAAAAAACGATACATTCACTGTTTTCAATCAATACGGGATAAACTGTTTGTTGTGCTGTTGATTCATCACTACCAGTGATATACGGTGTAATTTGACGAATCGCATGGGTAGAGTAGGTGCATGTACGTGATGTATAACCGCCCGTAATACCAAGCATTCTCCCTAGCAGTGCTTGAGGGTTACCTAGACTTCCAACACAAAACCAACCGTAACTTCCACCATAAATCGCTTGCGTACCATAATCTTTGTGGACACGTTTAATTTCATTGGCGACTAAATCAAAAGCTGTCTCCCATGAAACACGTACATATTTATCACTACCACGTTTGCTGGTGTCACTTTTATGACCATGCTTGAGATAACCCTCACGAACACACGGATACATAATACGATCTTCCGCATACGTACGAGCGGGAATAGCTTGCATCAAAGTGGAAGGATAATCATCCCCTGCAATGGGTGTGACTTGTTCCAAACGAGAATTTCTCACGCCCGTTTTAAAAGCACCAAAGTGAGACGCACTGATACCTTCAACTTGATCATTAAACAACGAATCGCCTACCAGTGGAATCGCATTAGCATTTACTGCCGCAACAGCAGTGCCCGTCGCTACACCACTAACCTTTAAAAACGATCTTCGATCCATTTTCTTCGTCATTTTAACTCCTTTTTAGATGTTTATGGGTGAAGTTTAACACTAAATAATGAGTAATTAATGAGGCTTATATTAAGCGGAATAGACTTTTTTAATCACTAAAAAAGAGCTATGTTAAAGCATGGAAGCGTTATGATAAAATCAAAAAAAGAGCTTTTATGGATGCCCAAACACTCACCACAAATCCCATTCCTTCACTCATCAAGCAACTCGCTATACCTGCTAGTTTAGGAATGATTTTTAACACCTTGTATAATATTGTTGATACCTATTATGCAGGACTTATCTCAACCGAAGCCCTTGCGGCCCTCTCTTCAAGCTCCTTTTTATTTTTCTTTATCATCGGACTTGCTTATGGTGGAACAACGGCATTGAGCGCTTTAATCGGGCATGCTTATGGGCGAAAACACACTCTTTATGCCAACTTACTTGCTAAAAAAGGAGTGGCCTTTGTGATGGCTTTAGGGCTAATACTGGGATGCCTTGGCTTTTTTAATTTAACCTTTTTATTGGAACTCATTGGAACTGAAAGTGCCTATCTGCCCTTAGCAACCACGTATATGCGTATCATTTTGCTGGGCACGGTGTTCTTTTTTGCCAACTTTGCGCTTAACAGCGTTCTTATTGCGACAGGTGATACCAAAAGCTACCGCAATACGCTCATCTTTGGTTTTTTTGCCAATCTTGTACTCAATCCTTTGTTTATCTATGGTCTTGGATTTATCCCTGCTATGGGTATTGGAGGGGTGGCTTTTTCAACAGTTTTGATTCAAATTTTTGGAGCGAGTTATCTGCTAATTAAAGTGCTTAAAACAGGACTTTTGGATTTTACATGTAGGGCACATTTTTATCCTCATTGGCGTATGTATAAGAATTTTTTAGCACAGGCCACCCCACCTGGTCTTAATATGCTGATGATCTCTTTAGGTTCACTCATCGCCCTTCATTTTGTCACAACTTACGGCTATAAAGCAGTTGCAGGTTATGGTATCGGTTATAGAGTCGAACAGTTAATGCTTCTGCCTGCTCTTGGTATCAGCAGTGCAACACTGAGTCTTGTTTCTAACAATATGGGAGCGGGGAAAAAGGAGCGCGTACGTGAGATTTTGCTGGCTGCTTTGAAATATGGATATACCATTTCCCTTATCGGTATGATTTTCTTAATGATTTCTAGCGCATGGATTGTGGCACAATTTGACCATGATACCGACGTAATAAATCTTGGAACTACCTACATTCATGTGATGCTTTTTATGTTTTGTGGCTACGTGACGCACTTTGTGTGTGTAGCAACGTTACAAGGCATTAAAAAACCATCTATGATATTTTACATTGGTTTTTTTCGTCAACTCTTTGCCCCAATCATTGCGTATACGCTCATTGTACGTTATTTTGAACTCTCCTTTATGTGGATGTGGATAGGACTTGGTGGCATTGTTTATAGTTCAGCGCTTGCTTTGCTATGGTATACTATTTACAAATTAAAAACACTCTAAGGAAATTGTAATGCGAAAAGTTATGACACTTTTTTTGATTGCCTCTATTGCCTTTTCATTGAATGCTTTTGCAAAAGAGATTGCAGGTATTAGTCTTGAGCCACAAAGAAATATGGATGGTCAAACATTTACATTACAAGGGGCTGGCGTACGTGATAAGTTTTTTATGGACTTATACGTTGCTTCTTTATATGCCCCTAAAACGTATGAGAGTGCTTCGGCCTTAATGATGGCGGATGAGCCTATGAGCATTAGCTTGCATATTATCTCCTCATTGATTACCAGTGAAAAGATGGAAGAAGCCACACGCGAAGGTTTTATCAATGCTACAGAAGGGAAAACTGCGCCTATTGCACACCAAATTGAAACGTTTATTGCTATTTTTAAAGAACCTATTGCTGTTGGTGATGTATATGACTTACGCTACAGTCCCAATGTTGGCGTTAAAATTTATAAAAACAATACCTTGCGTGTCAGCATCGCTGGCCTTTCTTTTAAACAAGCTCTCTTTGGTATTTGGTTGGGCGATAAACCAGCTCAAGAAAGCTTAAAAAAAGCGTTATTAGGAAAGTAATTACTTACCAACGGCAAGGGCATAAAGAATCATGCCCTTAGTGTCTAAAAACTCTGCCACTTCTTCATCATAATACGCCCCAATACCACTGCACCCTAAGCCTAAACACTCGCTAATAAGATACAATCTATGTCCAATAATACCTGCTTTTTGCATCATTGCCTGATAGTTTTGCTCACTGTATCCCACCAGAAAGAAAGTGACACCACTGAATGCACCAAGCGCTTGTTCTAAACACAGATAACCACTTTTTTGCGCAAAATTACCTGATTTAAGATAAACGCCATCCTTCCATAACCCTTGCCACATGCCCTCCACTTTGTTAATCACCGCGAATATTTCAACCGTTTCGTCCACATCTGAGGGAATCGGTTGTGTGATAAACGCTAAAATAGTTTGAAAGTCTTCTGCACGCATACTTGCAGTACTAAATTCTCGAACAGATCGACGTTTCCAAATCGCTTGTAATAATGCTTCTTTGTCTACATTAAAGACAGCGTTCTCTTTTTGTACTTTTTGCTGCAAATGCAACGTTTGCCTGTAACTCTCTTCGATAAGCCTATTTTGCTCAAACGTACCCGTGCCATCTACATTAGGTAATTGCATATGCAGTGTTTGGCATAAAAATTCGCTTTCAATACCCACAATAGCACTCGAAAGATACATCTCCTCAGATCCAAACCCAAAAGCACGTGAAAGCATCCCTTTATCGCCATCATACACAATGCGATATTCTCGTTCACTTACATAACACGATGCTTCTAGTGCACCTAGCATATGCCCCGTATCGTTTAAACAATAGCGAAATGCTCGGTCACGATACTTCCATGAGGAACGGTAATAAAGGGCTGAAAAAAGAAAAATAAAGCCTTCAACACACTTGAGACCTAAAGCACTCTCTACTCCTTCATCCACATTTAACGGATACAGCAACACTAACGCTGACTCATAAGGATTGACATGGTAAATACCATTTTCAAAACCTTCAACATCGCGTATCTGCACATAAACTTCTGTGGGATATAAGGCTCCAGCACTCGGATTGGTGCGTAGTGCGTACGTCATTCCTGGGTAACTTTTTTGTGCTGTAATGCCCCCTATAAGTATTATAAAGCGATGCAGCGCATTGCTTTTTTCCAACGGTATCCGTCTGTAATGAGAAGGGTAAATTTTAAAAGCTTTTGGTTGATGTTCCCAATCCATAAAATGCGTATGCATTCGAACTGAACGATACGAATGCATAGTAAGAGCGTGATACTGCATTGACTCTCCTTTGATATAATACTAGAGCAAAAGCGTTTGCGCTTTGCTCAAAATAAGAGATTACACCCTAACTTTAAACTAAAGAAGAATAATGCACACAGTAAGCCATACCTTTTCCCCTATCACTACGCCTCATTCTAAAATACTCATTTTAGGTACTTTCCCCTCTGTCGCTTCACGGGCAGAGCAATTTTATTATGCTCATCCGCAAAACCGTTTTTGGAAAGTACTCAGTACGCTTGTATGTAAGCCTCTTCCAAAAAGTATTGATGAAAAGATAGCTTTTTTGCATGCCAACCATATTGCTTTATGGGATGTCATTCAAAGCTGTACCATTGAAAATTCCAGTGATGCTTCCATCAAAGAGGTGATAGCCAATGACATCGAGACGTTGCTGCATCAAGTTCCCATTGAACACATTTTTGCCAATGGCGCTAAAGCATACCAACTCTATATGAAACTGAGCTTTCCTCAAACCAAACGCCCTATCTTGGCCCTTCCTTCCACAAGTCCTGCCAATGCCGCATGCTCTTTAGAATGCCTGATTGAAAAATGGCGCATTATTCTTGAAAAATGATATTTTTTTGTCCATCTCCAAGCTTAAGAAGAGTGCTATAATGGCATTTTTAACACAAGGAAAATAATGCGTGTAGGAATCATCGGAGCGGGTGCTGTGGGTGTGGAAATTGTGAGTTACCTGCTCACTTTAGGCAGTGTAGCATGAATCGTTTTTGTTAACCGCGTTAAAGACAAAAGCTGGGTAGAGATCGAAGATTTTTCACATATCGAATTCTT
>JAQUVE010000149.1 GCA_028693565.1 Sulfurospirillaceae bacterium | reverse complement strand
TGCCACTTTTTTTCTATCTTCCTATAGTGTATTGGTGGCTAGTCTTTATTTATATGTTTTTTCTGACAATAAACAACTCCATTTTATGCTTGCTCTTAAAATTCTTTTTTTAAGCTCCATTGTTATGGAAATCATCACGATATTGAGTATTGTCTATAATTTTGACCCTTTACTCTACATCAAAACGCATGAATTAAAACCTCCAATGAATAGTTACCATCTACGAGAAATATTTACATCAGCGATGATGCCTTTTATCCTTTATCTCTACTATCAAAAACCAACCAATATCAAAGCTGTGCTCATTATTATCTCCCTCATTGGCATTCTCGCTTCGACATCAAGAACCGCTATTTTAGCAACCGTTATCTCTTTATCCCTTTTTGTCTTTATTAAAAATCATTTTAAAGTTTTTTCAAAAGATAGCTTACTTTTCCTACTAGCCATAACCGTATCATTATCGATTAGCTTTTATGTCTCTCCACAAATTCAAGAAAGAGTGGAAAGTTTTCAAACGACATTTACTGAAAAAGGTGACCAAATGAGTGGTCGCTTTGATGTCTATGAAAAATCTTTTGAACTCTTTTTACAAAGTCCTTATATGGGTAATGGTATCAAAAGTGCTGGTTTTTTATCTCAGAGCGACCAATTTCTTGATATTGCAAAACACCCTCACAATATATGGCTTGAGATTCTCATGGACACAGGATTAGTAGGAATGAGTGGTTTTTTACTCTTTATTCTTTTTTTCCTCAAAGAACTTTACACAGGATTAAGCACATCGTATTTAATCAAAGGAACCATGGTTGCGACATTAGCTTCCATCTTCCTCTCCTCTCTTTCTAGCTGGTCAATTTGGTCAGGAAACCATATTGGCTCTATTATGATTATTCTTATACTTGTCTACTCCGTCAAAGATCGCAATGATTCTGTACAATTACGCTAATTATTTCTAGAACAAATCTTGTAATTAACCGTATAGGTAAGTTTTTTTGAATGTTGAAAATGCAATGTATCCTTGTAATCTGTACATGTATAGTGCTCTGCCAATGACTGAAGAAAGCTAACTGGCTGAAGAGTTTCCCACAGAACGACAACCGTTTGAGTTAACGCATAAGGCTGATTTGGTAACGATGGTGTAATGACATCAGCGTAAGGTAAAAAAAGCTTCATATTGCCACCGATATATTTATCCTCAGCATAAATAAGTGTCTTAGTACCTACCGCTATTTTTTCATGTATCTGCGTTGAGAGTTGCTCAAATGGATAACTTGCTCTTGTTGGTTTTCCCCTAAAGTCAATAAGCCATGGACGAATCAACACTACAAGCGCAACAATGATAGGCGCTATAAGTGCTACAAAACTATAACGTTTAATGATTGTATCAGTAGAAGATACGCTAATGTGTAAAAAAAGAAATAAAGGAACCAGCACTAAATAAGGCTGTAACCACCGCTCTTTAATATGTGTCGTTCCGCTAAGTGCTACCATCACAAATAAAAAGATAAAGATTATTCCAACATAGCCTAAGAGCGCTTTAGCTTCATCACTTTGATACCATGTGAAATTTTTTCTAAAGAAACCTAGAAAAATAAGCCAAAAAGGTGAGAGAAACGCGACAAAAGAGAGCATAAGGTCTCCACTACCTTTAGCAAAATTCATCATCATATTGCTCGTATGACCAACATTCATACGCTCAACTGTCCTGTGCGTTGCGACGTCCAAATGGGTTATAAACCATACAAAATGGGGCAGTACCATACAAAAAGCAACACTGGCTGAAAGCAACAAATACCGTACATAAAACTTCTTGCGATACTGTGGTAACCAAAGAGCAACAAAACCCAATGCGATCAAAACAAGCACAAAGTTGTATTTAGCCAATAATCCAACCCCTGAAATTAAACCAAATAAGACAAAATGCCACAGTGTTGCCTCTTTTTTAACAATATAAAAAAAGAGATAGACACTGATTAGGGTTGCTGTTGTTAAAAAAACCGTATGCGTCTGGTCTACTTGTGCATCCCAAACCATCTGAGGAAGTAAAAAAAGCGATAGTGCCCCTAAAGAAGATTTTAGTTTATCTTCCGTAAATAAAATACCAAGGTTATAAACACATAAATAGCTCATACATAAAAGAGTATTTTTTAAAAGTGAAAGTCCAAAAATAGAGATGCCTGTCAGCTTAAAAACCCCCATTTGTATCCATGTATATAATGGGGGTTGTTCATTATACCCCCAACTAAAATACTGTGTCAGCATAATCTGTTCAGACTCATCTAGCACTGCGATATGGGTTGTCAGTAGTCGTATTATGACTTGTAAAGCAAAATAACCTACGATAAACCAGCCAAAGCGTTGCGTTATAAAACCCACCATTTATCGATCTCCAAATGCTATTTTTTTCGTTTGATAATTATAAAAAAAGACGACTCCTATCGCCACTATTTTGGCGATTAGTGGATAGGTTAGGAAAAAGCTCCATTGGGTCAAACCATAAATAATGCCAGCTCCTAAAAAAATGCCCCCGACCGAAAAACAAAGCGATAATATAAAAGAAACTTTGAGTGCTCGATTGAGTGTAAAAACAAATTTTTTTTGCAAGATAAAATTAACAATCATACCACATGTTGCACTGATAAAATGCGATATAACGGGTGTTGCGAAGAGTAAGAGTATCGTATAGAGACAAAAATCAACCCCCGTTGCTAGCAGTGACGTTGTGAAAAATTTAACGATTTTCAAGATTTGTTTTCTTTATCGAATAACTTTTCTTTTTATCTCTTTCTTTATTGTGGACAATCAATTCGGCTAACATGCCAACGATAAATATCTGCACTCCAGCTCCCAATAAAAAAATTGAAATTGAAAAAAGTGGGCTTGACCCAATAGAATGCCCTTCTATCCATCGTCCAAAAAATAGATACATAAACAAAACCAATCCTGAACCAAAAAACATAGAACCAATGCCACCGAAAAGGTGCATAGGTCGGTTGATGTAATTGGTAATAAAAACAACCGTTAGGAGGTCAAAAAAGCCTCTTGCATAACGCTCCCATCCAAATTTAGACACCCCATGTTTTCGTTCATGATGAAGCACAGGTATCTCTTTGACTTTAAACCCCTTTTTATGCGCCAAAAAAGGAACAAAGCGATGGAGCTCACCATAGAGATCAACCTCATCTAAAACTTCTTTACGATAACATTTAAATCCACAATTATAATCATTCAATTTGAGTCCACTCATCTTTGATGTCATTGCATTAAAGAGTTTTGATGGAATCGTTTTTTCTTTAGGATCAAGCCTGTTTTCTTTCCAACCTGTCACAAGGTCGTAGCCATTTTCTATCTCTGCTAAAAAGCGTGGTATCTCAATAGGATCATCTTGTAAATCAGCATCCATTGTAAAAATAATGTCATATTGGACATGTTTAAACCCAGCATTCAATGCGGCTGATTTTCCAAAATTTTTACGAAATGTCATATAATGAATATACGCATATCGCGCACTCAGTTCTTCGATAACTTCTTGGCTCTTATCCGTACTTCCATCATTAATAAAAAGAATTTCAAAAGGCTTTGCAATCTCTTGGGTAACCGCTTGAATTCTTTCGACCAATTCGTAAAGAGATCCTTCTTCATTAAAAACAGGTATGACTATTGAAAACATCTATTTTGACTCCTTTTCTGAACTCATCCATGTGTCTATGGCTTGGCAAATAATATGCCCTATCATGCCATGCATCTCTTGAATACGAGGTGTATCATCACTTGGAATCACTATATTAACGTCACAAAATTCACCCATGACACCACCATCTCGCCCGCTAAACCCTATCGTTTTACAGCCCATATGTTGCCCCAAACTTAAAGCTCGTAGAACATTTTTACTGCAACCACTTGTTGAAATTCCAATCAGTAAATCACCTTTTTGCGCTAGTGCTTCCACTTGACGATCAAAAATTCTATCAAACCCAAAATCATTTCCAACAGCTGTTAATACAGATGTATCAGTGGTTAAGGCGATCGCAGGCAGACCCCTTCGTTCACATTTATAGCGTCCACTTAGTTCTGCTGCGATATGTTGCGCATCGGCGGCACTACCGCCATTACCAAAAATCAAAATTTTATTGCCTTTTTTAATTGTCTCCGTGGCAATCACACATGCGGTATAAATATGACTTTGCAAGCACTCTACTGTTTTTTCAAGCGCTTCTTTATGGGCATTGATCTCTTTATGTATCATCTCCATCATGGCATTTGTACCTTTTTAATGATATTTGTCGTGCTTTTTCCTTCAACAAACGCTACCAATCGTACCTCTTTGGCTACATCACTTCCCACAACCTCTTTACCTTCATAATCTGCACCTTTTACTAAAATATCTGGTTTCAGCGCTGTAATCAGCGTTAGAGGCGTATCTTCTTCAAAGGCAACCACAAAATTGACTGATTCAAGGCCTGCTAATATATAAGCTCTATCTTCAAGTGTATTAATAGGTCTGTCTTTCCCCTTAAGACGCGTTATGGAATGGTCTGAATTTAAACCAACAATCAAAATATCTCCAAAACTTTTAGCAACTTCCAAATACTTCACATGCCCTACATGTAAAATATCAAAACAGCCATTGGTAAAAACAATGTTTTGATTTTTTGTGTGGCTCAGTAAACGAACCATCTCCTCTTTTGTTTTGATTTTACTCTGTACTGTAGCTTTAGCGAGGCTATGTTCATACGCATCAACTTCATCTAAGCTTGCCGTCGCACTACCAAGTTTACCGACCACAACCGCCGCAGCTTTATTGGAAAACGAAGCTGCTTCTTGTACATTTAAGCCACACGCCAGAGCGTATCCTAAACTAGCCAATACGGTATCGCCTGCACCCGTTACATCATACACTTCTCGTGCAACCGTTGGTATCTTTTCAAATTTTTCCCCAAATATGGCCATTCCATCTTCTGAAAGCGTGACAATAGCATACTCTAAAGCAAGACTTTGTTTTAAAAAATGACCCGCTTCTTGCAAGCTTTGATCATCCACAATAGCAATTTTTGAAGCGATACTTGCCTCTTTTTTATTGGGTGTAATGAGCGTAGCACCACTGTATTTGCGATAATCATCCCCTTTTGGGTCTACTAAAATACGCTTTTGATACTGCTGTGCGAGGGCTATAAGCTGAGACGTCACACGTGATGTCAAAACACCTTTGCCATAATCTGAAAGCAATATCACATCTACGTTGGCCATCATCGTTTGCGCTTGTTCTAAAAGCTGCTCCTCACAAAGTGTCGTAATCGCTTCTTTTGATTCACTATCGTAGCGTACTACTTGTTGATGCGAGGCGATTACACGGCTTTTTTTACTGGTTTTACGTCCTTTTTGTTGGATAACACCACGAGCATCCACTCCTAGATTTTGAAGCATCAAAAAAAGTTCCTGCCCGTTGGCATCGTCCCCCACAACACTCAAAACACTGACACTTGCACCTAAGCTTACGAGATTATTTACCACATTGCCAGCTCCGCCAAGCACAATAGTTTCAGATCGGAAGAGCACA
>JAQUVE010000148.1 GCA_028693565.1 Sulfurospirillaceae bacterium | reverse complement strand
GGTCTATAAAACCTCTTGGACTTGTAACTTCATCTCGGTTAACTTCATGAATCGTACATACAGGGATACACTTTCCGCATTTAACACACGCGTCACTCGTTACATTAAATTTAAACATCTTTACACCGTCTTACTGAAGCGTCGTTTATCTTCAGGAATTTTTTTCAGATACGCATCAAAAGGCATTACTATGTTACGAATAAGCAGTGTCCC
Source organism: Sulfurospirillaceae bacterium (assembly GCA_028693565.1). Classification (GTDB taxonomy): domain Bacteria; phylum Campylobacterota; class Campylobacteria; order Campylobacterales; family Sulfurospirillaceae; genus Sulfurospirillum. Next base: position 5,461 of record JAQUVE010000148.1, on the reverse strand, counting down.
TGTGGTATTGACAAGAATTTTTTTACCCACTTTATCGATCATGACTAAATCTTCTTCAACAAACGGTGCAAGGGCAGCTATGGCATCGGCAAAATAGTCAAAAAAATCAATCCCAAAGTTTTGTTCAATGCCCGCAATATTAAGCTTGAAATTACTCATCATCTCCATGATAACGGCTTTTCGAAGCACGTCATCATCGCTTAGCGTAAGTCCTCGATGCACAGGCAATACACCTGCATCTATCGCCTCTTCATACGCATCCATCTCTTTAAAATTTTGTACATAATGATTGAGCCCTTCACCAATACTTGTCAAACCAATACCAATGAGGTCCGCTCCACCTTTAGTGGTATAGCCTTGAAAATTACGGTGTAACTCCCCTTTTTCAATTGCCAAAAAAAGCTCGTCATCGGGCTTTGCAAAATGATCCATTCCAATCATTTTATACCCATTGGCTTCTAAATAATCTATCGTATGGCGCATAATAGATAGCTTTGTACTCGGATGTGGCAGTGTTGTCTCATCAATCTTACGCATCGTTTTTTTCATCCATGGTACGTGCGCATAATTGAAAATAGCAAAACGATTGGGTTGAAGACTCAACGCTTTAGTAAGCGTCTCTTTAAAGCTCTCTAAACTCTGATACGGAAGCCCATAAATCAAATCCATATTAATCGACTTGATTCCTGCTTTTCTTGCCATTTCAACTGCGTTTTGAGTCACTTCATACGGTTGAATACGATGAATGGCTTGTTGCACCTCATCATTAAAATCTTGAACCCCGTAGCTGATACGATTAAAGCCATGACTTGTTAGCACATTTAATTGTTCTTGCGTTAAAAAACGAGGGTCTATTTCACAACTGATCTCAGCATCATCTGCAAAGTTTTTAAAATGGTGTTTAATAGCACCGATGATAGATTCTAACTGTGGTGCACTAAAAAAAGTTGGTGTGCCACCACCAAAATGCATCTGAATCACTTCGCGCGATGTATCAAGATGCTTTGAAAGTAGTTCTAACTCTTTCTTTAAATAGTCAATATACCTATCTTTTTTATCTTCTTTACTCGTAAAAACCACATTGCACCCACAAAAATAACAAGCACTTCGGCAAAAAGGCAGATGAAAATAGAGTGAAAGTTGTCTATTTTTATCTTGATTCTCTAAAATTTTCACATAACTTGAAGCATCAAAGCGCTCGTTAAATTCTGGAGCCGTAGGATAACTGGTATACCTAGGACCCGCTTTTGAGTACTTTGAAAACTTTTCAAAATCTATCATTGTATACCCTTTATTCGCTCTCAAATGATTGCATCATCGTAATGCCTTCTGGCATATAAAAATCTTTTAAATTTAAAAAAAGATTGGGATGCTCTTGTTTAATTTTTTTAATTAAACGATCAAAATTAATCTCTGTTTTTTTGCTCTTTTGCACTTCTTTCATCGCAACAGTCCACACATCTTGAAAGTCAATAGGTAACTGCTGTAAAATACTTTTTTCCAACTTTAAGGCAAAAGCATCTTGTTCCATTTGTTTAAAATTTTCAACAATTTTATGCATTGCATCCATTGAAATAAGAGCATGTACTTTTTGATTGTCATCAATCACAAGCCAAGGCTCTTTTTTGCTCTTCCAGCTTCCTCTTTTTAAACGCAATGTTTTAACATTCTCATCTTCACTGGCATGCATCTCTAAAACTGTTTGTTCTTTATGGTTGCTTAATTGCAAACTTTTTGAAATTTTATCTATCATGCTGTACTCTTTTTTTCGTTTTTTTACCATTAATTATCCCGATGTTCGTCCAACCAAACCATCACACCTTTTTGCGCATGAAGTCTATTTTCAGCTTCATCAAAAATTTCATCGGCATGCGCTTCAAAAACTGACTCACTGACTTCATAATCGCGGTATGCTGGTAAACAGTGTAAAAACATTGCTCCCTCAGCTGCAAGTGCCATCATCGCATCATCGACCATGTACCCTTTAAAATCTTCCAATCGCTTTGCTTTTTCAGCTTCTTGCCCCATGGAAACCCACGTATCTGTCGTCACAACAGTGGCTCCTTTAATGGCTTTTTTGGGATCATGTCCAATGATAATTTTTGCACCACTTATCTCAGCAAATTGCAAAGCGTCACTTAAAATATCCGAATGCACTTCATACCCTACGGGTGTTGCAATGCGCAATTCAAAGCCTAGCTTTGAAGCAAGCATCAACCACGAATGGGTCATATTGTTTCCATCACCGACATACGCTACGATGGGGTTGACATCTTTGCCATATTCTACCATTGTCATATAATCTGCCATCAATTGTACTGGATGATACGAATCACTCAATCCACTGATAACGGGTACTTTAGAGTACATCGCAAACTCTTCTAAAATACTTTGTGAAAACGTACGAATCATCACCATATCCACCATGCGACTAATCACACGTGCTGTATCTTTCATCGGTTCACCACGTCCTAGTTGCAAATCATTGGAAGAGAGAAAAAGTCCTTTACCTCCCAATTGATGGATACCCACTTCAAAACTCACTCGGGTTCTAGTTGAGCTTTTTTCAAAAATCATTCCTAGCGTTTGATCTTTCAAGTAAGGCTTTAATTTACCTTTTTTAGTCTGCTTTTTAATCTTTATTGCTAGATCAATAATCTCTAAGATTTCCTCTTTTGTAAAATCTTTGAGTGTTAAAAAATGTCGCATTTTACTTTCTCCTTAAAATTTCAGCTACTTCTTTTGCGTGGTAGCTAATAATGATGTCAGCCCCTGCTCTTTTAAACGCAATCATTGTCTCCATCATCACACGCTCATAATCAATTACACCAGCTTTTGCTGCAGCTTTAAGCATCGCATACTCACCACTTACGTTATACACACACAGAGGTGTTGATGTTGCATTGCGCACATCACGAATAATATCCAAATACGCAAGTGCGGGTTTAACCATCAAAATATCTGCGCCTTGCATCTCATCTTCAACCGATTCAGCAATAGCTTCTTTACGATTTGCAGGATCCATTTGATAGGTTTTTCGATCACCAAAGCTAGGAGCCGATTCAGCGACATCACGAAATGGTCCATAATAGGCACTGGCAAATTTCGTTGAGTAACTCATAATCGGAAGATTGATAAATCCTTCATCGTCAAGCGCCTCGCGTAGTGTTTCAATCATGCCATCCATCATGCCACTTGGTGCAATCATGTCAGCCCCTGCATGGGCGTGAACAAGAGCTTGCTTGGCTAAAATTTCCAACGTAGCATCGTTATTAACACTTTCGTGTTCCATATCTAAAATACCACAATGTCCATGGTCAGTAAATTCACAAAAGCAAAGATCAGTGACCACAAACATTTGTGGAAAGCTTTTTTTAATAGCACGAATGGTACTCGCAATAATGCCATGGTCGCACAAAGCATCGCTTCCAATACTATCTTTTACTTCAGGAATGCCAAATAAAATAATGGAGTTAAGTCCTAAATCTTGAAGCGTCTGACACTCTTTGAGGATTTCATCAATGCTCATCTGATAAACACCTGGCATCGAGCCAATCTCTTTTTTAATACCTGTACCACTTTTAGCAAACAACGGATAGATAAAATCATCTACACTCAATGTTGTTTCACGAACCAAAGAGCGAAGCGTAGCGTTCATTCTTAGTCTTCTAAATCTCTTAAACATTTTTTTGCCTTATCTTCGTTAAAATAGTGTTTTATAAAAAATAATGATTTTAGCATAACTGGATATAAAAGAAAATGAAAATTGAAATTTCGGATGTCGCCAACCTCCCTTCTCGCTTTGGAAACTTTAAAATCCAATCCTTTAAAGAGGGCATTAAAGAGCATCTTGTTATCTTTAAAGAACCTTTACAAACAACCCCTTTGGTACGTATTCACAGTGAGTGCTTAACAGGAGATACGATCGGAAGTCTTAAATGTGATTGCCGTGACCAACTTGAATTTGCACTTAATATGATTGAAAAAGAAGGTGGTATGGTCATCTATTTACGGCAAGAAGGACGAAATATCGGGCTTCTTAATAAAGTCAATGCCTATGCTTTACAAGATAAAGGCTTTGACACCATTGAAGCCAACCATCAACTCGGTTTTAAAGCTGATGAGCGCACCTATGAGGTAGTTGAATTTATATTAGAGCATTTTGGCGTGAAAAGTATTCAGCTGTTAACAAATAATCCTCGCAAGATGGAAGGGATGAAAGGTATCCATATCGCTAAACGCGTTCCCGTTGTCATAGAATCAAACCGATTTAACGAAGAGTATCTTAAGACAAAAAAAGAGCAGATGGGGCATTTCTTTTAATATTGCTATGTATTCAAGGGTTTAAAATGGGTTTAAAACGTATACTTTCTACTATTGTAGTATTCATAACACTCATACTTTTAACACCTTTGCTGGCACAAGGACCAGAAGAAGAGACACTTCAGCCCTACTCACAGCCACTGGTGAGAATTGGTGTACTCGCATACCGTCCAAAGTTGCAAACCTTACAACAATGGAGACCTTTAGCAGACCTCCTCAAAGACAAACTACCCAATTATGATTTTGTCATTGAAGCGCTCACATACTCAGAGATGAGCGAAGCCATAGCACAAAAAGAACTAGACTTTATACTCACCAACTCTGGGCATTATATTTTTTTAAAACACCGTTTTAGCCTAAGCTCTCCACTTGCAACGCTTGCTGTGGAAGAAAATGGAATCAAAACAACCTCTTTTGGTGGTGTTATTTTTACAAGAAGTGATAATACATCCATTAACACGCTGCAAGATCTTAAGGGTAAGCGTATCGCCGCTGTCAATAAAGTTTCACTGGGTGGCTACCAGATGCAAACGTATGAGCTTTTAAAAAACAACATTCATTTTCCTCACGATATGACTCTTTCTCTCACAGGACTTCCCCATGATAATGTCGTACAAAAAGTTCTTTCTCATCAAGTCGATGTAGGTTTTGTGCGAACGGGTGTGCTCGAAAAAATGGCGCAAGAAAACCTTATCTCATTAAATGATTTCAAAATTATTCAAGCCCCGAACACACCAATTTTTCCTGTACGTCTCTCTACATCTCTCTATCCTGAATGGCCATTTTCCGCATTAACACATGTCAATGAAAATCTTGCGCGCAAAGTCGTTTCCATTCTTTTTCGGGTTGAAGAAAATCAAACAACCATGAAAACAATGCAAATTTATGGCTTTAACATTCCTTCTAATTACCTCGCACTAGAAGAGATGTTACGAACGATGCGATTACCTCCTTTTGATGAAAAGCCACTTTTAAACTTATGGGACATTTGGGACAACTACCGTATTTTTATTATTATTTTTAGCAACATCCTACTTTTCTTACTAGGCTATGTGTTATTTTCTTTGTGGCGCAAAAATCGCCAATTACAAGAGAGTCAATTTTTATATACTAAACTTTCTGAACATACAAATACAAT
>JAQUVE010000147.1 GCA_028693565.1 Sulfurospirillaceae bacterium | reverse complement strand
CTCTTTAGGGGTAATACCAAAAAGCTCAAATACTCCCCTCAAATTTTCGCCTACTATACCAACACTATGAGCCTCGTCAACGATCAATAACGCATTATGGGTGTCTGCTACACTTATCATTTCTCGATTGAGCAAATCGCCACTCATCGAATAAATCCCCTCAACAGCGACAATAGCACGTTGATACGTATGAGATTTTAAAAGCGTATCTAAATGTTCTGCATCGTTATGTCGACACATAACAACTTTAGCATCTATCGTTTTGGAGGCTATCATCCCACTCGCGTGGTATTCTTCATCCAATATTAGAATATCTTTTTTACGTGGTAACGCTTCAATCAATGAAAAGTTAGCTAAAAATCCACTGCCACATACAATGGCAGCTTCAAAACCATTTTGGCGTATTAAAAAATCTTCAAATTCCTTGTGGATTGGATGGTAGCCATTAACAAGTAAAGAAGCTTTAGGAGCATGGGAGCGGTACATTGATACTTGCGTAACCGCACGATCAAAAAGTGTTTTAGACTCAGCAAATCCTAGATAGTCATTAGAACCAAAATCGATTAAAGCTTCATCATAAAGCGTTCGGCTACGATAGCGGTGTGCTTTTTGCAATGCATTAAGCTCGTTATGATACATGAACGCCTATCTTAAAAAAGGAAGCAGTTTTTCAACGCTTAAACCCATCGCCGTACTCTCTAAGCCCTTAACTGACTTAATGTAAGACTTACAAAACCCCTCAACCATACAAGCACCTGCTTTGCCTTTCCACTCATTCCCATGAAGGTAGAGGTCTAACGCCTCTTCATCAAAAGGCGCAAAAAGATAATCCGTCGAAGAGAGATCTATCAATTCAGACGTTTGAGATTTATAAATCATACATGTCAGGATACTGACAGTATTTCCACTTTGTGCCATTAAAATTCTGCGAGCATCTTTCACATCTTTAGCTTTTCGCAATATCTCACCCTTGGCAGTCACAACTGTATCAGCACATAAGACAGGTATTTCCAAATCCCACGACTCTAAATAACGTTGCATCTTACCTTTGGTTGCATGATAGACAAAATGGGCAGGATTGCTATAAGATAAACTCTCTTCATCAAAATCACAAGGACGTTGGATAAAAGGGATATTAAACGAGGTCAATATTTGAGCTCGTGTGATAGAACTTGAGCCTAAAACAATAGGTTGCACGTTTAATAACCTCGCAAAATTACGCCAAAATAGACTGAAATTAAAGCTGAAACTAAATTCATGGGAATCAAATAACGCACCATAAGGATCATATTTTCTTCCACTTCGATATAGTTTTCTGTTTCAAAGCCTTTTTTGGCTTTTAAGTATTTAAAGTACATGTATACAAAGTTAAATGCAATAAATGTCCACAATGCTTCTTTAGTGTGTATCATCACATATGTTGCAGGGTTACCATTTTTAAAGCCCAGTCCTAAATTCATAAAAACTGATGTCAAAGCAATCACCAACATAACGGGTAGTAAAAAAATAATATAACGTTTCATCATTTTAAGACAACTGCCAAATTTAAGCTTTGAGTCTTCGATATCCACTTCTACTGGTTGTATTACAAAACGCAACACAAACATGCTTCCAATCAATAAACATGCACTTATAATATGTAAAAAAACAACGATTCTCCCATAGTCATTAAACATATGTATAAAAAAATCTCTCATTACGCACCCTGAAGTAATGTAGTTGCATAAGCAATTGCATGCGCCTTCGCTTCTTCAATTTTGCTAGCATCACGTCCGCCTGCTTGTGCAAAATCATCTCTTCCGCCGCCGCCTCCACCAACAATTGGAGCAACTTCTTTAATCCAAGATCCTGCTTTCACTGGTGCATTTTTAATACCTGCAGCAATAGTGACTTTATCATCTTTAACTTGAAACAATAATACAGCAACAGCATCTTTTTCATTTTTTAAATCATCAATACGTGCCTTTATGTCTCCAGCGCCTAAAACATCAACAATCAGTTCAATACCATTAATCTGCAAAGATTCAACTGCTTTGCCTGCATGGGCACTTAAAGATTCAACTTCAGCCTTTAAAGTTTTGATCTCTTCTTTTAAACGATTAATACCAATTATTGGTTCTTTGTGTTTAACGCTCTCTTTGATCCCTTCTAATTCTGTCCTCAAACTTTGAGCATACTCTAGCGCACTCGCTCCACAAATAGCTTCAATACGTCTAACACCCGCACTCACACCACTCTCTTTTTGAATGAAAAAACTTCCAATTTTTGCTACATTACTGACGTGTGTTCCACCGCATAATTCAACACTTGCGTCACCAAAACTAACCACACGTACCTCATCGCCATACTTTTCACCAAAAAGAGCCATTGCTCCGCTGTTTTTAGCTTCTGCGATATTCATAACCTTTGTTTCACCATCAACGCCGCTTGCAATCACACGGTTAACAAAAGCTTCCACTTGTGCTATCTCTTCATGACTCATCGCTTTAGGATGTGAAAAGTCGAAACGAAGTCTATCTTTTTCAACTAAACTACCTGCTTGACTAACATGCTCACCTAAAATTTTGCGTAGTGCACTGTGAAGGAGGTGCGTTGCGCTATGGTGTTTTTCAATCTCTTGTCTCGAAGTATCAACACGTATCGTCACAACATCATTCACGTACAATGGCTTTTCAATCTCTACTAATGCTAAATTGAGATCAAAAAATTTCTTAGTATCAAGCACTACACCATAACCTTCGATGCTACCGCTATCACCGCACTGTCCACCACTCATCGCATACAGTGGGGTATGATCAAACATCACCCAACCATTTTCTTCTAAACTCTGCACCTCTTTGAAATTTTCATCCAAGAGTGCTAATACTTTAGAATTTGTTGTTTTTTGAGTGTATCCAACAAAACTATTGATACCAAATTTTTCCAACAATGGTTTAAAATCACCTTGCGTTGCACTATCTCCACTACCTTTCCATGAAGCCTTAGAACGCGCTTTTTGTTCTGCCATCAGCGCTTCAAACTCTGCTTCATTAACACTAAGCCCTTTTTCCCTAAGCATATCTGCCGTTAAGTCCAAAGGAAAACCGTAGGTATCATAAAGTTTAAAAGCAACTTCACCACTAAAAATATCTTTTGTATGTAACAACTCTTTTTCAAAAAGCTCTAACCCTGAAGCAATTGTTGAAAGAAAGCTCTCTTCTTCATTTTTGATTTGCTCCGCAATAACCTCTTTTTTCGCTACAAGATAAGGGTATTGTTTTCCCATCAATTCACATAATGTGTCCAAAAGGAGATACATAAATGGTTTATGAATTCCCAAAAGATACCCATGACGAACGGCACGTCTCAGTACCCGTCTGAGAACATACCCTCGTCCTACACGACCAAACGTTGTACCTTGTGCCAATAAAAATGAAACAGCACGAATATGATCAGCAATAACGCGGTAACTAGCTCCCGTAGCATATACGTAAGGTTTCCCACACAGCTCAGCTACTTTGTCAGTCAACGGTATAAATAATGAAGAGTCATAGTTACTAAAAACGCCCTCTTTCACAGCCGTTACACGCTCTAATCCCATACCTGTATCAATCGAAGGCTTTGGCAATGGATGCAATACGCCTGCTTTATCACGTTCATACTGCATAAAAACAAGATTCCAAATTTCTAAAAATCTATCACCGTCGCCGCCCATGTAATCTTCTGGCGTATTAAAGTTCTCAGCCCCTTGGTCAATAAAAATTTCACTGCATGGTCCACACGGTCCTGTATCACCCATTTGCCAAAAATTGTCTTTATCTCCAAAACGCATAATACGACTGGCATCGATATGCTTTTTCCAAATTTCCTCAGCCTCATCATCACTTTCATGCACCGTAACCCAAAGTTTTTCTTTAGGTAATTTTAATACCTCTGTGACAAATTCCCATGCATGAGCAATAGCATCTTCTTTAAAATAATCACCAAAGGAAAAGTTACCCAGCATCTCAAAAAAGGTATGATGTCGAGCAGTATAACCAACATTATCCAGGTCATTGTGTTTACCACCAGCACGAATACATGTTTGACATGTTGTTGCACGCGGTGGATTTGGACGAGGGATTTCCCCTGTAAAAACACTTTTAAAAGGCACCATTCCTGCATTAGTAAATAACAATGTTGCATCTTCAGGCACAAGTGGAGAACTCTCAATAATCTTGTGTCCCTTTTGTTCAAAAAACTTTAAAAATTCAGCTCTAACATCCATACATTCATCCTATGTTTCTTTAAAATGGTCTTATTTTATCCAAAAAATCTAAAGGCTATTATTAATCCTGTATCCAACAACCCACCAACCAAGTACAAAAACAATTGCACCCATAGTTCCGTGAAAAAGAAGTAAAGAACTTAAACTTAGGCTCATTGCCATTAAAGCTAAAAAATAAGTACCTCGCATCAAACTAAAAACAACTAAAAGTAATCCTAACCAACCAGCCATATCGTTATATACAGCTTTACTTAACCAAAAACGTAACTGGCAAATAAAACTATTGGGAGAGAGTGCGCACACCTCAACCAAAGTTTCATTAACATACACCTGTGTTTTAAGAGCCCACCATAAAAATCCAAAAGCCGCAAGAATTATTATGGTGTTAGTTAATCCACACAATCTCTCCTTTGTCATCCACAAAGCAGTACCCAATAAAACAACTAATACAACCCAATTCAATGCAAAGCTGTTTCGAGCACTCTCGTGTGAGAGAACAAATAAAGCGGCAATAAAAAGCATCAATCCACTCGTTTTTTCTAAAATAGAATTTTCATTGAGGCGAACACCTGCAACAAAAAAAATAAAATAGCAAAAGGCGATAATACCAATGGTACCTAACTCAAAATCACGATACCTACCATCAAAAGCCATAGCAATTGCCATGACCAAAACCAAGCTTACACTCAAAAGGTGCAAGAGGTCTTTGAACGTATGCTCATTCCAATGCTTATGGCGCACTAAAAAAGCAATAGCACCATTCATCGAACCGCGCCGTTGGCTCTCTTCAGTGATAACAAAACGTATCAATTCAGACCACAAAAGAAAAGAAACAACTATACATACAACAGCCCAACCGTATTCAAAAATATCACGGGCTGTTAGAAGATACGTATTGGTTTGCCACACCAGCCCTACCGAGCCTGCAAACAGCGTTAAAAAAAGAACTGGCACTTTTTTACATGCACACGTTTGTTCTTTTATGAGCCATATCAATCCTATGAGTGTTAAGATAAAACTCGCCAAAAAGAGCCACAAAGCATTTGGAAAATTAGAAATATACCCATGAAGGACATGTTTATCTGCTCGATTTGCATCAAACAAGCCCCAATAGCCTCCTGCCGCACCTTCATCAACACGTTTCCATGGTTGGTCAAAAGCTTCAATAAAGTTATACTTCCACCCTTCCTCTTCTGCCATTTTTACAAAATTTCTCGTAAAAATAGCTTGGTTTTGTGGACTTGGTAATGCCATTTCACGCATACGCCCATGACTTGGCCACCCTGTCTCTCCGATCACAATTTCTTTATCAGGAATTTTTTGCGTCATTAAAGTACGGATGTCCTTTACATGCATAAGGGCTTTGTCTACTGCAATTGGTTTATCTTCCCAATAAGGTAAAATATGAATTGTGACTCTATCAACTGCGGGAGCAACATCAGGGTGTTTATT
>JAQUVE010000146.1 GCA_028693565.1 Sulfurospirillaceae bacterium | reverse complement strand
TTGGTTTGTTTTTTTGATAACTAATTTTACCTAAAACATCGTGAAACTCGGCTTTTATGAGCCTTTTTTAAACTTCCAATAGCCTTAAATTAAGAGTTGATTTTTGGAATCTGCAAGTGGCTCTATAGCATAAAATTAAAATTATAATAAATTTATAAATCAATAATGAATTTAAATCAAGATTTAAAACAAGAGTTAAGCGTAAATGAATGCATTTAATTTAGAGAAAGATACGTGAAGGTTTTTCACTTGCTTGGAGTGTAAAATGTGTGAGAAATTGTTCAAAGTTTTTTGCGCTAAGAGGTTTGCTGTAAAGATAACCTTGAATTTCGCGACAATTACTAGCTTTAAGAAACTCACATTGTGCTTGAGTTTCTACTCCTTCAGCAATAACACTAAGTCCAAGCCCATAGGCAAGATGGATAATTGTGCTAACAATTTGTGCATCATCATTTTGTTCAGGGATACCTCTTATAAAGGATTGGTCGATTTTGATTTTATCAATAGGAAGTTGTTTGAGATAAGACAAAGAAGAATAACCTGTTCCAAAGTCATCGATCGAAATACGTATTCCCATAGTGCGTAATGTATTTAAGATATGGATTGCACTGGTTGGATTTTCAACGATAATGCGCTCTGTAATTTCAAGTTCAATCATATGGGGGTCAAGAGCATACTTTTGTAATAAAGTAGTGATGATGCTCACCAAATCAGTATGATAGATCTGCTTAGAGGCAATATTAATTGCAATAAGTCCAGGATGAAGTCCTGCTTGAATCCATTGTGCTTGTTGTTTAAAAGCCTCTTCTAAGACCCAATTACCAATAGAAAAAATCATTGTAGTTTCTTCAGCCAAGGGAATAAAAATAGCAGGAGATACATCGCCTAAAGTTTCATTACGCCAGCGAAGAAGTACTTCTGAGCCTATGATAGAGCCTGTAATAATATCAATTTGAGGTTGGTAATGCAGGCTAAATTCACCTTTTTCAATAGCTTTACGAAGATGACTTTCCATCTGCACTTTAGCAATGGAGGCTTCAGTCATCGCTTGATTGTAAAATTTGAAGTTGTTTTTACCTTCATCTTTAGCTTGATACATTGCGGTATCAGCATTACGAAGCATTGATTCTGCATCATTTGCATCAAGAGGGAAAAGACTAATGCCAATACTACATGTTAGATAAATCTCAGTCTCTTTGACTAAAATAGGTTGTTGGCTCACCCATACCATAGATCGCGCTATTTTTTCAATGGGTTTATTGTCGTAACTTTGAACGATAACGGTAAATTCGTCTCCTCCTAAGCGTGAGATTAAGCAATCTGCTGGGATGCACTCTGTGAGCCTTTTTGCAATTTCGCATAAGACCATATCTCCCACACTATGTCCAAATGAATCGTTAATCTCTTTAAAGCGATCAAGATCCATAAAAATAAGCCCAACATGTAGGCCTTTTGTTAGACGTGCTTCATGAAGTGTTTTTTCTAATTTTTCTATAAATTGTGCACGATTTGCAAGTTTTGTAAGGTGATCATGGTGTGCAATATAGTCTAAGGTTTTACTATGATTTTGCAATTTTAGCTCTATCTTTCCTATCATATACCATAAAATGATACCGACTAAGAGTGTTGTGAAAAATGCAACTAAAGGCACAGCAATCAGCATTTGCTTAGTACCATCTAATTTTTCATTACCCATTTTTTGATTGAGTTCATCTAAATATTGTAGTTCTTTGAGTAAGAAATTTTCATATTGTTGAAGAAAATCGATACTATTACTCAAATTACGAATTGCAATATAATATAAACTGGTCTCATTTGTATTAAGACCTTCACCAAGTCGTCTAAGCAGTGACTTTTCCATAATATTTTTATCACTGAAAAGAGGGTTTTTGAGTTGCGTATCTATCGTTTTCATCTCTTGTTCGATATGATCAACTAAATTTTCCAAGTCATCGCTATTGGCAAATTCTAATTGATGTAATTTGGTAAAATGTTCTTTAAAAATGGCAAATGAACTATGCCATGTTTGAGCATCTTTGAGTAAATTAGTCGTAACTAAAAGGTGCTCAGTGTTGTATTTAAAAGTAGAAAGTGCCTCATAGGAGCTTTTCGTACTTTGCTGTTGCTCTTTAATCGTTTCATAGTTTAAGAGTAGACGAATAAGCATCGTGCCACTAATAATTGAGCCTAGGAGTAAAGCAAAAAAACCATAAAAAGCAAGGCGCTGTATTTTAATTGTTTTCATCGTAAATTCAAAGCAGCTTTATAAGATGCGATTTGGTTTTCTCGTCCCATTTCATCGGTGATTTTATCCCACTCTTGTGCAATGGTATCAAGGGCTATTTGTGGGCTCATTTGGTGGGTTAAGGCTTTATAGATATACGTATCAGCTACTTGATAATATCGTCCAGCTCCTGCTATTGTAATGTCATATTCTACATTAGGATTGGCTAGTGAAGTAGTGATAGTATCAAGATAAGCTTTAGCAGATTGAGTGGAAAATCCACTCTTATTCCACATTTCTGGGTCTTTGAAATGTGAATACCGTGAAGGGTTGACTGCTATACCACTTGTAGCAGTGAGCTTTTTAGTGAGTTCTGCTGAAGTCATATGCGCTGCAAAAGCAAAAGCAAGGTCTTTATGTTGTGAGTTTTTATTGACAAGAAACATCCAATTGCCACTAATGGAAGAGACCATATTGAGGCGCTTATCCCACGTATGGGTGTGTGAATTATAAACTTCATTACTTCCAGGAATTTGAGCATATCCTACTTTGTCTCTGACAATGGAAACAGGTGAATCAACAGCATGAACACCCATATCAGCCCAATCAAGTGCCATCGCAACTTCACCTGAAACGAAGTTGTCTCGTACATCGTGTCCTGCAAAACTTGCCATACCAGGAGGTCCAAATTGTGTTAACGCAATGTATTCTTTGAGCGCACGTAAAAATCCTGGATTGTTGATACGAGGTTTCATGGTCTCTGGGTCAAAATAGTAGGCTTTATCATCGGGATGCTTTGCGTAAGCGGCCGCAGTTGCAAAAAATTGAAGCATAGAAATATCGCCTTGAACTCTTAATCCTGCAAAACCATACTCTTTTTTGCCATCATTATCCCAATCCCATCCATTAAAAAATTGTGCAATATCAGCAAATTCTTTCCATGTCTTTGGCGGAGATAATGGGTATCCGTAAGTTTTTTCAAAACGGGCTTGATATTGTGGATTTTCAAAGATATCTTTACGATAATAAAGGTTAATACAATCTCCATCATAAGGCAATCCATAAGCAACTCCACCCCATGATAGAACGGTGTCACGGTAAATTGGTAACACGTCGTCCCAGTTAATTTGCTGTTTAATGTTATCGGGGATAGGTTCTATAAGGTTATTTCCTAGTAATGTACCATTCCACATTGCAATGACAACATAGATATCAAAGTCTTTATTACCTTCCTTAATAGAGGTGTCGATTTTGTGAATTGTCTCATCCCAACTAGGAGTTAAAACACGGACTTTTGCACCTGTCTCAGCTTCAAAGAGAGGCACTTCATCTTGAATAGGACCACGAATAAGCCGTGCATTAAGCTGTGGAACAATCAACGTAATGGTTTGACCTTCAAAGGGTTTTGTACTGAGTGGCTTATTCTCTTTTTTTTCACAACCACTGAGTAAAAAGAGAGAAAAAAGAGTGACAAGAAGTATGCGATAAGGGTTAAAAGAGTATGACATTGTGAAAACTCCTTAAGCGAACTGATTAATTATAACCATAAAGAATAAAAACAAATCTTAAAATCTTATTGCTTTAATTTTTTATACTATTTTACTGAAACATTAATATGAGTTTGGATACCATATAGTCATAGTATATATTCATAGGAAATGTTTTGAGAACGATTAATGAACTGATCAATGAAAAAATCTTAATTGTCGATGGTGCGATGGGTACACAAATCCAAGCACTTACGCTTTCATCTGATGTATGGCAAGGGATGGAAGGGTGTAATGAGCTTTTGAACGTTACATATCCAGCGGAAATTTCAAAAATTCATCGTGCCTACTTACTAGCAGGAGCGGATATTATCAAAACCAATACGTTTGGTGCTTTGCCATGGGTTTTGGATGATTATGGTATTGGTGAACGTGCGTATGAATTAGCCAAAGAGGGTGTACATATCGTTAAAGAAGCATGCAAGGCATTTTCAACAGAGGAAAAACCACGTTTTACCGCTGCTGCTTTTGGACCAGGCACAAAGCTTCCTTCTTTGGGGCATATCTCTTACGATGAAATGTACAAAGGATATAAAATAGCCGCTCATGGTGCAATTGATGGAGCGTGTGATCTTTTTCTCATAGAAACAGCGCAAGATCCCTTGCAAATCAAAGCAGCACTTCATGCTATAACCGATGCACAAGATGCGTTACAGATAAAGCTTCCTATTATGGTTTCTGTGACCATTGAACTGAGTGGAACGATGCTGATAGGAACTGATGCAACGACAATAGCGGCGATTTTAGAACCGTTTGACATACTCAGTCTTGGCTTTAACTGCGGCACTGGTCCTGAGCAAGTGGAAAAGCATGTCAAAACACTCAGTTCTGTGTGGGGAAAGCCAATCAGTGTACATGCCAATGCAGGTCTTCCTCAAAATCGTGGTGGGTATACCTTTTATCCAATGGGACC
This sequence comes from Sulfurospirillaceae bacterium, assembly GCA_028693565.1. Lineage (GTDB taxonomy): Bacteria > Campylobacterota > Campylobacteria > Campylobacterales > Sulfurospirillaceae > Sulfurospirillum. The sequence continues at coordinate 1,061 of JAQUVE010000146.1, read as the reverse complement.
ACGTGAATTCGCAGAACTGCAAGAAAAATTTACGCAGATTGCAGGAGTTACTATTTTAGGGGGGTGTTGTGGTACAACACCCCAGCATATTTTAGAGCTTAGTAAGCGTGTTGAGGGCAAAAAACCTCTTCAGCCTATAGGGAGTATGCCTAGAAGTATTGCGTCCTTATTTGAGACACGTGCACTCAAACAAGACCCTGCACCGTTTTTAATTGGTGAACGAAGTAATGCCACAGGTTCAAAAGCGTTTCGTGAGCTTTTATTGGCGGAAGACTATGATGGCTCACTGAGCGTAGCGCAACAGCAAGTGAGAAGTGGGGCACATGGTATTGATGTGAGTGTTGGCTTTGCAGGACGTGATGAAATAAAAGATACCAAAGAGGTGATGGGGCGTTATGTGCAAAAGATTCTTTTGCCACTTATGCCCGATACAACGCAAGTACCAGCCCTTGAGTGTGCTTTGAAACTCATCGGGGGAAAGCCCATTATTAACTCCGTAAATTTAGAAGATGGTATCGAAAAGTTTGATACAGTGTGTTCCTTAGCCAAACGTTTTGGTGCGGCGTTGGTATGCTTGAGCATTGATGAAGTGGGCATGGCAAAAAGTAAAGCGCAAAAAATAGCTATTGCCGAGCGTATTTATACCCTTGCAACTCAAAAGCATGGTATGCATCCTGAAGATTTGGTATTTGACCTTTTAACCTTTACCGTAGGCAGTGGTGACCCTGAGTATCATACAGCAGCGATTGAGACCATTGAGGCGATTCGTGAATTTCATGCGCTACATCCTGAAGTAGGCTTTGTACTTGGTATTTCAAACATCTCTTTTGGTTTGGCTAAACACGCTAGAGAGTATTTAAACTCTGTTTTCTTACACCATTGTGTTGAAGCTGGGCTGAGTATGGCGATTGTCAATGTTAAAAATACCTTACCAATGCATAAAATAAGCGATATTGATAAAAAAATCTGTGAAGATTTACTGTTTAACTACCGAGAAGAGGGCGACCCACTCTTTAAATTCATAGGACATTTTGAGGGTGTGGTAGAGAATAAAGATGAGA
>JAQUVE010000020.1 GCA_028693565.1 Sulfurospirillaceae bacterium | reverse complement strand
CCGATGAATGTCAATGGGGTTACAATTGTAGGACAACTCAAAGGTGATACGATAGTTGCTTCTGGCTATAAAGCGCCACCACCTGCTACAAAAAGCTTCTTTAAGGGCTGTTTATAATGTTGGTAGGCTAAGGTATGGATGATAAACAACGAGCTTTAGTATATGCTTTTTTATCAAGGATGTTTGCCAATGTTCTTGATAAAAAACTGCTGTTAGAGCTTCGGCAAGATGATAATATCTTAGAGATGATTTTAGCTGAGCGTAAAGAATGGTTTCTTAATACACCATTTGAAGAGCTAGAAGAGACATTGAATGTTGATTTTAGCTCTCTTTTTTTAATGAACTCTATGCCCATTGAATCTTCCATCATGGATGACAAAGAAGAGGTGCTTGTAGGTTTACAAAATCCTGTGATGCAATTTTATTTTGAGCATGGGTATGAGCTCAATTTGCAACACTCTTCTATTCAAGCACCTGATCATTTAAGTATTGAATGTGCCTTTATGCAAAATCTCATTTTGAAACAAGAGGTTGATGCGCAAAGAGCTTTTTTGCAAGAACACCTTTTAATGTGGGCTCCAATGTATCTTTTGGGTCTTTATAGTATGGCACAGACACCTTTTTATCAAGCATTATGTGAGTTTAGTGTGGAATTTTTCTTGGCTGATTATGAAACATTGATGGGCATGCATGGATAAAGCACATTATATTGATAGAGTGGGGTTATTGCATTTTGATAGGCTATTGTGCCTTCGTAATGAGTATGCAAACAATACATGTACCTTGTGCCAAGAGCTTTGCCCAAGTGCAGCATTCATTTTCTTACAAGGAAAACTTCGTTTAAACCCAGCGACATGTACACAGTGTGGTGCATGTATTGGGGTATGCCCCACTGGGGCACTTTCACTTTTTTCATTTGATCATTCAAAAATTGAGCAACGCATAGCTAAAGAAGAGCACAGTAGTCTTACGTGTAAAGAAAATCTTCCATGCCTTGGAGCCTTTTCAGTACATGATTGGATTAGCTTATTGTTAAAAGGTCGTAAAGCTTTTACATGTAATCTTTCCTTTTGTCATGAATGTTCTTTAAATCCTACGGGGATTTTAGGAGAGTTTATTGAAGAAAGTATTGACGAAGCCAATCGTTTTGTACGAAGCCTTGAACAAGTACAACAGATTACCAAAACATTTGCATCACCTAACTTGAATGATTCTAGACGTCTGTTTTTTACACGCTGGGTTGCTTCCGCTAAAGAAAAAAAGATGCTACCCCCGATGATTACGCCTCTTTCTGCGCCTTCTTTGGAGCGGATGAAAAAAATATTGAAGCCTTATTTACTTGAGATGAACAACCCATTGGTGCAAGAACATTTTTCGTTTGTTCATCATAAAGTTATTGCACAACAGGCATGTACCAATTGTAAAGAGTGTGTACAATTTTGTCCAACGCATGCGCTGAGTTACAATGAAAATGAAACAAAAATACTGTTTCAAATGGGTAAATGTATCGGGTGTGAAATTTGTGAAGATATTTGTAAACCGCATGCAATTGCTTCGGTAAAGTCTTCGTTTGATATAGTAGATTTTGCCTATGATAGAGCTAAGATACTGATTGAGCATGATTTGCAAGTGTGCCTTACATGTAAATGTGCTTTTTCGTATAAAGGGGGCGAAAAAATATGCGAACGGTGTGCTACATTTGAGAAAGAACATGCTGAAATGTTTACGCTAGCGAGTGAATTATAATCTTTTTTAATAAAACCAAAATTTCATTAAGTAAACTTGAAAAATAAATTAATTATAATGGGAAACTTTTTATTTTAAGTTACTAATTAATACATTTTGTAACACTCTTACCATCGATTGCTGGAATAACCACTTTTATGTAAGTGCTTTATAGCGTATAACCCTGTAACTTAATTTTGATAAGATAGTCATAATATGGGGGTATAAATGCACAATACCAATACACTCACCACAGATGTTGTTATCATTGGTGCTGGTCCTGCAGGACTCAGTGCGGCAATACATCTAGCCGATGAGTTTCAAAAAATAGGTGAAAGCAAACGCATTATTGTCATTGAGAAGGGTAATAGCATAGGAGCTCACATTCTCTCAGGTGCCATCATTAAAACGGATGCTTTTAAAGAGCTTTTGAGCCAAGAAGAGTTTGACAATCTTCCTTTTGATTGTGAAGTAACCGAGGATACGACGTTTAAGTTGAGTGAACACGGTGCGTTTGCCCTACCTTTTCATCCTCCAGTTATGGACAATCTAGGGTACAAAATTGCCTCTTTGTGCCAGATATGCCGCTATTTAGCAACTCTTGCTGAGAGTCGAGGCGTTGAGATTTATTCAGGCTTTTCAGTCAATGAATTACTTTATGAAAATAATACCGTTATTGGCGTTAAAACAATTGATACGGGAGTCAATCATCACGGTGAAAAACAGAAAAACTTTCAGGAAGGAACCTCTGTTTTTGCTTCGCTTATCATCCTTGCCGAAGGTACTCGTGGAACATTGGCAAAACAACTCGAAACAAAATTTCATTTGTCTCAAAATGTTGAGCCTCAAGTTTATTCTCTAGGCATCAAAGAGCTATGGAGCGTGCCTGAGGGAACGATTAAAGAAGGTACAGTATACCATACATTTGGCTATCCGCTTAAGCGAGAATTTGGAGGCGGTTTTGTTTATGGGCTGAAAGAGAACAAAGTTGCAGTTGGATTTGCGGTAGGACTTGACTATGAAGACCCAACGTTTGATATCTATAAAGTGATGCAAGTATGGAAACAACATCCTCAAATTGCTACCATTTTAAAAGAGGGTACACTAATCGAGTTTGGTGCTAAAACGATACCTGAGGGAGGATGGAAAGCCATTCCTAAACTTTACACCAATAATGTCCTCCTAGTGGGTGATAGCGCGGGATTTGTAGCGATGCCTGCACTCAAAGGAATTCATTTAGCCGTTACATCAGGTATGTGTGCAGCCAAAACAGCCGTATTGGCGTTTCAAAGAAAAGATACCAGCGAAACAAGTTTGTCAAACTATAAAGCCTTGATTGACCAAAGTCGTATTCGTTCGGAGATGTATCCATATCGCAATTTTAGAGCGGTTATGAGTGAAGGTATGGTTGTAGGTGCGCTAAAATTTGGCGTGCAACTTGTAACCAACGGTGCGTGTCTTTTGACCCCTAAACTCAAACGTGATAATCTAACGCTTCAAAAAATAACTGAATTTCATGACACTCCTTTTGCGCAACGTTTTGAAGGGAAGTTAGAGAGTGATAAAAAGTTAACATTTAACAAAGTGACGAGTGTTTTTTACTCTGGAACTCAGCACGACGAAGAGCAACCCGTACATTTACAAATTGCGGATATGAATGCTTTTCGTGAGATTAATATGAAACAATACGGCACGGCATGTCAGTACTTTTGCCCAGCAGATGTTTATGAAGAGCATCATGATAGAGAGGGAAATTTAAGCTTAAAAATCCATGCTGAGAATTGTGTGCATTGTAAAACATGCGATATTAAAGCACCCAATAGTGCTATTACGTGGATGACACCCTATGGTGGCGATGGTCCACAATACCAAAATATGTAAGCAAAGGGAAGATGTATGACGACAATTATTAGCTTAATGAAACAAGTACCTCTGCCTTCGCAAATGCGTATGGGTGAAGATGGTTTGATGGATAGAACCAAAGCAAAATCAATTATCAATGTGGATTGTTCGTTTGCGTTAGAAGCTGGCTTGCAGTTGCGAGGCATGATGGAAGATGCACGCCTAATCGTTTGCTCCATGGGGCCGCCTTCATTCGAACAGTCGCTCAAAACAGCTTTGGCGATGGGATATGATGAAGCATATCTACTTTCCGATAGAAAGTTAGGCGGTTCTGATACCTTTACCACAGGACTTGCTATTTCAAAAATGTTGAGGCATTTAGGATTTGGACGAGGCTTAAATGAAGATTTTATTGTTGTTGCAGGGCGTCAAACTTCGGATGGTGATACTGCGCATGTACCTTCTCAAGTAGCTGAAAATTTAGATATTCCTCAAGCAACATTTATCGAAGATGTACAGTTTAAAGAGGGTAAAATCATCGCTCGAAGGATTATCGAGGGAGGGTATCAGATACTAAGGCTTCCCATCCCTTGCACGCTCTCTTTAACACCAACGGGCATTCCACCTCGTCGTCCAAGTCTTGCAGGGGCGGTTCGTGCACGTTCAAGCCAGATAACGATATTTTCAATTAACGATATTGACCTAGCAGAAGAGAAAGCGGGGCTTATTGGCTCACCTACGATTGTGGCAAAAGTTGCCAATATCAAAAGTGAGAGAGCGCCTATCGTGATGAGTACAGGAGCGGATAGTAAAGCATTGGTGGATGATTTGATACACTCCATGAAGCATGGCAAAAATAGTTTAGAGGCCGTTGTCAAAAAAGAGGCTAAAGCGGCGGTGATCCCAGAAGCATATGAAACAGTCGATTTTCGAAACGGTGCAAGTGGTGTTTTAACATGGGCTGAAGTAGCAAGCGGCAAGATAGCACGCTCTTCGCTAGAACTATTAACGCCTGCCAAAAAATTGGCCAGTGCTTTAGACCCTGGCACAAAAGTGCGAACGGTATTGATAGGCTCTTCACTCGAAGAGCTTGCGCAAGAGTTAATTTATCATGGCAGCGATGAGGTGATCGTCATTGAAGATGAGCGTTTGAATGAATATCGCATCCTTCCTTTTGCAGCTATTTTTGAGCAAGTTATCAAGGCGTATAAGCCTGAGATCGCTCTTTTTGCAGCGACTACAGCAGGGCGTGAATTGGCTCCTCGTATTGGTGTTAAGACACAAAGTGGTGTAACTGCGGATTGTACTGCTTTGGAGATAGGTGTCCATGTAGACAATAAGAAAAAGGTGGTTTATGCGCCTATCTTAGAATCCAGACGCCCTACTTATGGCGAATCAAAACTCGCAACGATATTGGGTTTTGTTTGTCCACAAATTTCTACTGCACGTGCGGGTACTTTTGAAGTGCCACTGCGAGATGAAAATCGTGTGGGAGTCGTGACACCATTTGTGCCTAAACTAGGTGAAAAAGAGTTTGTAACGGAGATATTAGAAACAGTACGTGGTGAAGGAGGGCTCTCTTCTTTATTTGAAGCCGACGTCATTGTGACGGGAGGTAGAGGTGCCATTGGTGATGATATGGCGCTTGTTAAGCAACTATCAGCTGCCTTGAAAGAGCATGGAATTAAAAGCGAATGGGCCGTAAGTCGTCCTGTCGTTGATTTGGGATTGTGTGAGTATGCACGGCAAATTGGACAAACAGGCAAAACAGTACGCCCAAAAGTCTATATCGCTGTTGGCATTTCGGGAGCCATTCAACATATTGCAGGAATGAAAGAGGCTGAAACGATTGTTGCTATCAACCATAATGCAAAAGAGTCAATTTTCTCAAATGCGGATTTTGGAATAGTCGGAGAGTATGAAGAGATTATGCCTGAGCTGATAGAAGCAGTGAAAAATGGGTTTGTCTTTGGTTTGGACGCAAAGTAATTTTTAGGAAAAACAATGTTTGAAATTATGAAAAAAGAGTATTTGGCAGAAAATATTTTATTGATGGATGTTAAAGCGCCACTTGTAGCCAAAAAAGCGATGCCAGGACAATTTTTGATTGTCAAGATGGATGAATTTGGAGAGCGTATTCCTCTGACCGTTTGTGATTATGATACGGTTGAAGAGACGGTTACCATTGTTTTTCAAACCGTTGGGCAAAGCACCAAAGATATGGAGAAACTTGAAGTTGGAGACTACTTTCAAGATGTCGTCGGACCACTGGGACAAATGAGTGAGTTTATTCATGAAGATATAGAGAAGCTTAAAAAAGAGCATTTTGTTTTTATCGCAGGAGGTGTGGGAACGGCGCCTGTGTATCCACAAGTCAAATGGTTTGTAGAGAATGGCTTGAATGTTGATGTCATTATCGGAGCGAGGAGTCATAACTTATTAATTATGGAAAAAGAGTTTCTTGCTTTGACACCTAATGTGCACATTTGTACCGATGATGGTTCGTATGGTCTTCATGGCAATGTAACTAATCTTTTGGAAAAATTGGTGAATGAGGGTAAACACTTCACCCATGCGGTTGCCATTGGCCCCATGATTATGATGAAATTCGCCACTTTGATGGCCAAGAAACTAGGCATCCCAACGACGGTGAGTTTGAATCCCTTGATGGTGGATGGAACAGGCATGTGTGGTGCATGTCGTGTCGTTATTGATGGTGAAGTCAAATTTGCCTGTGTTGATGGCCCTGAGTTTGATGGCTATAAAGTCAATTTTGATGAGGCTCAAAATAGATTACGCTTAAGAGAAGAAAACTTACTTGAAGAACATGATGAAAATGCAGAATGTCCCATTCATCATGCCGAACAAACAGATGCGAAAAGACGGGTTTATCCTTACATTAGAGATGCACTTGCACGTGTTCAAAACTTTCAAGAGGTCAATCTTGGCTACACCATCGAAGAGGTTGTAGCCGAGGCAAACCGATGTTTAGAGTGCAAAACACCTAAATGTGTTCCTGCCTGCCCCGTTGGTATTAATATTCCTGCTTTTATCAAACATCTTAAAGAAGCTGATATTAAAAGTGCCGCTGAGGTTTTAAGTGAGTACACTAAACTTGCTTCAGTATGTGGACGTGTATGCCCTCAAGAAAAACAGTGTGAAAGCACATGCATTACAGGGATTAAAAAAGACCCCGTTTCTATAGGTTTATTGGAGCGTTTTGTAGGTGATTGGTCTTTGGAAAACCTTACCGTAACGGCTCCTGAAAAAAATGGTTTAAAAGTGGCTATTGTGGGCAGTGGTCCATCGGGTCTTGCCGCGGCAGCTGAACTTGCAAAATTTGGCTATGAAGTTGATGTATTTGAATCTTTGCATAAATTAGGTGGCGTATTGACGTATGGCATCCCCGCTTTTAGGTTACCCAAAGAGATTGTCGATGGCGAAATCAATCGCATTAAACAATTGGGTGTGACTTTTCATACGAATGTTGTTATCGGTAAAACCATCATGGTGGATGAGCTTTTAGATGCTGATTATGAAGCTGTGTTTATTGGAAGTGGCGCAGGTTTTCCACGTTTTATGGGCATTAAAGGTGAAAACTCTTTAGGCGTCCTGTCTGCTAATGAGTTTTTAACAAGGGTAAATCTTATGAAAGGCAATCAAAATGCTTATCATACACCTACGACGATTGGTAAAAAAGTAGCTGTTATTGGTGCGGGTAACGTTTCTATGGATGCAGCTCGTGTGGCGCGAAGGCTAGGTGTTGAAACAACGATTGTCTATCGAAGAAGTGCTGAGGAGATTCCAGCACGTGCAGAAGAGGTGGAACACGCCGAAGAAGAGGGTATAGCTTTTCATCTTTTAACCAATCCGATTGAAATTTTAGCTAACGATAAAGGCCATGTTTGTGGCTTGAAATGTGTTAAGATGGCTTTGGGCGAGCCTGATGAAAGTGGTAGAAGAAGTTCAACCCCTATTGATGGTTCGGAGTTTATTTTAGATATAGATACGGTTATTATGTCTATTGGAACGGTGCCAAATGACTTAGTAACAGCAAGCACTAAAGATTTAGAAACCTCTAAAAAAGGGACTATTATGATAAAAGAGGGCAAAACACAAACATCACGTGTAGGTGTTTTCGCTGGAGGTGATATTGTTACAGGAGCGGCCACGGTGATTGAAGCGATGGGCGCAGGTAAAAGTGCTGCACAAGAGATAGACGCTTATATCAAAGCCAAAGTAAAATAGTTTAATCGCAATACATAATACGGGAGAAATTGATGCGGTATATGACGTTGATATTAGCACTTTTTATTTTTATGGGATGTTCCAAAATTTCAAAAGAGAGTTATGATAAGCTCAAAGTAGGGATGAGTTATCCACAAGTGATGGACATTTTAGGTAAAGCCGATCGATGTGATGCGATGGTTGGTGTTAGCACTTGTACATGGGGCGATACTAAACGTTATATCAATGTTAAATTTATGGCGGACAAAGTCATTTTTATGAATTCTGAAAATATCGAATAGCTTCAATTAATTTACATGTAAGGCCTAAAGCTTTACATGTAAATCTTTTTCTTTCCCTTATATTCACACATGATTAATATTGGTATTCTATAATTTCATCAAAGAAAAAAAAGGAAAGATGATGATATTTTCTAGAAATATTTTAAGTGCCATATTGGCAAGTTTTTTTATTTTTGTTGCCATAACAGGGGTATTAATGTTTGTAGGTATACGTTTAGCCTTTGTTGAGCCATTGCATATTTGGTTGGGGCTTGCATTTATCGTGGTAAGTGGATTGCATTTGATGAAAAACTGGAAAACTTTTTCGTCCTATTTTGCTAAAAAAACAACGGTTTTATCGATGGTGAGTGTTGGCATTATCGCTTCACTTTTTATTGTTGTGCCGATGCTATTGCCTCACTCTTCAGAAGTTAATCCTAAGCAAAAGATTTTTACAACGGTTATGAATGCCCCTTTATCGGAGGTAGCTCGTTTTTTTAATCTTGATGAGGAGATGATGATGAAGCAACTACAAGATGGTAGTGGTATTGAAACGATACAAAAACAATCCATTGCTCAGATTGCTCAATCCAATCATAAAAAAAGCGATGAGATTTTGCAACTTGTGCTAAATGCCCCTTCCGCACAATAAGCCTTTACATGTAAGGATTTCCCTTACATGTAAGAAAAGTGTTCTATTTATCCTCTTTTTTCATGGCTTCTTTAGCCCCTTTAACAGCGCCATCAACCATGTTTTTAGCGACTTCCCATGCACGGAATCCTAGTTTTTTGGCATCTATCGCCATTTGTTTGGCACGCTCACTCTCAAATTCAAAATTCTTAAGAGATTCTACTTTAGCAGTAGCTTTCTTTTCGAGCTCATTAACATCTTTTTTGAGGGTTTCAAGTCGCTTCTCTGCTTTGTCTTTGAGATTTTTTTCAAGGATTAAAGCTTCTTCTTTTAGCACATCAATACGTTCAGAAATAACCTCTTTAGCATCATTCGCCGCGCGCTTTATTTTAGCGACGGAGCTGTTCATGTCTACAATCATCTCTTTAATCAAAGAAGCTGAAACGCCTTCTGTCTGAGATGCTACTACTTCAAGCAAGGTAATAAAGTGCTCATCGATCTTAAGAAGTTCTTTACGAAGCAAAGAAAGCTCTTGTTCTGCAAGTCCTTCCATCTCATCAGTTGGGGCATATTTGAGATCATTTTTAAATTTTTCAATCGCTTTTGTAATACCTTCTTTGACCCCATTAATAGAGCCTTCCATAATCTCTTTGGCGTGACCCAAGTCTTCATCTGCTATATCGGAACTTGCTGTAATGATAGTGCTTGAAATATCAAGGATACGTTGTTGTGTAAATGTTCCTTCATTGATGGTGTGAAACGTAAGATTTTTAGTAATTTCATACGTTGTATCTTTGATATCACTTCCTTTCTCAAGGGTGGTTAAAAGCGCTTCTTGTGTCGTTTCTTTTAGAATTCCTAGTAGTTCAATGCCCCTAAGCTTGGCATCATTCAGCGCACTTTGTACAGAAGCTTTGGAATCGTCTTGCATATTGCTAATATGTGCTTCAAGGATTGTGAATGTTTCGGAAATGGTAGAGCGAATATTTTGTTTTTGGTTAAAAATACTTTTTTCAAGTTGCTCTTTTTCGTAAATAGTTTTATATAAAAACTCTTCTTTATCATGACTGGTAGCTTTTAGTAGACCATCAATCACCACACCGATAGCTTTAGGTGACTTTAGCCCTTCATCATGGAGTGCTTTACAGTAAAGTTCAAAAAGTTCCCCTAAGCGATTATGGATATTTTTCTCATCTTTAAGGCGCTGAATTTTTTTGCGTGAAAGTTCAAAGCAAAGTTCACCCACAATTTTTAAAAGTTGAGGATTTTCTTTATTTTCTTTCAATGTAACTGAAAAAAGTGTTTGGATTGATTCCATAGTATTTCCTTTTAGAGTACAAACTTGATGTGTTTGTGTGATTTTAATGCATGAAAAAGCATTTTACGGTCGTCATCATTATGCACAAGAATACGTAAAGTATGGCTTGAATAATTACCTTTTGTGCTATTTTGAGAAGGTTTTAAGTCATGTTCTCGCTCGTCCAAGACCTCTTTCACTAATAGACTGACATCGTGCTCTGTGCTTAAGATAAGCTTGTATTCCCAGTGGCAAGGATACTCTAATTTAAGCTCTTGTGAATGTTCCACTCTTTCCTCCACTTTTTGATTCTAGTTGCACATTGCTGATGACCATAGATTTGTCAATTGCTTTTGCCATATCATAAATAGTGAGAAGTCCAATACTCACCCCTGTTAATGCTTCCATCTCGACACCGGTTTGCCCTTTAAGTTTGGCGGTTACAAAAAGTTTGAATCCTGGCAATTGAGGGAGCTCTTCAACTTCACAATTAACAGAAGTAAGCATTAAAGGGTGGCACATAGGGATTAAATCACTGGTTCTTTTGGTCCCCATAATAGCAGCAATAACAGCAGTTTGTAGGACAGGCCCTTTTTTAGTTTGCGCAGAAACAATCATCTCGTAAGCTTTTGGGCTCATTGTAATCGTTCCGCTAGCAATTGCTACACGAAAAGTCTCTTCTTTGTCGCTGACGTCGACCATTTTAGGTCTATCTTTTTCGTCTAAATGTGTCAGTTGCATTTTTTCTCTTTTCTTTTAAAATCTTAAAACCCTTGCGATTGAACAAGAATTCTATTATAGCATCAAAGTCGTTGTGTTAAGATTATACCATCAACAAAGTGGCTAAAGAAGTCATTTTAAGCTCACAATCTTAGAAGTGTATCGTTTTTCCCCACTCCTTATAAATCTCCAAAAATATTCACTCTAAAAGAGTATTATTATGATACAATGTAATACCACAAAAGTTTCTATTTACTATTTTAACTGCGAAGTTACGGGCAAGGTAGTAGATAGTGGCTCAAAAAATAGGAGTGTAGTAGAGATGAATATTTACGTAGGCAACGTGAAGTATGAGATGACAGAAGGTCAACTCACAGAGATGTTTTCAGTTTATGGCGAAGTAACGAGTGCAAGAATTATCAGCGATAAAGAGACTGGTAGATCTAAAGGTTTTGGTTTTGTAGAGATGCCAAATGATAATGAAGCGAAAGCAGCTATTGAAGCAACGAATGAGAAAGAAATTGGTGGAAGAACTCTCAAAGTAAATGAAGCAAGACCTCGTGAAGAGCGTCCTCGAAGAGCTCCTAGATATTAATCAACGACAAATCATTTATGGGAGCTTTTAAAAGCTCCCTCTCCCTTTCTATCTTGATAAAGCAAATCCTACTGCTACTCTATTACTACGTTTATCATAATCAATCAAACTTTCACTATAGCCGCTGTAGAATTGAAGATAGCCAAATAGATTGTTTTCCCATAAAGGAAATGTCCAATCAAATTGTACAGCACCTTTGTTTGCGTCACTAAAACGAAAGTTATTGCGAACCAACAGTGTAAATGAATGCTCTTTCCACGGATATATAAAGCTAATATCACCGTAACCTAAGTAGTCATCAATGTTAGGATTATCATCGGTTTCTTTATTCTCAGGAAGTCTATACCATACACGAGGTGCTATAACCAAGCCATTGTACTGAAAAAAAGCTTTGGCATAGAGACGATTCCATGAACGTGACAAGTCGCCACCTTGCCCATTGGATTCATGTAAAAGCCCAAATTGATAAGCTTTTAAAGCACTCTCTTTATCAAAATGAGGCATAACAACAAAAATTTCAGGTTGATAATTTGTCTCTCTAAAGGGTGCAGACTCAGCTGCTGTTTGCCACCATGAGGTTTGAGTATAGCCTGCAATAAATGTTTCATTTAAGCCAAATACATTATCAGCCAGTGTTTTTTGAAAACTAACTTGGAACTTTGTTTCACTTTTGCGGCGGTCATTACCCGCACTAGCATTATAGGTAAAAGGTAACAAATAGTTGATATGATAAGGGGCTATATCGAAGCTTTTGGTTAACATTTGCTCAACTGAACTGCGTGTTTCTTTATCGCTATAAGAGGCAAGAATATCGGCGTAAACTTCTTTAGTACGAGATGCCTTAGCTGTTTGATTTCGATTTAATTCTTCTTGCAATGCACTGCTTGAATGTGGCATAGATGAGAGTAAGGCAGCTTTTTTATACCATATGAAAGCCTTGTCTTTGTCATTGCTTGATTCATAAAATTGCGCCAATGTAATAGCTGAGGAAGCATCTCCTTTTTGAGCTTCATCGGTTAGCTTTTCAATATCTATAGCATAAAGTTGTAAGCTCATTTGTACTAGAATAACGTACAATAATAATTTTTTCACGTATTTCCTTTAAAAAATATTAAGGAATTATAGCAAGTTTATGAAGGATAAGAATGACAGCAGTTTTTAAAGGTAATATTATTGGAGCAATTGCTATTATACTTTGGTCAACTTTAGCGCTTTTTAGTGTTTTAACGACGAAGGTTCCTCCTTTTCAACTTACTTCAATGGCTTTTAGCATTGCTTTTTTATTTGGACTTGGCTGGTGGATTAAGGAAAAAAAAGGGATATTAATTCACCTAAAACTCCCGCTTAAAGTATGGGCATTTGGCATTTATGGACTCTTTGGTTATCATTTTTTTTATTTTATGGCGATTAAAAATGCACCTGCATTGGAAGCGAATCTCATTAATTATCTTTGGCCACTTTTAATAGTGGTATTTAGTGCGTTCTTGCCGAATGAAAAACTTCGTTGGTTTCATATCGTAGGGGCATTGTTAGGGTTGTGTGGTGCCATGCTTCTCATTGGATTTGGCAAAGGCGTAGCGTTCTCGGCTTCTTATCTGCAAGGTTATATGTATGCTGTAGTGTGTGCAGTTATTTGGAGCAGTTATTCGGTAATGTCACGTTATTTTGGGGCTATTCCTACACAATCTATTGGGGCATTCTGTGGGGCAACAGCTTTGTTGTCTTATGGGGCTCATTTACTTTTTGAAGAGAGTTATATGCCAACAAGTGTGGAGGTTTTGGCAACGATAGGATTAGGGATTGGTCCTGTTGGTATTGCTTTTTTTGTTTGGGATTATGGTATGAAAAGGGGTGATATAAAGTTTTTAGGCTCACTTTCCTATGCCACCCCACTTTTGTCAACATTGATGTTAGTTATTTTTGGTTCAACGCATCCTCATCCCTTAATATGGGTTGCATGTGGGCTTATTGTTATAGGCTCTATGATTTCAGCGCTTCCTTTCTTTAAAGGGCTTTATCAAAAATTCCTTACCCATTAATATTCATAATCAACTACTTTTGTCACTGTATTGATAGATTTAAGGTAGGTAACAATGGCAACATGTACAGGATGTGTTGCATAAAATTTTAAGCCTTCTTTATCCACAAAATCACAACTAAGGGCTAAATCAAACGCACGCTCTTCGGTTGAAAAGTTGATACCAACTTCAAGATTTTGCATACCATCAATTTTGCCTTCCATACTCATAAAACGGTTTTTAATATCGCTTTTGTTAGCCTCAGAATTATCAACGAGTTTAAAAAATACAATATGCCTTACCATCATTTATCCTTTTTTAGAGATATTATAGCAAGAGAAGATGTTAAAAGAATGAAATTATTATTTAACACAAATTTAACGTATAATGAGTAAACTAAAAATAAGAAATTACTCAGAGGAGAAGAGGAAATGGGCAAAAAAATAGGAATAATATTAGGTGTGATTTTGCTAAGTATAGGATTGTATGCGGCAGAATTTTCAAAAGTAGCCAGTGGTGAGCCTGAACTGATTCAAAAAGGCGAAACAAAGATGTGGTGTCCTGTTTGTGGGATGAATTTAAAGATGTTTTATAAAACATCACATGCTGTTATTTTGAATGATAACAGACAAATCCAATACTGCTCAATTCGCTGTTTAGCCGCAGAGTGGCCGGCTATTGAAGGTAAAGTGTCTAAGATTTTGGTGACAGATATCAAAAGTGAAAAATTGGTCGATGCCAAAAAAGCTTACTATGTGTTAGGTTCTAAAATACCAGGAACGATGAGCATGGTGAGTAAGCTTGCCTTTGAACACGAAACTGATGCTAAAGCGTTTGCCAAAGAAAATGGTGGTGAAGTTGTCAGTTTTGATGTGGCATTTGCGAAAGCGAAAGAGTCTTTAAAAAATGACGTGGATGCTTTTGTGAAGAAAAAACAAAAGGGTATGTACCCAATGGGTGAGAAGATTTACAATCAAGCATGCCAAAAAGATGCCATCCATATACACGAATTTAACACCATTAGTGAGCTAAAAGCCAATCTTAAAAAGACAAAAGTGTGTGGTGAGTTAGACGAACAAGGGCTTCAAGCTGTTGGTTTGTACCTTTGGGAAATTCTACGTTTTGAAGAGCATCACCATCATACTACAGCCATCCATGTAGGTGAAGATGAAAAATGCCCTGTATGTGGAATGTTTGTTGCCAAATACCCACGTTGGGCAGCACGATTGAGTTACCAAGAAGGGGATAAAAAAGTAGACTTAGCCTTTGATGGCGTCAAAGATTTATTAAAGTTCTATCACAATCCTACAAAATGGGGAAAATATACCAAACATAAAGATGCGGAGATAAATGTTTTGGTAACAGATTATTATACCCAAGAGGCGATTGATGGCAAGAAAGCGTTTTATGTCATCGGCAGTGATACCTATGGACCTATGGGAAAAGAGTTTATCCCTTTTGGAACACTGCAAAGCGCACAAACTTTTAAGAAAGATCATAAAGGTACTCAGATTTTAGAATTTTCTAACATTGAAGAATCTTTAGTCTACGCACAAGATAAGTAATTAGACTACATATTTATCCATCACCTTTTAATAAGGTGATGGACTTTCATCTTCTCAAATCATCAATATCAGTGATATCTTTTGGACACATGCTTAAAAGGATAAATACTTTTTACGAAAGTAATGAGATTTTATAAGTTAATAAAAAAAGAGTGAAAATATTTTAAAAAACAATTTTACACATATGCTTATCATAAAAAGTAAAATTATAAATACTTTTATGATAAAAGGTAATTTATTCTATAATACAGAGTAAAAACGTAACAATACAAATAAAAGAATCATCTCCAACATGACGAAATTAGTATAAAAATTTTATATTTTTTATCATTAAACATGATAATATTCTACTCTTGTAAAAGCTATAATAATTATATTATATTTTAAGTTATATAAAATAATATGATAGTATGTAGCCAATAAGTACTAAAAATAGCCATTAATTCTTAAAATAACGCTAGAATTTATGCGCCAAAGGAGGGAAGAGTGGAGATTGAAATTTCTCGTAGGAGATTTCTACAAGGGAGTGTTGCTTTAAGTGTTATTGCAGCGAGCGAGTCAGTTAGTTTTGCTGAGAAAAACGATACAAAAAGTAACATAATATCCTCATATGGTATCTCTAAGACCTCTAAAGATGGTTTTTCTGTGCCGACATTATGCGAAATTTGTGTCAATAAGTGTGCTCTTTTAGCGAGAGTTGAAAATGGTGTTGTGACCAAATTGGATCCAAACCCCTACTTTCCAAAATCTAAAAATATGCTTTGTCCACGGGGGAATGCGGGTATTCAAGCATTGTACGATCCTGATCGGCTGAAATTTCCACTCATAAGAGATGGGCAGAGAGGTTCAGGAAAATTCAAGCGGGTAACGTGGGATGAGGCCTATACGTATATCAACGAAAAAATGGTCAAGATTTTGGATGAGGAAAAGGACAATCGCTCTACTTTTCTTTTTTGTGCGGGCGAGGGCATGGCAGAAGAGACATTTAAAACATTTTATCAAGTTTTTGGCTCATCTAATTGGCTTAATCACGCTTCCTTATGTTTACAAACCGTTACATCAGCTTATGGGCTTACATTAGGGGCTTATCCACAGGCTGATTTTGAAAATGCCACATATGTCATTATGGCGGGAGCTAATAGGGCGGAAGCGATTGTAACTCCCGATACGATGGACTTATTTAAGAGAACAGAGGGAAGAGGGGCAAAACTGGTTTATGTAGACCCTATTTTTACCAATACCGCGGCGAAGGCTGATCAGTGGTTGGCTATCAAACCAGGGACGGATTTAGCGTTTGTGTTAGCATTAACGTATGTTGTATTGAGTGAAAAATTATACAATGAATCGTATGTTACCGAAAATTTCAATGATTTTGAAGCGTATCAAGAGCATATTTTAAGCCATCATTACACACCACAATGGGCAGAAAAAATCACTGGTATTAGCGCTGCAACTATCGAGCAAGTCGCACGCGAATTTATGCAACATGCGCCACAATCGATCTATTATCCAGGGCGAAGAAGTACGTTTGCACGAAGTGATTTTCAACTTCGCCGAGCCATGGCTATTTTTCAAGCGTTGGGTGGTGGCATAGATATTAAGGGTGGATTGGTTTTTGGTAAAGGGCTAGGATTGAGCGCTCATGAAGAGGTGACACCTATTTATGCCAACTCAAAAGCTCGTGCAATTAAGAAAAAAGAGCAGGTAACGAAAGGTCAAGCAGGCTATGAAGATTGTGCTATCGTTTCGGGCGGTGGATCATGGATTGGTTGGAGAAATCGATTTTTAGAGGGGAAAATGCCTTATAAAGTACGTGGTATGTTTGTGTATAAACACAATCCTGTGCTCAATATGCCCAATACGGCTAAAACGATAGAAATGTTACAAAAGATGGACTTAGTGGTGACCATAGATACGATGCCAAGTGATACGGTTATGTACGCTGACGTTGTATTGCCAGAGTGTACTTATCTTGAGCGAACAGACCCCGTAAAAACATTTGGCGGGGTGGAGCCTTCCATCGCACAGCGCAATAAAGTCATCGAGCCTATGTTTGAAAGCAAGCCTGTTCTTGAAATTATGCGAGGATTAAGTGCCAAAATCTCAAAACCACTTTTTGAGGTTGCTCAAAAATATGATGAAGATATTGCATCAAGCATTGAAGATTCTAGTTATGATGAGGTGTATGCTGAGTTTGATTTGACAAAGCCTTTTACCTCTTCACAAGAAGCGTTGAATGAGCATGCTGTCGCTAAATATCCAGATGCTGTTAAAAGTTTGAAGGAAAAGGGTGTTTATTATCCTGAAATGCAGACATTTTTCAAACAACTCTCAGCCAATACTTATCAGCATTATCCTGAGAAAGCTAAAGCTTATACGGTGAATGCTCAGAAACCAAAAACATCTTCAAAAAAAGTTGAGTGTAATTTGGCTAATTTGGCAGACAAAGGGGTTGATGCGATGCCGACATGGAAGGATGATTTTGAATTCATCGTACCAGAAGGTAAGTTTAGACTTATCACAGGTAGGCATGCTCAGTTTACGCAAAGTGGAACGGGTAATAATGCGATGCTACGAGAGTTAATTAGTGAAAATTATATCTGGATCAATCAAGGCGTAGCAACCAAAAAGGGTATTTCTTTTGGGGATAAAATTGAAGTGAGTAGCACAACGGGTAAAACGGTTTTAAAAGCCTACCCGACAGAGAAAATCGGCCCCAATATGGTCTTTTTTATCCATGGTTTTGGAAGTGAAAGTAAAGGCTTAAGTTTAGCCTATAGAAGAGGCGGCAACGATAATGCAGTGATTGAAGATAAAATTGAGCCTGTTTATGGCGCTTCCGTTATGCATGAAACGAATGTAACGCTAAGGAAGGTGTGAGATGGCAAAATATGCAATGGTCTTAGACTATAAAAATTGTATTAACTGCAAAGCATGCGAAGTGGCTTGCAAAGAAGAAAATGGTGTTTTATTGGGTGAACATTATCATCGTATTTGGGTTGGTGTCAATCCTATCAAAGGGGTTTATCCAGACCTTAGCATTGCTTCAAATGCTTTTTATCCTAGTCAGTGCCAACACTGTGAAAATGCACCATGTCAAGATGTTTGTCCTACACAGGCAACGCATTACGATGAAAATGGTGTTGTTCAAGTGGATGAAAGTAAGTGTATCTTGTGCAGTTATTGTATGGTAGCTTGTCCTTATGACGCACGTTATGTGGATGAACGCAGTATGACCATTGATAAATGTAGCTTTTGCTCGGATACAAGATTAGCCAGAGGATTAACCTCGACAGCTTGTCAGGCGACTTGCCCTACAAAGGTTCGAGTATTTGGTGATATCAGTGATCCAACCAGTGAAATATCAATGATTTTAAAAACACGCGAATATTTTACACTCAAAGCAAGTTTGGGCACAGAGCCTAAACTGTTTTATCTCAAATAAGGAGAAGAGATGCTAAATGCTATTTTACCGCATAAAGAGATTAATCTAAAATCACTTTTTAGTTTTGAAAAGACACCTTTTAATCTTATCATGACGGCTGTAACGATTTTATTATTAACCTTTTTCTTTACAGGATTCATCCAATATGTGATACACGGGCATCATGCCTATGGTGTGACAAAAGAGCATCCATGGGGATTACTCATTGCGATGTATATTTTCTTTGTTGTCTCTTCAACAGGGCTGTGCATTATCTCTTCTTTGGGCCATGTATTTCACATCAAAAGTTTTGAGTTTATTGGCAAAAGAGCTATTTTTGGAGCGATTATTACGATTGTTTCAGGATTTTGTGTCATTGGGCTTGAAATCGGGCATCCGATTCGTATGGTGATTTACAATACGATCTCTCCAGGCTTTACATCGGCCATCTGGGGCATGGGTGCTTTGTATTCAGTCTATCTTTTTTTGATTATCATGGAGTTTATCTTCCTTTCACGAAATGAACACAAATGGTCTAAATTTTTTGGATTAGGTGGTCTTTTGATTGGTGTTGCTGCTCACTCAAACTTAGGAGCTGTTTTTGGATTTTTAGTAGGGCGTCCCTTGGCAAATGGTGTGTTTTATCCTGTCTATTTTATCCTTTCAGCAATGATTACAGGATGCTATCTTCTCTTTTTAATGTATGGCTATAAATACAAAATGCAGTTTAATGATGAGATGAAAACTTTTTTAATGCATCTAGGAAGGCTTCTTGGGTTATTGATTGCGATTTTGATCTTTTTTGAATTTTGGCGATTTCTGACAGCGATTTATGGCCGTGTTCCTCAACGCTCCGATACGGCTTTGCATATACTGCACTCAGGAAATTTTTGGTTTGGAGAGGTTCTTTTGGGGATGCTTATCCCTTTTGGCATCATTCTTTACAGTAAAGCCAAAGCCATTAAGGCGACAATATATGCCTCTTTGGGTGGAATGATAGGTATCTTCTTTATGCGTTATGACTTAGTCCATGATACCCTGCTTTACCCAATGCAGACGATGAAGCTTAAAGAGTATCAACTTGCACCTTCATGGGTTGAATATGTGCCAACTGTCACAGAATGGTCTATTGCGCTAGGCTCTTTAGGGATTTGTTTGGCGCTTTATTATATTGGCGAAAACTTCTTTTTTCTTGACCCTGATAAAGAAGACGATTATTTCAAACATTATGTTGCGGATGAAGCGTGATGTTGTGTATAGAAAACGCTTAAAGAGGATGAGGTAGCTCAAAACTATAGCCTTGGAAATATTCAAATCCAAGGCGTTTAGCTGCCTCGTAGGACGTTTGGGAGTTAATATGTGTTGCAATACAAATAGCTCCTAAATGACGAGCTGTTTGCAAAAGGGACAAAGCTTTCGCACGGGCTTTTTCATCGATCTCAAGATTGCGGATAATATCGCCATGAACCTTAATATAATCAAGACTTTGTGCCTTAAGTGTTGTTAATAAAAAAGCATCTTCGACGTTGTCTAATGCCGTAGCAATACCAGCTTTCTTAAAGGTTTCCAATACACTTGAAACAATTGGCATATGGTCTACATCTTCACACTGTATTTCAATAATATAATGTTGATGTGCTAGTGTTTCCACTAAAAAAGCGATACGTGTTGCATCACTTAAATCATGTGAGGAGAGATTGATAGCAAAAGGTTTTTGATACGTGGAAAATAAGGGTTGGATGGAAGAAATTGTTGTTTTTAAAATCGTATCAAAGAAATTTTTTTCGCGTGCAATTTTCAGAAAAAGCTTGGGTGATTGAAGCCCCGCATAACACTCTAAACGCACTAAAGATTCGTAATACATAACGTTTAAACAGCTATCAATAATGGATTGGAAATGCAATACGATTTGTTGTTGAGAAATAGCTTTGTCAACCATCTGTGTAATTTTTTCTTCGTCTTCTTCCATTAATGTATTGGCAAACTCTGAATAGGTGACAAAAGGCTGACCTTCAGTTTTAGCCACATGAAGCGCTTTTTGTGCTTTTTGGAGAGCTTTAGCATAATCAAAACTAATGCCAATGTGAAACACCAAAGGAATGTCTTTGTTTTGATAGGTATAGCATTGCTCTTTGAGGAAATCTAAGAGTGTAAAAATAAGCTTTTCCATGGCAGAAAGTTCAAAAGATTGATCCAGTGCAAGTACAAATTGATCATTGCAAAAGCGAAAAAGCTTCATTTCATGGGTTTGTGCAAAGTTAAGCAATGCAAAAGAGAGTGTTTGTAAAACAAAGTTACCTCCTTCGTCACTATGTGTGAGGTTAATTTGTCTAAAATTTTTAATGTCGATTACAAAAAGCTTGGGTTGCTTGCATGTCAGCAGATAGGCTTCAAGTGCATTTACGGAAGGAAGATTTGTCAAAGCATCTGTCATGATCGCTCTTTAGCATCTTCGTATTCTTGAGGATAGTTCATATTGAGAAAAGGCTCATCACTTTCAAAGGAGATAAATTTTGTATGGGCCTCTTTAAGAATAGTTCTAATTTTGTGTTCGTTATGAGAAAGCGCTATTGCTATTTTATCTTTCAAAGAGGGCGCATAAATCGCACACAGTTGATGTGAACATGAAGGTGACGTAGCAATGATTGCATCAGTTTGAGCATCAAGATTCTCAAAAAGTTTTTGAAAAACAGTTACGGGTATAAAGGGTGTATCAACACTAAGAACGCATACAGGAGAGCTAAATTGTTCTAAAATGCTTAAAAGGGCAATTAATGGTGAGCTTTCATTATATGCGCTAATATCTTCAATAAATGAAGCTTCAAAGTCAAATTTGTTTTTGGATTTAGTGCTTACGTGAATGCTTTTAAAATGAGGCTCAAGCCTAGCGAGTTGAAATTGTGTAAGGGTAGGGAAGCCACCAAAAGACAGAAGCGCTTTATCCGTTCCCATGCGTGAACTTTTCCCGCCCGCCATGATGATGCACGGAAGCGGGATAAAAGTTTGCATTATAAATCTCGTGGGTCTGCGATTTTCCCCATAACCGCACTGGCTGCGGCAACGGCTGAATTAGCAAGATAGATTTCACTGGTACGATCGCCCATACGACCAACAAAGTTACGATTAGTGGTTGCTACACAACGCTCACCTTGCCCTAAAATTCCCATATAACCGCCTAAACAAGCGCCACATGTTGGATTACTAAAGACGGCTCCAGCTTCAATAAAAATATCAACTAGTCCTTCTTTTTGGGCTTGTAAAGAGATTTTTTGTGTGGCAGGCGTGATAATTAATCGGGTTTGGCGAGCGACTTTGCGGCCTTTAAGAATTTGAGCCGCAATGCGTAAATCACCCAAACGGCCATTGGTGCAACTGCCAATAAAAACTTGGTCGATGCTCAAATTATCTTTAAGTGCCTCTTTAATAGACTTTCCATTGGACGGTAAAAAGGGATAAGCAATGACTGGCTCTAAATTTGCCACATCAATGTGAAGGGTTTGAATGTAAGTCGCATCATCATCAGAATAAAAGAACTTTGGTTCACGTGCAAGAGTTTTATCGTTTAAAAATTCTTTAGAAATGTCATCAATGGCGATAATACCATTTTTTGCTCCCGCTTCAATCGCCATATTGCACAATGAAAAACGATCATCCATACTTAAATAGCCAATCGTATCGCCCGTAAACTCAAGTGTACGATACAATGCCCCATCCACACCTAAGAGACGAATAACTTCTAAAATTAAATCTTTGCCATAGACGTGTTGTTTTGGTTTGCCGCTGAAAACGACTTTAATCGCTTCAGGAACTTTAAACCAATTTTCCCCTGTAATCATCGCAAAAGCCAAATCGGTTGAGCCCATACCTGTTGCAAAAGCCCCAAGTGCGCCATGTGTACAGGTGTGAGAATCGGCTCCGATGATAACATCGCCTGGGACAACCAGTCCTTTTTCAGGTAAAAGTGCATGTTCAATACCCATATCTTTTTCGTCAAAGTAATGCTTAAGATCGTGTTTATAAGCAAATTCACGGCTAATTTTGGCTTGATTAGCACTGGCAATATCTTTGGCAGGAATATAATGGTCCATGACAATGCTAAAACCATCGGGATTGGCAAGTTTTGTCGCACCACTCTCTTCAAAGGCGCGAATCGAAATAGGCGTAGTAATATCATTTCCGATGACCATATCAATCGTACTTTTAATAATTTCGCCTGCAAAAACGGGGTGACCTACGTGGTCGCTAAAAATTTTTTCAGTGATGGTTTGTCCCATAATCTACACCTTGTGTCATAAATTAGGGATATTTTAGCAAAAAAAGGTTTAAGAGAAGAAAAAGAGGGTATTGGCGCGCGTATGAACGACTCTGCAACCGTTGGGTCAAATTTTGGTACAAAATTTGGGGACACAACGTGTGAAGCCCTAGTGAATACGTGCGCAATTACCCTCTTTAAGATTTAAAAACTATTTACCGCAACCGCAACCACCGCTTCCGCATGAGTCATTTTTGCTCGTATCTAGTTTAAAAGGAACATATGCGGGGCACCAACCAATGGCTGCTGTAAAAAGTAAAACAGCACCAATGGCGCCAAACCAGCTACCATAAACGATTCCTGCGATGATGATAGCGATACCTGCAATTGCGCGAATTGCTTTATCTGTTTTTCCTACATTACATGTCATGTAAAACTCCTTATTTGATTTTTAACAGTATAGAGCAATTTGATAAATATTTTAGTAACATAGGTTACAAAAGTGATAAAAGTGTTTCAAAATGATTATAATTGTGGGATTTAATTTTGATAGACTCTAAAAAAATCAAGCTATGACATGTTATACTTGAACATAGTAAAGAATAGGAATTAAAGAGTTATATGATGATTAATCTTAAAAAAGTACAAATCCTGCCAGCACGAGAACAAGTTGCATCCATCCTTCGATCTTCTATTTTAACAGGAGGGATTGCGCAAGGTCAATCTATCACTCTTGATAGTGTCTGTGAACAAGTGGGTATGTCACGCACTCCTGTACGAGAAGCCTTCCATATTTTAGCCTCTGAGGGGTTATTGGAGCTTCGCCAAAATCGTTGTGCCATTGTAAAAGGTGTTTCACAAGAGAGTGTTCGTGACCATTATGAGATGAGAGTTCTCTTAGAAACAGAAGCAATGAGACGTGCTTGCGAAAATATGAATGACAAGATACTTGAAGCGATTAAAAAAGTGCACAATCGAGGAAAGCGTGCCGAGCTTGAAGGTGATATTGAAACGTATAATCTTGCTAACCAAACTTTTCATATGACTATTTGGGAAGCAGCAAATAGCGAAAAACTTAAATCCTTTCTTTCTTTGTTATGGAATGGCTTATCATTAGGTCGCTTCGTGACGGCGCATGAATATGCTACAATCTCCTCAGCAGAGCATGATAAAATGGTGGAGCAATTAACGAAAAAAGATTATGAAGGGGCATGTGTAACCATGCGAGAACATATCGTCCGAAGTATGAACAGTATGCTCTCGAATTTTAAAGACAACTAATCTTTGATTAACTTTTAGCAATCATCGAAACGATTTCTTGGGCTGTTTCTTTGAGGGCAACTTCTTTTTTCTTGTGAAAATCAATTTTGTTGGCTTCAAAGAGATTATTTCCTTGCGTATCAATTGAGATAATAAGCGGGCCAAATTCTTTGACTTTTAATATCCAAAAAGCTTCAGGCATCCCAAATTCAGGCCATTCTTTGTCTTCAATTTTTTCTACTTGTTCTGCCGCGATGACACCACAACCTCCAGGGAAAACAGCATGTACGGCGATGTTTTCTTTGCATCCTTCTGCTGTTTTAGCGCCCATCCCACCTTTACCAATCACCAATTTAACTCCCGTTTTGGCTAAGAACTCTTTTTCATATCGCTCCATACGCATACTGGTCGTTGGTCCAATAGATATCATTTTCCAGCCACCTTCTACATCTTGCACAATGGGACCAGCATGAAAAATAGCGATACGATCCATAGGAAGTTTTGGCATGATCCCTTCCGCTATGACGCGTCTATGCCCTTCATCTCTACATGTAACAAGCGTACCACTTAAATAAACAATATCTCCAACTTTGAGCGATTGAATCTCTTCATCAGAGATAGGGGTAGTTAAAATTTTTTTCATAATGTTGCTCCTTTGTGAGAGATAATTTTATAATTGAGATGTTCATCAAAGCAAATAACACCATGTCTGTTTGCCCAGCACCCTACCGTAACGCCAACTCCTAGTACTGAAGGGTGATGTGCCATACCCTCAATATGTACAGCCATAACACTATTGGCACCTGAAATGCCCTGCGGTCCTAGACCAATAGCATTGAGTCCTTCTTCGATTTTTTTCTCCATGGCCGCAGCTTTTGGGTGTGGGTGAGACGTTCCAACGGGACGTAACATCGCTTTTTTAGAGAGTAGTGCAGATGAATTAGAGCACGTACCAATTCCTATACCAACGATTAAGGGAGGACAAGCATTAATGCCCCAATCGACAATGGTATCAAAAACGAATTTCATAGCTCCCTCGTAACCAGCAAGTGGTGGCAACACGATACTTCGGCCAGGTAGTGAACATCCACCACCAGCTTGATAGACCTCTATCTCTACATTGGTACTGTCATCTACAATTTCCCATACAATGTAGGGAACATCGGTGCCAATATTGGTGCCAGTATTAACTTCATCGAAAACTTCAACAGCATTTAAACGAAGGGGCGCGCTCTTTGTTGCACGAATGGTAGCCTCTCTTAAAATCTCTCGTAATTGCCCAAGATAGGGAAACTTTGCGCCTGTTCTAACAAAGTACTGAATCACTCCTGTATCTTGACAGGTCGGGCGACTAAGCTTTTTAGCTTTATCCATATTTTCAAACATCACATCATAAATGGCTTTAGCCAAAGGCTTTTCTTCTTTTGATCGAAGCTCTGTTAGTTTGTTCATCACATCATCGGGTAATTCTTTAGATGTCATATCTACAAATTTACCCAATGTCCGAATCATCATCTCTTTCTTATCAAGTTGGAAAGGCATTTTCTTGCTCCTTATAACATTGCAGTATTTTTAATATTATATACTGTATATTTTATCACCGATTTTTGAAAACAAAAATACACAAAAAGTAATGCCACTTAATCCTTTATATGAAAAGAAAAAAATGGCATTGTCTGGTTACTATTTTTAAATATAAATAAAGACACCTAAAATCAATACAGCTATAAAAATAGCACCAAAAATAGCACCAAGTGCCCACCAGCGCGCTTGTGAAATATATCCAGCACCATACCATAATGGAGATGGCCCTGTTCCATAAGGAGTGATAATACCCATGAGTCCAATAGTACCTGAAAGTAAAATCATAAATGTCATTAAGTGTTCAGGTGCAATTAATTTAGCGGCAATTACGATAAAAATAGGCATTAATGCTGTAGTGTGTGCTGTAAGGCTCGCAAAAAAGTAGTGCAGTAAAAAGAAAACAAGAAGCATTGAAACCATTAGTACCGTTGGAGTCATCGTAGAAAGTGAAACTTCTGCACTTTTCCCTATCCATGCAAGGATACCTACGTCTTTTAACCCAGAGGCAAGCGCTACGAGGGTAGCAAACCATACCAAGATATTCCAAGCAGGTTTGTTTGAGATAACATCATCCCATGTAATGACTTGAGAGAGCACCATCAGTGCTACGATTGAAACGGCAACCATGGTTGAATCTACGCCTATTTTTTTGCCAAAAATCCAAAGTAATAAGGCTAAAATAGCAAAGACTCCCATCAAAATTTCTTTAAAGGAGATAGAACCCATTTTTGATAGCTCTTCTTTTGCCCAAGCTGGTGCTTCAGGAGAATGCTTTTGTGTTGGAGGGAAAATTAAATAGACTAGCAAAGGGGTCACTAAAAAGAGTGGTAACATTAGCGGAACCATTATTTTAGCCCAGTCTCCCCATTCGATAGCGACTTTTGCACCTTTGTTTACAAGATCAATTGCTAAAAGATTGGGAGCAAGTGCGGTTAGAAACATAGAGCTTGTAACACATGTAACTGTCATCGCTATCCATGTGATATAAGCACCCATTTTTCGAGGCTCATTTTCTGGCGTTGAGCCAAAAATAATAGGGATGTTAATCGCAATTGGATAGATCGTGCCTCCACTTCTTGCTGTATTGGAAGGCATAAAAGGAGAAAGAATAAGATCTGCAAATGCAACAGCATAACCTAAACCTAAAGAACTTTTTCCCATAAATTGAATCATAATCAAAGAGAGTCTCTTACCAAGCCCTGTTTTTTGATACCCAAGAGCAAACATAAAGGCTGCAAAAATGAGCCAAATCGTACCATTTGAAAAACCAGAAAGTGCCCATTTTGCATTCGCAGCAGGCGTTTTTCCTACCAGCCCAAGCATTGCAACAAGCGATACACCAATCAATCCAACTAATGCTGCTGGGACAGGCTCAATGACCAGTCCAACAATGACAGCTAAAAATATAGCCATGAAATGCCATGCGTTTGCACTGAGACCTTCAGGAGCGGGGATAAACCAAACAACCAGTAAAACAAATACTGGTGTTAACATTTGAAAAGCATGTTTCGACATAGTAACCCTCCAAAATATAATATTTTATCACATATCACAGAAATTGTAGAACTTCTAAGCTTAAATAAAAATTTAGTGAATAAAGAGTGATTTTATGGGATTTATAGAAGGTAGAGCGATATAAATAGCATCATTTAATAAAACTAAATATATAACTTTTATCTAAAAGAATAGATAGAGATATTATAAGATTTCGATTGATTTATGGTGCATTATGATGAGGTGTTGTTTTTCTAAATCTTTAAGAACACGACTAACAACAACACGTGACGTTCCCATCGCTTCTGCAATGACTTCATGTGTTGTATATACTAAAGAGGTGTTATGACTTTTAAGCCATGATAGAATACGACTATCGAGTTTTTTAAATTTGATGTCTTGTATTAATGTCGCAAGTGCATCAAATTTTAGAGTAAATAATGAAAAGACAAAATTGAGGTAGGCTGGGGATCGATGCATCAACTCTTTAACCACGTGTTCATGAATCATCCACCCCTCTACATCGCTAAGGCTTTGTGCGGTTCCAATCGTAGGCGTTCGTGAGATAGTACTTGAGGTATTAATGACGCATTGTTCTCCCGCTTTAAGGGTATATAATGGGATTTTTTTATCATTTTCTGCGTGCATGTAAAGCTCTATTTCGCCACGGCCTAAGAGTAAAATATCGTTACAAATATCATCTTGGTAGAATACAATGCTCTCTTTGGGAATGCTTACTTTTTTAGCGTGTGTTTGCAAGTATGCAAAATCTTCGGATGTAAGCATTTTGGCGAATGCAAAGTCACTGAGCTGAAGCATATAAAGTCCTTATGTATAAAGATGATCAGCTCTATTTTATCCTACCGTATATTAAATAACTCAAACTGCTAGTTAAACAGTAAAGCTTTTTTGTCATCACCAAGCTTCAAAAAGCAATTGATAGCATAAGCGGTGATGAAAAGTTTGAGCTTTGTTAAAAAGCCACCAATCGTTGTTGCTTTA
>JAQUVE010000145.1 GCA_028693565.1 Sulfurospirillaceae bacterium | reverse complement strand
ACATGCTTCACCAATCTCATCTATGCCTTGGCGACTCATGGAGATAATTGAAGAGCGTTTTAAAAAGTTTTCCACACCTAAAGGTGAATAAAACTTGGCCGTTCCACCTGTTGGAAGTGTGTGATTGGGGCCTGCGATATAGTCTCCTATGGGCTCAGGCGTGTAAGCGCCCATAAAAATAGCACCCGCATGACGAATTTTAGGCAATAAATCAAAAGGATGCGATGTCACAACCTCTAGATGTTCAGGAGCAATTTGATTCATCAAATCCACCGCTTCATCCATGTTTTGGGTGACAATAATCGCTCCACGTTCTTTGATGGAAACTTCCGCAATTGCCTTACGTTCCAATGTTTCAAGCCACGCATAGACTTCTATACGTGTTTTTTCAGCAATCTCCAAAGAAGGTGTAATCAAAATCGAACTGGCCATTTCATCGTGCTCTGCTTGTGAGAGCAAATCAATCGCCAAAAGATGGGGGTCAGCACTGGCATCAGCTAAAACACCAATTTCACTTGGTCCTGCAATCATATCAATATTCACTTCACCAAAAACTAATTTTTTAGCGGTTGCCACAAAAATATTACCTGGTCCTGTAATGACATCAACTTTAGGGATACTCTGTGTTCCATATGCCATCGCCGCAATAGCACTTGCACCACCAACTTTGTAGGCTTTTTTGATACCGCACAGATGCATTGCTGCAAGCAAAAGTGGATTAAGTTCATTGTGTGGAGCGGGCGTACAAACGATGATCTCTTTGACGCCTGCAACAATTGCAGGGATAGCATTCATCAGTAAACTACTCGGATACGCCGCTTTACCTCCAGGAATATAAAGCCCCGCACGATCGACAGGAGTGACTTTTTGTCCTAAAACTGTACCGTTGTCTTCAAAATCAAGCCATGATTTTGGAAGGAGTTTTTCATGATAAGCATAAATGCGTTTATAAGCAAGTTCTAATGCTTCTTTCAGTTTAACATCAAGTGACTCATAGGCTTGTTTCATATCAGATATTTTCACTTCAAGAGCTTCATCGTTTTCAACATGCCATTGATCGAATTTTTCAATATGATTTTTTAAAGCACGATTGCCATCCGTTTTAATCTCCGAAATAATCGTAGAAACGATCTTTGAGACATTATCCATGTCCATATGCCCACGTTTCAACAACTCATCAAATTGAGATTTAAAATTGTGCTCACTTGTTTGTAAAAGTAACATTTTTGATCCTCTGTAAAATTAATTTATTATAGTTTTTTTTCGCTTATAGCGTTCTTCCATTGATAGATTACCCAAAAGACCTCCTTGGTGAAGGTAAATAGGTGTTCCATTTAACTCATCTATATGCTCTAAGAGTACAAGCCATCCTATGGGGTCATACATCAAATCAAATGTAACACCCATATCTTCTTGTAATTCTCTCCAAATTGCATAAGATTCTTTGTATAATTTTCCATAATGGTATTTTTTAGTACCCTTTAAAATCAATGGGAATTTCATGGCATCGACACTTAACATCCTAAATTGCTTTTGAAGATAGCTTTCATCACCTACACAGCAACACGTCAAAACAGGAATTTTAAGGTGCTTTTGCAAAAAAAGTGCTGTGGTGCCAGTACCTGAGGGCAAAAAAAGATAGGGATTTTTGATATTTGCTTGAGCAATATCCTCAATTAACTCTTTTGCTAATTGCGCAATGCCCCATTCAGATTCACCTTGCCTGCCACCCTCTTGCACATGTAAACTTTCTTCATCTATGCACAACAGTGAATCCTCATATCGTTGCTTAGATTCAATAATCTTCATGCCATTATTCAAGGCAAAAGCATAATTCCCTATTGGATTTTCTTTTAAAAACGGCGGAATATGATCACAAAAATAGATAAACTCCCAATGCTTAAGTTGCGATAATACTGAGAGTGAATACATAGCATTAGATTGGTTTGAGCCATAACTGACTAAACGTTTAACTAAAGGAAAATCATTCACTAAAAAATAGTGAAATTTACGGGCTTTATTACCAGAAAAATGACTATCAAGTAAATCATCACGCTTAATATAAAATTGTCTGTTTCGGAAAGAATGTTTTTCGAGAGGTGAAGGTAGAAATGTCATAATATATTATGAAGAGCTATTTTGATAGCTCTTCATGGATAATTAATTTCTATTAAGGCAGTTTAAATCTTCAAAGGCATGAATTAAACGATTTTTAATCGTTTCTTCACCCGCACGAAGCCACTTTCGCGGATCATAATACTTTTTATTTGGCTTATCATCTCCTTCGGGATTGCCAATTTGTGCTTGCAAGTATGGGTTATATTTTTCTACATACCCTTTAACACCATCCCAAAATGCCCATTGTGTATCGGTATCAATATTCATTTTAATCACGCCATAGCTAACGGCTTCTCTAATATCGGCAAGTTCACTACCACTACCGCCATGAAATACAAAATTTACTGGCTTTGCTTCTGTTTTAAACTTATCTTCAATATATTTTTGTGAATTATCTAAAATCTTAGGTGTTAGATGAACATTGCCAGGTTTGTAAACACCATGAACATTGCCAAAAGAAGCTGCAATCGTAAAATTAGGGCTGATTTTTATTAATTCTTCATATGCGTAAGCGACATCTTTAGGCTGTGTATAGAGTGCGGCATTGTCCATGTGAGTATTATCTACGCCATCTTCTTCACCGCCTGTGCACCCAAGCTCAATTTCTAAGGTCATTCCCATTTTGCTCATGCGTTTAAAATAGGTTACACATGTTTGAACATTTTGTTCCAAAGGTTCTTCTGAGAGATCAAGCATATGTGAGCTATATAACGGTTTCCCTGTCTTTGCAAAATGCGATTCACTCGCTTCTAAAAGTGCATCAATCCATGGCAAAAGCTTACGTGCCGCATGGTCCGTATGTAAAATGACTGCGATACCATACGCTTCAGCCAAAGTGTGTACATGTAACGCTCCACTTATGGCGCCTAAAACACCCGCTTGAAGGCCACTGAGTGCTTTACCCGCATAAAACTCTGCACCACCATTGGAAAATTGTACAATGATTGGTGAATTGACACTTTTTGCTGCTTCCATCACTGCATTTATGGAGTCAGTACCTACAACATTAACAGCAGGCAACGCAAATTGATTTGCTTTTGCTATTGCAAATACTTTTTGTACATCATCTCCACTGATAACACCAGGTTTTATAAAATCAAAAATTTTAGCATTGAGCATCAACACACCTTTGTTTATTTAGAATAATTAGCTTACTTAATGGTTACTTTTGCATTCTTACGAAGCGTTTTGGCTTTATCTGAAACAAGAACACGGAATTTTTCCATTTTTAAACCATTTTCAATTTGAGCTTTAACATCTTCGTATTTAGCTTTTTCAGCATCTTTCTTATCTTCTACTAAAATAACATGGAAACCAAACTGTGTTTGCACAGGTACTTTTGTAATTTCACCTTTTTTAAGAGCAAACGCTGCATCGCTAAAAGGCTTAACCATCTGATTTGCTGCAAACCAACCAAGATCTCCACCGCCTTGTCCACTTGGTCCTGTTGATTTAGTTGTTGCTAATTCAATAAATTTATCGGTTAATTTTTGTCCACTAAGACCTTCTAACTCTTTAATAACACTTTTTGCTTCTTCTTCTGTTTTCACAAGTACATGTCTTGCTTTAACCGTTGAAGGTTGCATAAATTTGTCGGCATTTTTGTCATAGTAGTCTTTTACATCTTTAGCATCAACTTTGACACCATCATAAATTTTTTTCATCCACATTTCAAGAGCTAAATCAGCTTTAATTTTTTTCAAGTCTTCAAGATACTCTTTTTCTTTTTCGATACCATATTTTGTTGCTTCACTTGTTAAAAGTTTTCGCTCAACTGCTTGTTCAACAATTTTTTGTTTTTCGTCAGCAGGCAAATCACTAAATTTTGCACCTTGCATTGCACGCATTAATACTTGGATGTCTTGATCGACAACATCTTCACCATTAACAGTTGCATAAACTGCTGCATTCAAACCAACACTTAAAACGGCTGCTACCATACTACTTAATAGAATCTTTTTCACTGATTTCCTTTGTGATTGTTATGATTTTAATAGACAATCTTAATTTTAGGAATTGTACATTCCTTTGAATTAAAATCATATTATGCTCTCATTTTTTAAATAGATTATTAATCTTATGAAATACTATAATATTTGAGTGTATAATTTTTACACTCAGATTAAGGATAGACCTATGAAAAAAGCAACCGCAAAAGAGATCACAGCGATTAAAGAACTTTTTTTAATGCATTATCATCAAGCCGTTACAGAACTTCATTATACTAATGCATATGAACTACTCGTCTGTGTGATGCTCTCCGCTCAATGCACAGATAAACGTGTCAATCTTATTACGCCTGCTTTATTTGAGAAATATCCATCTGTTGTCTCTTTAAGCCAAGCTACTATCGAAGATGTCAAATCGCTCATTAACACATGCTCTTTTTTTAATAATAAGGCTACAAATCTTATTAAAATGGCGCAAAAGGTCGTCGAAGTTTATGATGGAGAAATTCCATTGGATGAAAATGCTCTCGTTACATTAGCAGGAGTTGGACAAAAAACAGCCCATGTTGTGATGATTGAATACACAAAAGCGAATCTTATGGCTGTTGATACCCATGTGTTTAGAGTAGCTCATCGTTTAGGACTCAGTACGGCAAAAACAGCTATTAAAACAGAAGAAGAGTTGACAAAGCTCTTTAAAACAGAACTTGATACCTTACATCAAGCAATGGTACTTTTTGGAAGGTACCGTTGCAAAGCTAAAAATCCAGAGTGTAACGAGTGTTTTATGAAGCCCTACTGTAAAACAACGCAGAGCTTTAAAGTAGGTTAACCCGTTACTGTATCTTTCCATTTAATAGAACACCCTTGTGAAGGACGCTGAATTATAGGCGGTTCTTGCTTCCCAAATAAAAGCATAATGGCTTCACGTAAATCCTCTTCTTTGACACTTCGCTCATCTCGCCAATTATCATCCAATCGCCCATGGTAATAGAGATTTGTGTTAGCATCAAAAAGAAAAATATCGGGAGTACAAACAGCACCTAAGCTTTTTGAAACATTTTGCTGTTCATCAATCAAGTAAGGAAAGTTAATATGCATTTCCTCGATTTTATCAATCATATGAGAAGGTGAATCCTCAGGATAATTGGGATGAATGTTGGGATTAATGGCAATCGTTGTAATGTCCAATTTTTTTGCGAACTCAGCAACCGCCAATAAGCGACTCCAAATAGCATTTGAATAAGGACAATGATTGCACATAACAGCAATAATAAAACCACCTTTGCCACAAAGTGCATGGCTATCATATGAGTTACCCGATGCATCTTCCAATACAAAGTGCTCTAACTTTCGCCCAACTGCTACCTCAGCAGAGTATATGAGTGCCATAACGATTATCCTTTAATAATTTCTTTGAGTATTTGTGAAAGTTTTTCGACTGAGTCCAAATCACACTCTTCACGTAAAG
Organism: Sulfurospirillaceae bacterium; assembly: GCA_028693565.1. Classification (GTDB taxonomy): domain Bacteria; phylum Campylobacterota; class Campylobacteria; order Campylobacterales; family Sulfurospirillaceae; genus Sulfurospirillum. The sequence goes on along the minus strand of JAQUVE010000145.1, from coordinate 251 downwards.
AATGTGGATACCTGATCGTAGGCCCAATGGATACCGCCTCAATTTCTTTTGTTTGACTAGCCATTAAAACGCCACATTCAAGCCCTGCATGAATGGCTTTATAAGAAACGTCTTTATAAATTTTTTCCATAGCCATTTTAACTCTAGCTGTAAAAGGGCCAACCGATGGCTTCCATGCTGAATGAAAACCTTCTTGTCGCGCACTAAATCCTGCAAGTTCAAAAAATGCGATAGTCTCATCTGCAAGTATA
>JAQUVE010000144.1 GCA_028693565.1 Sulfurospirillaceae bacterium | reverse complement strand
TATTCTTTTTGCCCCCCAATAATCAGCTCAATCAGCTCATGCATAAAGGTAAAAATAAATCCTACGCTGTCTTCATTTTCTTTAAAATTGGCTTCATTACGTCTGATTTTTGTTTTTGCTAAAAAGTTTTTGACCTCAAGTTGTTTTTTGCCACTCTCAACACCTTCATCATAATAAGAAGCGGTATTGCGAACCACTTTGTAAGAAGGGTTATGAAAAAGATCATCATACTCTTGAATCATTGCTTCTTCGCCATAAGCGAGAATATAAGCCTTGAGCTCTTTAAGTGCCTCACCAGAGTTTTCATCGATGGGATTTTCTATCATAATATCTAAGGCTTCCACAACTCCATTGAAGCGCTCAATGTCGTTTGTAAAAACAAACATTTTGCTAAAAAAGCCATAATAGAGCGATCGTGCTTTGTTAACAGACTCTTTATTAATCACGTGTGTTCCTTTTTTACTCAAAGTCAATAAAAGTAGACCAATCTTATCGGATTACCCTTCAACCAAAGGGCAGACCTAAAATCTATCTAAAATATCGAATACAAGGGGAAATCACGGAATCTTTGTAGAAACAAAACCCTTTTTTACGATTCTATCTTTCACATCAGTAAATAATTATTTACCGATTTTAGTAAATGTATCATATCTAAGCTTATCCAAAAGCTGGCATGTATGAGTAATTCATACTCTTAATTTTTACTTAAATATGCAAATTTAGCATATTGTTTCAGTATCATTCTTTTAATTGTAAATTATTGACGAATTAAATTATTGTTTGCTAAAAGTCCATAAAAAAACTCAAACATCAGCTGTCTTACTAAAAGTACCATTATTTATCCTAAAAGTCCATTTTTTTATTGAGTGTATCGTAGTAATATAAGAGTGAAAAAGTGCGAAAGTATTAAAAAACGACGAATTTTATATTTTAAGAGAAATAACAGCAATTTGCTTTATCTCTTAGTACAACAATGTTATGAAAGTGATGACCGATGACAATACCTGAATATAACCTATCTTACAATCTTTCTGAAGAGCAGTTTAGAATTCAAAAAATCAATTTTTATGCTCCTGTACCACGCCATAAACATTCGTGTTATGAATTGTTTTATATCATTGATGGCGATGGCACTTTTTTTATGGATTGCCAAAATTATCATATCCAAAAACAAACGCTTTTTTTAGTGTCACCTGGACGCATTCATGGGTGGGAGCACACGCATAACTTACATGCTTACCTCTTAAAGTTTGAACCTTCTATTTTTGAAGAAAAAACATTTCTCAACCAAATGAATCTCTTCAACTTTGATCTTGTCACTGTTGATGCCCTTGAAAACACCATTATTAATACAACTTTATCAGCCTTAGAAGAGGAGTACACTTCTACAAAATCCCTAAAAGAGTGTAGCATCAGTAGTTTGTTACAAATTTTATTGATTTATATTCAAAGAACACTTCCCATAGAAGAAGTCTCTTCTAGTGCGAGTACTTTAGTCTCTCAATTGAATGATTTGATGCATGCAAATGACTATAAAATTGCGAAGCCTTCATGCTATGCTCGAAGACTCAAAACCAGTATCTCGTTGTTAAATCAAGCCCTCAAAGAGATAACAGGCAAACACGCTGGAGAGTACATCCGTATTAAAACCATCCAAGAAGCACAACGACTTCTCAAATACGATGCAATGACATGTAATGAAATTGCATACCATCTAGGTTTCCTTGATTCTGCCTATTTTAGCCGCTTTTTTAAACGTGAAGTAGGTATTTCTCCCAAAGCTTTTAGAGACAGTTTGTCCTAAAAGTGCAAATTTTTGTCACTAAAATCCATTTTATCTTTCCTTCTTAGTTGATACAATTCAGTTTGAATTTAGAAATATTCCAGGAGGAAATTATGAAAAAAATCGCAATCGTACTTTTAAGTACAGTCGTATGTGGCACTTTGGCGAGTGCAAAAATCGTTCAACAATTTGAACCAGAAAAAGACACTTCACATTTTAATGGCAAACCAGAAGTAAGTCTTGAAACAAACTTAGTATTTAACTACCAAGGTCTTAGCCAAACGTATCAAAACGTTGGTATGGCAGCTCAAAAAGACGGTTTACAAGCAGGTTTGACATTACCATCAGCTGATTTCGATATTAATGCTAAAGTTATGAGTGGTTTTAACGTAAAGTTAGAAACCATGTTATCTTCTCACGGGTAAACTTACCCCTATCAAGCCCACTTTTAAAAAGTAAAGTTAGAAACCATGTTATCTTCTCACCACCACAATGACACCTATGTTAAAGGTGGATACGCAACAATTGATAACTTGGATTTTATCGCTCCAGGATTCCTTTCAGGATTTATGCGCAATGCTACACTTAAAATCGGTGTTGATGATATTAACTTTGGTGATGATCACTTTAGAAGAACAGACAATGCAAAAGTTATGGCAAATCCATTTGTCAATAATATGGCTGTTGAAGCTTATATGCAAGCACCTCATATTGAGTTACTTTACCGTCTTCCTTCAAATATGTTTGCTATGGTTGCTATCACTAATGGTCAAGTTAACCCATCAGATATCGATCAAGCTGAAGGATCAAACCGCCCTGCAGTCTATGGTAAAATCGGTTACGATGCTCAATTAAACGACGCATTACGTTTCAGAGCGACTGAATCACTTTACTTTGTAAACCACACTAATAAAGGTACAAGTCTTTTTGGTGGTGATAAAGCAGGTACAGTTTCACAAAAAATCTTCGGAAACACAAGCGGTATGGGTTCTCAATGGAACGCGATGTCAGGATTTTCTGATTTAACACTTTCAAATACCAATGTATTTTTAAAATATAATGATACAGAATTGTATGGCCTTTTCCAATATGGTACAGGTGCTGATATCCGTGATAAAGATATGAAGATGACGCATTATGCTCTTGATGCCGTACAACGCTTTTCAAACGATAGATTTTGGGTAGCTGCACGTTATGAAAACGCTGTGACTGAATATGCAGATGCAAGTAATGACTTAGGTGATGCAGAATTAACACAATACCAATTAGGTCTTGGTTGGTTTTTATCTAAACATGCAGTTGCTAAGTTAGAGTATATTGATCAAAAGCGTGAGAAAAACTCTGCGTTTGTAGGTGGAGAGGCTAGTTTCAAAGGCTATATGATCTCAACAGCGTTGAGCTTCTAATATTAAAGGATTTAACTTGAAAAAGCTTATTTGTGGTTTACTGATTTTATCTGGCTTAGTTTACGCGGAAAGTAGTATTGAAATCCATGGGACTTCCACATTACATGATTGGGCAATGGTTTCAAAAACCATGAATGTTGTTTTTGAGAGCGATAATAGCAAGATTACAAAACTAGACGTCGGTGTTCAAATCAAAACTCTTAAAAGTGGCGATGAAGGATTGGATGAAAAAGCCTATGAGACCCTTAAGATTGACCGAAACAATGTTATTACATTCTCCTTGAAAGAGTACAATGCTAATGGGACAATCAAAGGCGTATTTAAAGTACTAGACAAAGAAAGAGTTGAGACATTAACACCTGATACATTGACAATGAATCATGTAGCGGGAAGTTTCAAAGTTAAAATGACAGATTTTGGTTTAGAGATTCCTTCCGTTATGTTTGGTGCTATCAAATCAGGTGACGAAGTCACTGTCAAATACGATATTAACAAATAATATCTCTTCTTCCAGGAATAGGTTTCTCCGCCAAGCGCCTATTCCTTTTAGCTTTTTTCGAACCTTAATGTGATTGTACTCTTAGTTTTTGATATTTTTAAGGGTACAATCATCTTTTTTTAATTGAGTGCTTTTTCACAATGAGGAGAATTAAATTCGATGCGAGAAGTCATCAAATTAGTTGCCAATATGGATCCTAATAATCTCAACGAAAATCAAAATTTTTTTATTCATGAAACAATCGTGACTGCAAAACCCAATGCTACGATACAACCTCTACACCGCCACCCTTTTTATGAACTTATTTTCGTTCTAAAAGGTCAAGGCACTATGCAAATTGATTTTATAAAAAACATGCCTATGCATGCAGGTGCTCTTTATTTTCTTTCACCTTCACAAGTACATCTTCCTTTAGTAGAAGGTGATTTTGATTGTTTTGTCTTACGATTTGATCTCTCCGTATTTTCAGATAAAGCTTTTTTTGAAAACCTTTCTATTTTTAACTTTGATTATCTGATGGTTGAAGAGCCTTCATATACCACAATCAGTCATCTTATATCTACTATATACACTGAATTTATCCATGATAATATCCTAAAACAGTGTTCTCTTAGCAACCTTTTAAGACTTTTACTCATCTATATCCAAAGGTTGTTGCCTGATGTTGTTAATGCGCCTTTAGAGACAAGTCACTTTAATGCACTTAATCAATTGATGAGTGAACATCATTATAAAATTATGCAACCCTCAGAGTATGCTAAAGAATTAAAAACGCCTATCAAAACCCTCAATAATGCCGTTAAAGAGTACACTGGTTTAACGTGTGGGGAGTATATTCGCTCCAAAACACTGGTTGAAGCTAAACGTCTTCTTTTATATACCGACAAAAATGCGAGTGAAGTTGCCTATGAATTGGGATTTGTTGATACCGCCTATTTTAATCGTTTTTTTAAGCGTGAAACGGGATTGACACCTATAAAGTTTAAAAAAAGTTCCCTCTAATCTTCAATAAGTCTTTTTCTTTTTTTCAACTTATCACTGTGCTACACAATCAGTGCACATTGCTTAACGTATAATTCAACATTAAAATTCTAATCAAAGAGGCTCATGAATGAATCAAATGGTACACACAAGTACTTTGCATATCTGCCATGAACCGTGTATTGAGAAAAATTTTAGCATTCAAAAAACCTCTTTTTTGCCTGTTCCCTCTATTGATATTTCACCCCCTATCCACAGACATCCTTATTACGAAATCATTTTTGTAACACAAGGGGAAGGAACCATGCAAATTGACTTTACGCATTATCCCATTCAAAAAGGCTCACTTTTTCTTTTTAACCCTATGCAAATGCACTTTCCCTCTATCGATCAAAATTTTCAGTGCTTTTTACTACGGTTTGATCTTTCTATTTTTTCTGAACCAAACTTTTTTAACACACTTTCCATTTTTAATTTTGATTACCTACTTGCTAAAGAACAAGACTTTGGGACGATAGAGTATCTGCTCACAAGCTTGCATGAAGAATTTAATCACCATAGAGCATTAAAGCAAAGTGCAATCAATAATTTACTCAAAATTTTACTGATTACCATTCAAAGGTTTTCCCCACAAATTATCAATTCTATGCCTCAAACCAACCTCTTTTCTGCGCTCAATCAACTTTTGGAAAAACACCATTATAAAATAGCACAACCCTCAGAATATGCTAAATATTTAAAAGTACCTATCAAAGTGCTTAACCATGTGGTTAAAGAGTTCTCAGGCATGGCTTGTGGGGAGTATATTCGTTCTAAAACACTGGTTGAAGCCAAACGCCTTCTTCTGTATACCGATAAAAATGCTAATGAAATTGCCTATGAATTGGGATTTGTTGATACCGCTTATTTCAGTCGATTTTTCAAAAGAGAAACTGGCGTTTCTCCTATTTCATTTCGTAAGATTTCTCAGTAAAACCAAGGCCATAGTATTATTGACCTTGGTTTTTGTCGGTAAAACGTTACACTTTACCTTGTTTTTTAAGCTTGCGATACCAAGAACTATGAAGGATTTTAACCTCTTCTTCTTCCATGTATCCATTAATAATGCTATGTACTGCACCTTTAATAGCAAATACTGCCATATAG
>JAQUVE010000143.1 GCA_028693565.1 Sulfurospirillaceae bacterium | reverse complement strand
ATAAACTAGGTGTTTTTAAAACCTATGCAGACCCTAATACAGGTGTCGCTTTTTTACACGGTCTTAATGTTTTAGAAAGCGGTGAAGATAGAATTTACCCTTCTGTGGATTCTGTCACTCCAATTTTGGGATATGTCAAAAAAATTGAACAAGAGAACATTACTAAAACAGCTGGCGTCAAGGGAATAGAGCGTTTTTATGAAGACAAGCTCTCTGCTGTGCAAGACTCATTAGTTATAGGTTCACGTGATATTTCAAACGCCATTATTTTAGATGGCAATAGTGTTACAACACAACGCTTTGATGGCTATGATGTGTATCTTTCTATTCCGTTAAAGATACAAAAAATTATTGAAAATGTTTTAGACAAGCATCAAAAAACATTAGAAGCTAAAGAAGTTTTAGTAGCGATTTTAAACAGTGAGACGGGAGAAATCATTACGTTAGCTACGAGTAACCGTTTCAACCCTGATAATATTTTAAAAAAAGATTATGGTGCTCTGAATGTTTCAGCCATTGAGTATATTTATGAACCAGGTTCTGTTATGAAGTCTATTACTTTTGCACTACTACTTAAAGCCAATAAAATCAATCCATATGATATTATTAATATTTATGGAGGCAGTTACCAGCTAGGTAAAAAAACTATCAAAGATACGCATAAAGCCGATAAACTAAGTGCTGAAGATATTATTGTTTACTCAAGTAATGTCGGTATTGCGCAAATTGCACAAAAGCTTGATCCTGTTGAGTTCTATCAAGGATTGAAAGATTTTGGTTTTTCACTTCCATCAGGAGTTGATTTGCCTTTTGAAAACGCTGGCGTTATACCAGCACTCAATAAATTTAATTCACCGATTTATAAAGCAACTGTTGGTTATGGATATGGTATGAATGGAACGTTTATGCAAGTTCTTAAAGCCTATAATGTTTTCAATAATAATGGTCGCATCATGGCCCCTACTTTAGTTAAAAAACTTGTTTCTTCTGCGGGTCAAGAGATATATCCACAACGTGACCCTGAAGTTCAAATTATTCCTGTCGCAGTGGCAAAACGCATGCAAAAGATTTTGATGAAAGTTGTCGAACAAGGCACAGGAATGGGTACTAAAATTGAAGGTTTGGAGATTGGCGGAAAAACAGGAACAGCTCATATTGCAGAAGATGGAGAATATGTTAAAGTGTATAACAGTTCATTCTTCGGTTTTGCCAATGATAAAAAAAATAAATATACCATAGGGGTATTAGTGCGAGAGGCAAAAAAGAAGTATGCCTATTTCGCGGCACAAAGTGCTGTTCCTGTTTTTAAAGAGGTGATTGAAAAATTGGTTGAAAATGGCTATCTTACACCATCCCCTGAATTACGCAATAATTAATCTATTAACGCTTCGATACACTTAACAAAAACGTCGTCATCATTTGGGCAGCGAGCGACAATATAGCGTTCAAACCCAAGTTTTTCGGCAACTTCTTTATACTCAATGCTGAGTTCAAATTCTGTTTCTGAATTATCAATGGTAAAAGAGAGAGGGACAATAAAGGCATTTTTATTGGTTAATGAGTGCAGTTTATATTCCAAAGTTGGTTCTAACCATTTAACGGGGCCAAGTTTCGATTGGTAAGCAAGATGCACATTTTTAAAATGTAATCCCTTTGCTTTCAGAAGCTCCTTAAGTAATGTGACATGTGAGGTAATTTCTTTTTGGTAAGGATCACCATTGTCTATGATTTTTTGTGGTAAAGAGTGTGCAGAAAAGATAAGCTCCATCTCTTGAGGATCGTTACCTAAGAGTGCTTCTTCAATTTTTTGAATAAGTACTGCATTATAAAGTGAATTTTTATAAAATGGCTCAATTATATGTATTTTTGGATGAAATCCTAAAGTATGAGAAGTCTCTTCAAAATCTTCTAAAGAAGATTTCGTTGTTGTGGTTGAATAGTGCGGATACAAGGGCAAGAGTATCACATCTTCTACCCCTTGATACATTAAGTCTTTAATGACGCTTTCACAAAATGGGGGAGTATAGCGCATCGCAAAGCTTATTTGTAACGTAGGTAGTGCCTTTTGAAGCTTATTTACTAGATGCTGGGTATAGCCTACAAGTGGAGATTTTCCTCCTAGTTTTGCATAATTACTTTGTGCATTTTTAAGACGTGTGGAAGTAATCATAAAAGCGATAAAAGAGCGTAAGAGGGCGCTTTTAACGGTAATAATGTTTTGATCATTAAACATATTGGTTAAAAAGACTTTGACTTCATCAAGGTTATTGGGTCCTCCCATATTGAGGAGGACTAGAGCTCTTTTCATAACTTACATGTCACGTGAAGAGATATCAAGAGTGATCATACTATCTTCAATCGTACTAAGACCATTGCGCTCACCCGTTTTAATAAAGTGTGCGAATGCTTTGTGTTCACGCACTAATGGCTCTTCTTTTTTCACCATACATTTGCGAATCACATAAGAGTTGTTTCGTTGGTATTCGGAGTACTCTGTCAAATCTTGTGCCATTAAATCAGCTTCGTAGTATCCTTCTTTTGTTGCTACTTCAATTGTTCGTTTACGAAATGGGGTAAGCCAGTTGGTGGTAATGCTTGCTACGATTTCGTTGGTGAGTTTAAAGGAAAGAATGGCATTGTCTTCATGATGATTATGAATTTTTTGAGATTTATAGATAGAAACTTTTTCGATCTCATGCTCAGTAATATAGCGAATAAGATCAATATCATGGACTGAAAGATCTGTAAGAATTCCTACATCTGCGATGCGTGGTGGAAATGGACCAACACGTGTAATTCCAATACTGTAAATTTCTTTATCTTGTAGTTCAACCTTTAAGGCTTCAACAACAGGATTGAAACGTTCAATATAGCCTATGCAAACTTTTGAATTATTTGCTTTTGCCGCTTCTAAAATAGCAGCAGCTTCGTGATTATTAGAGGCAACGGGTTTTTCAATGAAGAGATCTTTGCCTTTGGCTAAACATTTGAGTGCAACTTCCTTATGTAAAAAGGTGGGAACGACAATGATAGCGGCATCAAAATCTGCTTTGTCAAGCATTTCATCTAAGCTTGTGTAGAAAGGTTCATCATACTCTTTGGTTTGCTGAATGTCGCACAAAGCAGTAATTTTGAATTGCGGTAAGCTTTTAAGAACACGGTAGTGATTTTGTCCCATGGAACCAAGTCCAATTAGTGCAACTTTAACCATATTTTAGGCCTTAATAGTGTTGACAACAAAATCTTGTTGTTCAGTTGTTAAAAATGGGCTCATTGGTAAACTCATAATTTCAGTGCCTACTTTTTCACTTATCGGGAAATCGCCTTTTTTATAGCCAAGATAAGAGAGAGCTTCTTGTAAATGTAAAGGAATTGGATAGTGAACAGCCGTTGGGACACCAGCATCATTGAGTTTTTTAGCCATCATTTCTCGGTCTTTAACGCGAATAGAATATTGTGCATACATAGAGTTTCGATCCGACATCACCTTAGGTGTAATCACAGAGGCATCTTCTAAAAGTTTTGAGTAGCGATTTCCGATTTCAATACGTTTTTGACATTCTGCTTCAAAGTGGTTCATTTTAACATTCAAAACAGCTGCTTGTATTGCATCAAATCGTCCATTAATGCCAATATATTTATGCTCATAACGTTTGCCTTGTCCATGATTTAACAAAGATTTTATTTTATCGCCTAGTGCATCATCACTGCAAAATATTGCACCACCATCACCATAACACCCAAGAGGTTTTGAGGGGAAGAAGCTGGTACAACCAATCGTAGAAAGATTGCATGATTTTTTACCTTTGTATTCAGCACCAAAGCTTTGGCAAGCATCTTCAATGACGATTATATTATGTTTTTCTGCAATAGCATTGATAGCGTCCATATCGGCACATTGACCATATAGTGATACGGGCATAATTGCTTTTGTTCGAGGGGTAATTTTAGCTTCGATCAATTTTGGATCAATATTGTATGTCATTTCATCAATGTCAACGAAAACAGGTTTTGCTTTTAAGAGTGCAATTGTTTCGGCTGTTGCAATAAACGTAAAAGGAGTGGTAATGACTTCATCACCTGGTTGAATATCAATGGCCATCAATGCCAACAAGAGAGCATCGGTACCACTAGAACACGCATAAGCGTATTTTGCACCAGTAAAGCGTGCTAGACTCTCTTCTAACTTTGTAATTTGAGGACCCATAATAAATTGTGTAGAACTTAAGACGCCTAAAACTTCTTTGTTAATCTCTTCTTTATATGTTTCATACTGTGTTTTAAGGTCGATAAAAGGGATTTGCATGGTTTTGCCTTTGGAGTAAAAATGACCATTATTTTACTCCAAACATTCTTTTGCGAGGATAAAGTGTTATGCGTTATTGTTATGAGACGCCTTAACAATATCTATCATACAGCACCCATGATTTTTTTTGAACTTTCACCTTTGTAGCTCAAAATCTCTTCAAAACTCATACTTTTTGCTGTGCAATCAGCATCTAAAAGTCCTTGATAGAGTACTTCTATTTTCCTTTTGTTGTCAAGTTTTTTGAGATCACCTTTATCAAGACCTGATAAGTCTAAGAGCTCATTCCAAACAGAGCTTTCTGCCAAAGAGTAGGCATTAATCGTAATATCATGATAGGTGAATGTACCATTTTTATCTAAATCGGTAACATATAAAATGACCAGTGTTTGAGGTGTAAAATATGCTTTATATTTCTCAAAAAATGCTTCAAAATGCAAAATGCTTTCTAGCTCTGATGCAAAAAATGTGACTTTAGTATCATCCGCTACCAATAAAACTTGCTTTGCTTGTACTTTAGGCGGTAATTTTCGATCAGGCGAGAGTTGTTTGCCTTCTTCTACAATCAAAGCACCCCTATATCCAACCAACCCATCGCCGAGTTCTCCGTTAAATGATGGTTGCCATGCTAAATCGTTTTCTTTGATAAATTGCAATATCGACATAATGTTTCCTTTGAATGTGATACCCAGAGTTATACAAGAACTATTCCATATAGCTTTATGAAAGAAGAGGGTTTTTTACATTTTTCATGTAAAGCCTTAAACTCTCTTTTTGTATAATCCTCTTATTAAAAATGGAGTTAGTTTACATGAATCATATCGTTAAAATTTTTATGATGTATCTTGTGATGTTTATTTCTCTTGCACTCTTTTGGTTCTGGTGGGCTTTACCTTCCAGTGATCTTATTACACTAAAGCCTGATGTTAAACTACAATGCCTCTCTTATGCTCCTTTTGGCAAAGATGAGTCACCTTTTGATTTTGATAAAGGATTAAAACTTTCTGCTGAACGCATTGATAAAGATTTAGCATTACTCGCTCAATACACGAGTTGTATCCGTACGTATTCAAGTGTAGGGCTCGAGATGATACCAGCTATCGCACGAAAACATGGACTCAAGATGTGGTTGGGAGCATGGGTGAACGCTGATCCTGTTTTAACCCGTAAAGAGATTAATACAATGGTCACTTTAGCTAAAGAAAATGCTGATATTATTGACACCGTGGTTGTGGGTAATGAAGTACTCTTAAGACGAGAAATCAGTGCTATGCAACTTATTAAATATATCGAAGAAGTGAAAAAAGCACTTCCCAAAATGACAGTGACGTATGCTGATGTATGGGAGTTTTGGAATAAACACCCTGATGTTGCTCCCGCAGTTGATAGAGTCACAATTCATATTTTACCTTATTGGGAAGATAAACCAATTGCAGTAGACAAAGCCCTTATGCATGTAAAGGACATCCGTACTTTAATGTCGCAAAAAATTCCTGATAAAGAAATTGTGATCGGAGAGACAGGGT
>JAQUVE010000019.1 GCA_028693565.1 Sulfurospirillaceae bacterium | reverse complement strand
AAAATAGATTCTAAAATAACACTTCCCCCAATTAAGCCTGGCAATGACAGTCCTAATATCGTCACCAGTGGAGGAGAAAGATTTGGTAAAATAAAACGTTTTAAAAGCTCTATTCCTTCTATACCTCGACTACGAGCAAAAAAGATATAATCACTTTTAAGAATATTCAGTGTCAAACTTCGCACATATAAGAGTAAGCTTCCAAGACCTCCAAAAACCATTACAAAAATGGGCAAGACAAGATGCCAAGCCATATCACTATAATAGTGCAACCCCTCACCACTTTCACTCGAATGCAACCCTGAGATAGGAAAGATTTTCCAATGCACTGAAAAAAGTATCACTAAGACAAGTGCTAAATAAAAAGAGGGCATTGCGTATGAAATCAGTGAGAGTTGTTTAATAGCCTTATCATAGCTTTTTTCTTGATTCAGAGCTGCTTTGATTCCAAAGTAAAGAGACAAAACAAAAACAATAACCAAGCTAATAACGTTCATCAAAAGCGTAATAGGAAGTCGACTGATTATCTCATCACGTACTGCTTTACCACTTGCAAAGGATATACCAAAATCGAGGTGAACGAGTGCTTTAATCCATGAAAAGAATTGTATGATTAAAGATTGGTCTAACCCATAAACTTTTTTAAGCTGTTCAAGAGCTTCAGGTGTTATGTTAGGATTGAGTTCACCACTGGCAAAAAAAGAGTTTGGAGCTAAATGAATAGCCCCAAACGATATAATAGCAATGATAAAAAGCATCAACACCACATAGGTTATTTTCTGCAGTGCTATTTTTACCATTGTAGCTTACTTAGATTTATCCCATGCAAGGACAGTATGGCCTTCATCGTCTAATTCATCCAAACCCATACCCATAATGTTATAACCTGCATCAACATAATGGACTTCACCTGTGACACCACTTGAAAGATCACTTAAAAGGTACATTCCACTATTTCCGACTTCATCTGTACTCACATTCTTACGAAGTGGTGCATTAACTTCATTCCAATTTAAAATCATTCTAAAATCACCAATACCACTCGCTGCCAATGTTTTTATTGGCCCTGCACTAATGGCATTTACTCTAATGGCACGACTTCCACAGTCAACGGCAAGATAGCGCACACACGATTCAAGGGCAGCTTTAGCCACACCCATAACATTATAATGTGGAATGTATTTAGGACCACCTAAATAGCTAAGTGTCAAGACTGAACCACCATCGCTCATAACTGGCATACACGCACGGGTTAAAGCGACTAAAGAGTAAGCGGAGGTTCCAAGCGCAATATCAAATGCTTCTTTTGTGGTATCGATAAATTTACCACTGAGTGCTTCTTTTGGAGCATATGCTACAGAATGAACGACAAAATCTATTGTGCCAAAATCTTTTGCCAAAGAAGTCGTTAACGCCTCTAGGTGAGCTGGATTATTGATATCCAATTCATATACTTTTGTACTTCCAAACTCATCAGCAATAGGTCGTACTCTTTTTTCTAATTGTTCATTTAAAAAGGTAAATGCAAGCTCTGCACCTTGTGCTATACATGCTTTAGCGATGCCATAAGCAATTGATTTATTATTGGCGATTCCGACAATTAACCCTTTTTTTCCCTTCATTACCATTCAAAACTCCTATGTTATTGTTCTAATTGATCAGCGCTTTGTATCATCGTACAAAATGCTTTAATATCCCAACTTGCAGTACCGACCAAAACACCACTGCAATGAGGAATCGATAAAATATCTTTGATGTTTTCAACCTTCACACTACCGCCATATAAAAGTGGGCTATCAAGCTTTGCTTGTAAGCGTGCCATCACCTCTTCAATATCACTATTACTGGCCGTTAAACCTGTACCAATAGCCCATACAGGCTCATATGCAACGATTAAATGAGTATAACCAATATCAATACCTTCTAATTGTTCCCAAAGATAGGCCATCACTGCATCAATACCTTTTTCGCGTATTTCACGAGGCTCACCCACACAATAGACAATTTCAATCGCTTTTTCCTTAGCAAAATTAAATTTTTGTGCGATAAAAGCTTGTGTTTCTTTTAAAATATGACGACGTTCACTATGCCCAATAAGCACTGTGTTGATATGAAATTCTTCAAGCTGTTCAAAACCAATTTCTCCCGTAAAGGAGCCATTTTGTACAGGGTAAAAATTTTGAGCTCCCACACGTAGCAACGTATTAGCATCAAAGCTATCGAGTGCTGTTGCTGGGGTATAAATTCGTACCTCTTGCGTTGAATGTGTTGTATGTATAAACTGTTGCACGGCTTCTATAAAAGCGCGAGCACTTTTACGTGTATAATTGGTTTTAAAATTTGAAGCGATAATCATTGTTATTCAACTTCTATCGTACTTAAAACTTTGACACCTGGAAGTTCTTTGCCTTCAATAAGCTCCAAACTTGCTCCACCACCCGTAGAGATAAACGTCATCTCGTCAGCGTCACCTGCCCTTGCTACAACGTCTGCCGTATCACCCCCACCTACCACTGTGGTTGCATGTGCTTGTGCGATGTCATGAGACATTTTAAAACTACCTTTTGAAAATTTTTCAAGCTCAAAAACACCCATTGGACCATTCCAAAGAATCGTTTGTGCATCCGCTAACGCTTCTCTAAACAATCGTGAAGTGGCAGGGCCGATATCAAGTCCCATCCAACCTTTGGGGATCTCTTGAACAGTGACAAATTTAATCGTTGCATCTTGTGAGCATGTTTGCGCTACAACAACATCAACAGGGAGATAAAGTTTTACACCCAATCTTTTTGCTTCTTCTAAAACGCGATTGGCTTCATCGACGAGTTCATCTTCAACTAAAGAATTACCAATATCTAACCCTTGTGCTTTTAAAAATGTAAAAGCCATACCACCACCTATGACCAACTTATCAACACGGGGTAGAAGGTTTACTAATGCTTGAAGCTTTCCACTGACTTTACTTCCTCCAACAACGGCAACAAAAGGACGTGTTGGACGACGAAGAAGATTTTTTGAAAACTCAACCTCTTTTTGAAGTAAAAAGCCTGCAGCAGAACTCTTTTCATTGAAATAGTGCGTAATAGCTTCAACAGAGGCATGCGCTCTGTGGCAAACGCCAAAAGCATCGTTAATATAAACTTCAGCCATATCCGCAAGCGCTTTAGCAAACTCTTCATCATTAGCTGTTTCACCTTTGTTAAAACGCAAATTTTCTAATAGTAAAATTTCACCTGCTTGAAGTGCTTCAGCTTTTTCTTGAGCATCTTTGCCAATCACATCTGAGCTCAAAATAACTTCTTTGTCTAAAAGACGTTTAAGTCTCATTTGCACCGGTGCCAAGGAGTATTTTTCATCAACAACACCCTTTGGACGACCTAAATGGCTCGCTAAGATAATAGAACAACCGTGGTCTAAACAATAGCGAATCGTTGGGATTGCTGAACGTACACGTCTATCATCCGTAATGTTAGCAAATTCATCTAATGGCACATTAAAATCACAGCGAATAAAGACTTTCTTTCCTGTAATATCTAAATCTCGAATGGAACGAACCATAGTGCTTCCTTTAGTTTTTACTTATATGTAAAGCCATATCAATCAAACGTGTCGAATAGCCCCACTCATTATCATACCATGCCATAATTTTGACCATATCGCCACAAATAACTTGTGTTAAATCAGACGCAACAATAGAACTCCATGAACTGGTAACGAAATCTTGGGAGACTCTTTGTTCAATGTCTACTTCCAAAATACCTTTTAAAACACCTTGTGCTTTTTGGGTCAAAATGGCATTAATCTCTTCTTTAGTTGTTTGTTTTTTAACAAGTACATTTAAATCTACCATGGAGACGTTTGGAGTAGGCACACGTACACTTTGTCCATGGAGTCGACCTTTTAGGTGTGGCAATACTAACCCAATAGCTTTGGCAGCACCCGTGGTTGTTGGGATCATATTAACAGCAGCTGCACGTGCACGGCGTAAATCATTCTTACGATGTTTTACATCTAAAATATTTTGGTCATTCGTATATGAGTGAACCGTTGTCATCAACCCTTTGTCGATACCAAACGCATCATCTAAAATTTTAGCCACTGGACCTAAACAGTTTGTCGTACAACTGGCATTGGAAACAATTTTCTGACCTGCATATTTATCTTCATTGACGCCAATAACAAAAGTAGGCGTATCATCTTTAGCTGGAGCGGAAAGAATCACTTTTTTGATACCATTATCAATAAATACTTGTGTATCTTTTTGTGTTAAAAGTGCTCCTGTACATTCAAGAACGACATCCACACCATAATCTGCAAAATTCAGTTCTTTGGCGTCACGGGTTGAAAACATTTTTACTTTCGCTTTTCCCATTTGCATATAATCATTTTCAAGTAATTCTACATGACCAGGGAAAATACCATGGACACTATCATATTTAAGTAACTGTTTTGTTGTTGCACGTTCTGCTGTATCATTTACACATACGAGCTCAACATCATCACGTGAATCAATAATTCTAGCAACGCATCTTCCAATGCGACCAAATCCATTTATAGCAATTTTTAATGCCATGTGCTTTCCTTTTAATATTTTAAGGTAAATTTGTGTTAGACTTTCGTTTAAAAACAGTTCTATTTTAGCAAAATTGATGTATAAAAAAGATTAAAAGCAGTGATTGCTTTAATGTGGAGAGGAAGATTGAAAATTGCACTTTTTGGAGGCTCGTTTGACCCGCCTCATAAGGGACATCAAAAAATTGCCCACCAAGCACTTGAATTATTAGATATTGACCAACTTTTTATTGTGCCAACATTCCTTAACCCTTTTAAAAAATGCTCTCATGCCCCCTCAGACTTACGTAAAAAATGGCTTGAGCAACTTTTTGGTAATTGTGAAAAAATAAAAATTCTCTCTTTCGAATCTGATTCGAAGCGTCAAGTCCCAACCATTGAAACTGTTTTGCATATCAAAAAAACATACCCTGTTTCTAAACTTTATCTTATTGTAGGAAGTGATAGTTTTGCAACTTTACCACAATGGACACGTTATGAAGAGCTTATGACGCATGTTGAAGTAGTTGTAGCATTACGACATAAATTTGAGTCTTCTAAAGACTTGAAAATTTTACCAATTAATGTTAATATCAGTTCTTCAAAGCTACGTGAGCATTTGGATGAAACATTTATCCCAAAGCGCATTCGCCAAGAAGTAAAAGAGTATTATAGCAAGGAATCAAATGGATAACCGTATTGAAAAAATCGTTTTCGCCCTGAGTGATAAAAAAGCAGAAGATATACAAGTCTTCGACATGCGCAATAAAGACTATTTTGTTAATAGTGTCATCATTGCCACAACAATGGGTGAGCGTCATGGCCTTTCACTTTTAGACCATCTTAAAACTGAGCTCAAAAGTGCAGGTGAAACGTTTTTAAATGTCGATGCTGATGATAATTGGACCGTTATTGATATGGGAGATATTCTTATTCATCTTATGACCCCAGCCTATCGTTTAAAATACAATTTAGAGCTTTTCTTGAAAGAGAGAGAAGACGAAATGAAACGAGTTAGAGGCGTAGAGTAACTCTTTACTCTCGCCTCTTCAATAGCTTACAATTTAGCGTCGGGCACAGGTGTTTTAGCCGTGCTTTCAGGCAATTGTGGATAGCTGATCGCTGGTTTTCTTCCTTTAAGTGTTTTAAGGAATGTTTCTATTTTAGCGCTCTCAGCATCCGTAATAGCAATACCTAACTGTGTACTTCCCATCTCTTTAATCGCATCTTTTAATGACCAAATAGCGCCATTATGAAAATAGGGAGCTGTTTCAGTAATATTTCTTAGTGTTGGTGTCTTAACCATACCATTTTTATCACCTTTAAAATCACCTACTTGAGCAAATTTATATTTACCTGCAACTTGGAATGGCTGCATTGTTCCACCAAGAGCTATACCATTATGACATGCAGCACAGCCTTTATCAAGAAACACTTCTAGCCCTTCTTTTTCTGCTTTGGATAGAGCGTTGTTATTGCCATTAAGGAAATCATCAAATTTTGATGGTGTAACCAATGTTTTTTCAAAAATTGCAATGGTCGATGTAATTTTCGCAAAATCAATTTTTACATTGTCACCATAAGCAGCTTTAAATTCTTCAATGTATTCAGGTATAGAATTAATTCGCTCTTCTACGAGTTTAGGAGGGGCTGCCATTTCAGGACCAGCTTGCACAGGACCTTGTGCTTGATCCGCTAAATGAGGGCTCCTTCCATCCCAAAATTGTGCTTTAAAAAATGCTGCATTGTACACTGTTGGAGAGTTTAGATGATGAGGATTTGCGGTCCAACCATGACCAATAGCTGCACTCACACCATCGGTACCACCCAGTGCTAAATTATGACAGGTGTTACAACTAATAAGAGAACTTTTTGACATTCTTGGATCAAAATAAAGCTTTTTGCCCAATTCTACTTTTGCATCAGTGATTGGATCCTTAGGATCATCAATTATTTTTAAAAGTTCATAATTGCTATTAGGAATAGCTTTTATGCCATTTTGTTTAACGTGGTCAACTACGTTATTTGCCCCAAATAACACTGTTGCACTTAATGTACAAAGACTTAACACTTTAGAAATTTTCATTTCTACTCCTTTTTTGAGATATAGAAAATTATAGTTTTTTATATCTTAAATAGTAATAAATCCTATTTAAGATAATTTCCTATAATTATAAATTTTAAATAGGATAATTAATATCTTATTAAGCCTTGCTCAATTATAATTTTATCTACATGGAGAAAAGGAACGCAGCTGTGATAGAGAAGTTTCATGATGTTTTAAAAGCAAATAATTTAAAATCCACACACCAACGACTAGCCATTTTAAATTGTATTGATATGCATGGGCATATTGATATTGATGCTATATACGAACATATTCATTTAAATTATCCTTCAATGTCTAAAGCGACACTCTACCGTAACATAAATGACTTAGTTACTTTTCATATTCTTGAAGAAGTAAAACTCCCTCATCAAAAACAACAATATGAGATTAAAAAAGTTCCACATATTCATCTTCTATGCCAAGAATGCTCAGGCGTAGAAGATATTTTTATCGAAACAAAACCTCTCTTAGAAGCAGTAACTTTACAAAGTGGGTTTACGATAAGTAACAGTTTTATTGTTATGAATGGCACGTGTAGAGTATGTTCACATAAAAATTTTAGTAGTATCTCTTAATCAATAGTGATTTATTACATTTTTTCTATCAGTCCTTTCATAATATAATATCAATATAAATTATTAAGCTCATATTTTCTATACTACTATGATTTTAAAATATGTAAGGACTTTTACTCCATTATGAAAATTATTGTATTGCTTGGGCTCTTGGGTAGTCTGCTATTTTCTGACTCACTTGATGCTCTTTTGCAAGAGTATAAATCTACCTCTGATAACTCTTTACGAACAGTCAATGAAAAAATGGGGCATGTGATGATTTATTCTCAAAAAGAGATCCGTCTTATGCACTACACCAAACTCAACGATATTTTAAAAGAACTCCCTTTATTTAATATCAATACTAATCAGATTGGACTTACAAACTACTCTTTAACAGGTTCCAAAACAACCACCAGTGGTTTTTTTCGTTTTTTTATTAACGATCATGAGATCAGTTCAGGCTACGATCAATCCACATCGCTCTCTTGGGGCGATTTGCCGTTAGATTTTGTCGATCATGTCGAGATTTATTACGGAGAGAGCTCTTTTTCATTTGGCAATGAGACAGGTATCTATTTTGTTCGTATTTATACCAAATCAGCACTCAAAGAGAATAGTTCTGAGATCAATAGCTGGATCACATCCACAGGGGCAAACTCCCAAAGTTTTACAAACTCGGCCAGTTTTGAAAACGGCTGGTCTTACTTGATGTTTTTCAATCAAGAAGAAGTCAAAAAAACCACTATTCATAATGGCCAAAAGCTTAATAGTAACGGCATAAAACATTATATGTATGTTGATGTGGGCAATGATACAACAAAGGTCAATGTAGGCTATACTGATGTTTCTAAGAATAATTATACGGGTCTTTCCTTCGACGCCATGCCCACTAGTGGAGAAAGCCTCTCTACTGATTTTTTTATTAACTACACCCACTATTTTCTGGACGATAAATCACTCAAAGCCAATCTCTCAGTCGATGCTAACAATCGAAGTTATGATGAAACTAATGTACAAGGTATCGCTATTGCTCCTTTAATCACTTTTTCTCAGTTTGGTCCTAGTGGCCCTAATCGTTATAGCGAGGATTTGCGCTTTATCAAAACAAATGCTTATCTTTCAAAATCATTTGATGTCGAAAACAACTCTTTTATTACAGCAATCAACATTAAAAATAAAACCTATGATGTCCAAAACAGAGAAAGTGATACGAACAGCAATATAGGACGTTTTAGTCCTTTTGATGAGGAGACCATCTCTTCTTTGCTTTTGCAAGACAGTTATAAACTCAGAGATGATTTGATTTTAGTTGCCAATACAAAACTTGATTATTACGACCGAAATGCCTATTTAAAAGACAATTCAGAAACTTTGCTTCGTGTAGGTGCCATCTATACACCTACGGAAAATTGGGGCTTTAAAAGTTTTTATACCCAAACCAAGCTTGCCCCTTCATTTTATAATATTGATTATACCAATAAAAATACACTAAAACTTAAGTCGCAAGAGTACCGTTTTTACACATTGGAAGGCGTTTATACCCAAGGAGATTCTAAATTTGGTATCACATACGACCATGTGAATATTGATGATTTCATTTATCTCACACCGATTGGGTTTATCAATGTTGATCATACCATTTCAACAGAGGGTCTTATCTTTGACTACGAATACAGCTTTACGGATAGAGATAAAATCCATCTAAATTATTTTACCTCAACACTCAGCGAATCTGTCACTAATTCTACCAAAGGTGGCTACATTAAATATATGGGTGGGTATCAAAAGTTTGATTATTTTACCTCATTAATTTACAGAAATGGATACGACTATCTTGGACTGAGCATTCCTGATAGCTTTGATATGAGCCTTGGTATAGCTTATCATTTTACAAAAGATTTAAGTTGTAGTATTAAAGCCAATAATATTTTTGATCGCTCTACAAAGTCACTCTATTTCACCAATTTAGGAATGAACTTTTTTGCTTTGGACGACAATGAGAGAAGCGTTACTTTTTCATTTAGATGGGTATTCTAATGAAAGTGTTTATCCTTCTATTAACACTTCTAAGCTTCATATTTGCAGAAAATTACACCTTTTTGGTTCAACCTTATAGCAAAGAGGTTGAATTGGAAGCAAAAATCATTGCTGAAATTGCTACAGCTTCACTGCATAGCAAAATCAAACTTTTTATTCCACAGATCTCAGAAATGGAAGAAAAAGTCTATTCAAAATATTTTACCCTTAGCCCAAAATGTGAAGACGCTAATTTTGTCTTTATCAATAAAAATATTGAAGAAGAGTCCTTATGCGATAATGCAAGCCGTCTCTTTTTTACTAACAATTACCGCAAATTGCTCGCAAATGATAAATATTTTGGTGCGCTTTTTTGGAACAAAAGTAGACCCAATATTGTCTTCAGTAAAAAGCGACTTGAAGCAAAAGCCATTATATTACCCAAAACATTTGAACAATTTATTGAAATTTTTTAATGAAAAAGAAGTTTTTTTTTAAATATCCTTTTTATTTTATAGTTCCAACACTTTTAATTTCTACCATTTTAGCACTACTCTTTTTCTCAACACTAAAGATAGAAGAGAGTATTGAAAAAAAGGTATTTAAAATTTCAACATCTGATATCTTTTCGATAACCAATAATAGCGCTATTTATATACGTTCTCTTTTAAAAGAAAGCAATAATTATCCCCATGATATTAAAGCTGATAAATTACTACAACATAAAATTGACAATAGTTTAAAAACATTAATTACGCCCAATATTAAATACGCCTATTTGATACACAGAGATGAAAGAGGTATTTTTAGATTTTTAGGAGACGCTTCAAGTAGTGAAGAAAAAGCGATAATCGGTCAAAAACTTGATATTGATAGCCCAGAATGGTTAGATATCTATACTAAAAATGAACCTTTACTGATACAACATAGTATGTTACAGCAACTTTCTATGACGTATCTTATTCCCATTATGTACCAAAACCATGTAGAACTTATCTTAGCAATTGACTTTTCTATACAAAAAATTGAAGAGATCAAACAAATCATCAAAATGATACAACGAGCTATCTTGACAGTAATGGTTATTATATTTATCATTTTATTGATATCCATTGTCCAAGCTATGCGATTTCGATCCATTCGTAAAACTGCATTCACTGATAAACTTACAAATGTTTATAACCGAAATTATCTTCAAAAATACGAAGACTTTATCAATCTTGATAACTATATTATGGCCACATTGGATATTGACTATTTTAAAAAAGTAAACGACAGCTATGGGCATGATGTGGGTGATAGCATCTTAAAACAAGTAGCCAATCGTATCTTACTTACGGTTAGAAACAACGAAGATATTGTTATACGTTATGGTGGTGAAGAATTTTTAATTTTAGCAAAAATACAAAGAGATGGGAATCTTGATGCACTTAATGTTATCGAAAGAGTTTTTAGTACTATCCAGGAAAATAAATTTTATATCTCTTTTGATGAATCAATCGCTATCACAGTCTCCATAGGGGTTAATTTGGTTCCGCAAAAATCACGAACATTTTCTGAAGCTTTTAAATTAACAGACATCGCCCTTTACAATGCCAAAAATAAAGGAAGAAATACCATAGTTATCTATGATGAAAATGAAAATACCCAAAATGCGTGTATGTCTTTAAATGAAATTAAAGATGCGATTGAAGAAAATAGAATTCTCTGCTATTACCAAAAAATTGTTGATACCCAAACACAACAACTCTCACACTATGAAGCGTTATTGCGCATTATTGATAAGAATGGATCTATTATAACACCTGACAAAATACTCCCTTCTATCAAAGGGACTTTCATTCTGCGTAATATCACTAAAGAAGTGCTAAAAATTTGTCATGAACAACTACGTAAAAATTCAGCTATCGTCATTAATATCAACTTAAATCCCCATGATATTATTGATGAAGCAATCCTCTCAATTTTACAAAACTATGCGCAAAGTAAAAATATTGCCACAAGAATGGGATTGGAAATTGTTGAGACAGAAGACATTACGCAAAATAGTAATGCAAAGGAAAATATTTTTATGCTCAAACAATTGGGATACAAAATCTTTATCGATGATTTTGGTAGTGGTTATTCTAACTTTAACTATCTTAGTGAAATCAGACCCGATTATATTAAAATTGATGGCACTATCATTCAAAAGATTTTAGACGATAAGCTCTCTTTTCTACTTGTAAAAAATATTGTCTCATTTGCAAAAGAAGCCCAGATTAAAGTTATTGCAGAGTATGTTAGTGATGAGATGATTTATAAAAAAATAAAGTCTTTAGAGATTGAGTATGCACAAGGGTTCTATTTTTCAATACCTGCCCCACTAGAGTCATAATAATACGCTCACTGAGTAAGGCAAGATGTGTAACCCTCCAATTAAGGAGGTTACATATTTTACATTTTTTCTTTTGCAGTTATACCAATAAGCTTTAAGCCAACGCGTAAACTCATACCAACCATAGCAAAAAGTTTCAGAAGTTTATCTTCATCATCACTTCCAATGACGCGGTTTTCATTGTAAAATTTATGCAAAACTGCTGCAAGATTTTTAAGGTACTCTGTAACTTTTTGTACCTGTCGCGACTCAAAAGCATCTTCGAGTACTTCAGGCAAAAGTAGTGCACTAAAAAGAAGGTTTTGAGCTTCTTCACTTAAATTTTCAAGGGTAATTGAATGCACATCTTCAAGACTTTTACCAGCTTTTGCAAAAATCTGATTGATACGTGCATGTGCGTAATTAATATAAAAAATAGGATTATTACTATCTTCTTGTTTAAAAACATCAATATCAAATTCAAGATGCGTATCTGATTTTTTACTGAGAAAAACAAAACGTAATGCATCACTTCCAATTTCAGCAACAACATCGCTCATCAAAATAAAATTACCAGCGCGCTTACTCATCTTATAAGGTTCACCCCCTTTGAGAAGAGAAACCATTTGTGCTAAAATTACTTCAAGTTTACTTTCATCGTAGCCTAGAAAATTAATAGCTGCCTTAACCCGTGCGATATATCCATGATGATCAGCGCCCCAAATATTAATATACTTATCATAACCTCTTTGAAACTTATTGTCATGATAGATAATATCACCTGCTAAATACGTTGGGCGGCCATCATCTCTAACAACAACACGGTCTTTTTCGTCACCAAGATCTGTTGAGCGAATCCATGTTTTTCCACCTTCTTCATAGGTTTTACCATGCGCTTGAAGTTTTTCAAAGCTCGCATCCCAACGGTCATAGAGTGATTTCTCGCTGACAAATTTTTCAAAGACAATGCCAACATCAGCAAGATTTGATTGAATCAACTCAAGCATTTTATCTTTACCCCATACTGAGAGGGTAGCGATATTTTCATCTTTTTCAAAGATTGAAGAACCAAGTTCACCGTTGGCAACGTGTGCTAAATCGATAATATATTCACCGCGGTAAAACTCATCTGGCCACACAATATCTAAGCCTAAAATATGTTCACGTCCTGCTAGAAAAATGGAAAGACCTAAGAGGTCTACTTGATTGCCTGCATCATTAATATAATATTCACTGACAATGTTATACCCTAAATGACGTCCTATTTTATACAGTGAATCACCAATAACCGCGCCTCTAGCATGACCGATATGTAAAGGCCCTGTAGGATTTGCACTCACATATTCTAATAAAATAGATTGATCACGTGTATCACTACCAAAACTGGTTTCATTCTGCAATGCCCAAGTGGCATAGGAATCTAAAAAGGATTCACTTAATTTAAAATTGATATACCCTTTAATAGCAGTAACTTCTTTAAATATTGCATGAGAATCAAAGGTTGAACACAGCTCTTCTGCAATCGTTATGGGAGATTTTTTAAGCTCTTTAGCAAGTGAAAATGCGATAGGTGTAGCATAATGTCCAAAAGAGAGATTCGCAGGTTTTTCTAATACAAACTCTCTTTGCAATATCTCTTTGACAGCCTTAATTACAGATTTTTTCAATACCTAGCCTTACGCTTTTTTCTCTTCAGTGTGAGTAGCATTTGGTGTTACCACTTTTTCTTCAGGTTTAGCTTCTACTTTATCCACTGATGTCATAGTTGCTTCTTCATCTTCTTTAACAGCTTTCTTAAAATTCTTAATTCCCGAACCCAGTCCTTTTGCTAATTCTGGTATTTTTTTAGCCCCAAAAAGCAATACGACGATCACAAGAACAATTAATAATTGTTGTACACTTGGTCCCATTTAATCTCCTTTAATCTTTATATATAAAATTTTGTCTGCGCATTATAGCATTTTTTTATAAACTAAAAATGAGGGGAAAATACTACTCTGCATTCGCCCATTCACTGATAAATTCTCCAGAATCAACCAGTGACATTTTTTTGCGTGATGCATGCGCAATTGCAGTTAAATCTTTGAGTGTTTCCATAAAATCATCATTGATTAACAGATAATCATACTCTCGCATACGTGTCATTTCAGAGACTGCATTAGCAAGACGTTTATTAATTGTTTCCATACTATCTGTTCCGCGATGAATCAATCTTTCTTGAAGTCTGAGCTGATCTGGTGTTGTAATAAAAACAGACGTTATCATATCTCCAAATTTTTCTTTGGCAATCTTATGTCCCTGAACATCAATATCAAAAACAACCATTTTCCCTTCATGCAACTCTTTTAAAACATGTTTAAGAGAGGTTCCATAATAGTTGTCATGGACTTTTGCCCATTCTAAAAAATAGCCCGCATCAATATCACTTTCAAACTCTTCTTTGGAAACAAAATGATAATTGACACCATTAACTTCACCTTCGCGTATATGTCGAGTTGTCGTTGAGATGGAAAAACAAGCATTTGAAATCTCTTTTAACATCTCTTTCATTAATGAACTTTTTCCAGAACCACTGGGCCCAGAAATCACTAAAAAATTACCTTTCATCACTAGTTTTTGTCATCAAAAGTAATCGAAATATTAATTTTCATACCCCTCAAAGCCTCTCTTAAAATATCACTCTGCGCAAATCCTGAGATACTCTTAGAAATACTATTTTCTATCTCTCCACGAATGACTTCAATCTCTTGTAATGCATCTTCTTGATGATCTAAAGTATCTTCTTCGTCCACATCTTCACCGAAAGCTTTTTTAATAAGATTCTCATTGAGTTCATCCAGTGAAGAAACATCATCGGATACCTCTGTTTTCACGGCTACATTTGGTACAATTTCGTCTTTTGGACTGATATCTTCTTCTTTCATTTCTTCTTCAAAATCTTCAATAATATCTTCTTGCATGTCTATGTCATCATCGTTTTCTAAAGCAACGCTACTCTCTTCATCATCTTCTAAACTGAGTGGTTCATCTTCATCTAACGTCTCTAAAGTAGGTATTGACAATGGCTCATCTTGCTCTTCTTTAAAGCTCAAATCATCTTCTTCTACATCATCCAAAATATTTTTTTCAAAACTACCATAATCTTCGCTTTCTAGTAACATTTTATCATCATCAATGCTTTCGTTTTCTAATTCAACAGAGCTACTTTCTTCATCATCAAAAGAAAGAGGTAATGTTTCTTTTATCTCATCAAACTCAAAATCTTCTTCGTCATCCAACGTATCACTAGACACATCTTCAAACTGAGAACTCTCTTCGCTAGTGCTCTCATCATCATCAAGAAGCTGTTTTACTTCATTGATATCATCTTTATCTAAAACAGACGTGGCACTCTCCGCCATATCTTCTTCTAGCACTTCATTTGACTGTTTATCATCTAATTCTAAATCTTCATCTACAGTATCTTTGCTCACAAATGAAAGATCCAAATCCTCTTCTTTTGTTTCTAAATCAAATGTAGGAAGTGACATTTCATCATTATCATCTGAAATATCTGGCATGAAATTCTCTTCCTCTTCTTTATCTTCATCATCAAGCATATCATCCGTTTGGTTATCAAGTTCATCGATAGAATCAATATCAAACGTATTTACTTCATCAAATTCATCTTTTTCAATATCATCTAAAGAAATAGAAGGTGCTGTATGCTCGCGTTGACTTTCCAGTACATTTTTAACCTTTTCCAGCATCGCTAAAAAATCCGTTGGTAAAAATGGCTTTTCAAGTGTGACATTAATACTATCAGGTTTAATTGCACCTCGTTGACATACATAAATACAATAATCACAATGTGTTTGCTCTTTTAAAGCAATGACTTCATTCTCGTCGTAAAGCTCGTTATCCACCATAATGACATCATAACTTTTTAATGGGACAAGCCCATATTCTTCAAATTCGTCCATTTCGTGCCCAGCTTTTTCCACACTTAACTTAAGTAAACGTGAAACCGCTGGATTGTTATTTATGAGTAGCAGGCGCATAGTGACTCCTGAATGAGAATTATTCATAGTCATTTTAGTATAAAAAAAATTATGATTGTATTAATATTGATTTCTTCAAACAATATAGAGTTCTAGTGCGCAAAAAGAATGGTCATATGCGCGAGCGCTTCTTGAAATTCTTTTTTAAAAACAAACATCATAGAAGTGAGAACTGCAACAAGTACGACAAAAGAAACTATTATTTTTATGGGGAAACCTACAACAAGAAGGTTAAATTGAGGCATCGTTTTCATCAGCATTCCAAAGACTAAATCCAGTAGCAATGATATAGCCAAAATAGGAAAGGAGAGGACAAACCCATAAACAAACATCCCTGTGACTGCACGCGCAAGATACGATACTATATTTTGACCCGGATAAAAACCACCTAAGGGTATTAAATTGAGTGAATCTGCGATAAAAAGAATCATTTGGTGGTGTCCATTAAAGGCGAGCACAACCATCAAACCAATTAGGGATAGAAATTGCGATATTAAAGGAATCGAAGTACTCGTTTGGGGATCAATGACACTCGCCATCGTAAAACCCATCACAAAAGATATCTGCATACCTGCCATCTGAAGCATTGCCAAAATAATAGATAAAAAAAGACCTGCAATAAATCCTATCATTAGCTCACTAACCAATGCCAAAGCGAGACTAGTGACACTCAGTGCTACATGGAGCGTTGGAGAAAGTAGCGGAAATAAGAAAATAGTCATAAATAAAACCAGCGCTGTCTTTAGTGAGATAGGAATCGTCATATGAGAAAAAAAAGGAAAAAAGGCAAACAAGCCACTAAGCCGCGTAAACAGTAGGAAAAAAAGAATCACTTGATTTTCGCCAATCATTGCAATCAAGGATTCCATCTATGCTTCCTCTTTAAGTCCATCTACGTGTAAATAACGATGATACGTACACTGTTTTGCTAACTGTGTATTATGTGTCACTAACAATAATGCAGCATTCTCTTGCTCAATGTATTCAAAAAGTACATTCATAACCTCTTGGGCTGTTTTGTCATCTAAATTACCTGTTGGTTCATCTGCAAAAATAATTTTTGGTTTTTTAGCTAACACCCGAGCTATTGAGATACGTTGTTGTTGACCTCCAGAGAGATCGCCTACTTTATAGTGCATAAATTCAGCAATACCTAAACGCTCAAGCATACGAGGTTCAATTGCTTTTTCACTTAAGAAAGAGGCCAATTCAATATTTTCATGAGCTAAAAAGCCTTTAAATAAATAATGAGCTTGAAAGATAATCCCTACATCATAACGACGTAATTTCAGTGTTTCATCATCACTGTGTGTGTAAATATTTTTATCAAATAGGCTCACTGCACCACTATTTGGTTTTAACAGTGTTGAGCAAATATGTAAAAGTGTTGATTTTCCACTGCCACTCACACCTAAAATTGCCATTGACTCTTTGGCATTAAGGATAAAATTTACATCCTCAAAGAGGGTATATTCAAAAGCATGGGAAATATTATCAACGCGGAGTAAAGACATAATCGTCCTTTAAAGAGGAGGTGAGGAGAACTAGTCTCTTCACCTATTTATCAATGAATTATTTTAATTGTTCAGCAACTTCAGAAGCAAAATCACAACCACGTTTTTCTAAACCTTCACCAAGTTCAAAACGTACATATTCGACCAATTCGATTTTACCACCCAATTCTTTTGCTTTTTCTTCGACTACTTGTGCAATCGTTTTTTTATCATCCATAACATAAAATTGACTTAACAATGTTAATTGTTGGTCAAGTTGCGTATTATCAGCAATAAATCTTTCAATTTGACCAGGGATAATTCTATCCCAAATTTTTTCAGGTTTACCTTGTGCTTTTAATTCTTCTTCCATCTCTTTTTTAGCATTAGCTAAAATTTCATCTGTCAGTTGAACTTGAGAAACAAATAAAGGTACACGTTTTAGAGGTTTTTGAAGTCTTTTTAACTCTTCGTTCTCTTTTTCAATATCTGCTTTGATACCAATAGTCTCTTTTTCTACGAACTCAGGGTCTAATTCAGTATAACTTAAAAAACTTGGCTTCATGGCAGCAGCATGCATACAAAGATTGCGAATAAGCTCCGCAGCAGCAGCAGCAGTTTTTTCACTATCACAGCTTGCAGCGATCGCAACACCCACGCGGCCATTTGAATGTGCATAACCATTTACAACACCATTAGCACCTGCTTTTAGTGTTGCAAAACGTCTAACAACAAGATTTTCACCAATTGTTGCCACATTGGTTGCAAAATATTCTTCAAATACAGTACCGTTAATGGTTGTTTTCATAAGCTCTTCAACACTAGCAACATCACTCGCTTGGATATGTGCTGTTGTATTTTTAGTCAAATTAATAAAACCTTCATTTTTAGCAACGAAGTCTGTCTCTGCATTAATTTCGCTTACACTGACTGTTTTAAATGCGGCGTCTACATGAACACTGACTAACCCTTCGCTTGCAAGTCTATCCGCTTTTTTAGCTGCTTTACCAAGACCTTTTTCTCTTAAAAGGTCAATCGCAGCTTCAAAATTACCATCGGTATCAACCAAAGCTTTTTTGCAGTCCATCATCCCCGCACCAGTTGACTCACGTAACTCTTTAACGAGTGCAGCAGTAATTTCAGCCATTACTCACCTTCCTCAACTACGAAGTCCTCTTCGCTTAACGCTTCTTCAATAATCTCTTTTTTTTCTTCATCGCTCACTTCAGTAGCTTCCGCTTCTGCAGGAGCATCTTTTGAACGGATTTCATAACCCTCTGTCATCGCTTCACACATCTCTTTACAGAAAAGTTGAATTGAACGAATTGCATCATCATTGCCTGGGATTGGTAAATCAACCATATCAGGATCACAGTTTGTATCAAGTGGCGCTACAACAGTAATTCCTAAACGTCTTGCTTCTTGGACTGCAATTTTTTCTTTAACGGTATCAATGACGAAAATCATATCAGGTAAGTTTTTCATATTTCTGATACCACCAAGGTAATCAAGAAGTTTCTCTTTTTTTCTTCTAAGCATTAACGCTTCTTTTTTAGTTAGAAGGTCAATTTGTCCATCTTCTTCCATTTTTTCAATAATATCAAGCTTACGGATTGATTGTTTGATTGTTTGATAGTTTGTGAGCATCCCACCTAACCATCTGTGGTTAACGTAAGGCATACCACATTTTTCAGCATATTCGCGAATCGCGTAACTTGCTTGTTTTTTAGTTCCAACAAAAAGCATTGTTTTGCCCTCTGCTGCTGCATCTTTAACAACATTGTACGTATATCTAAAGTAACGTAATGTTTTTTGTAAATCTACGATGTAGATATTTTTTCTCTCACCAAAAATGAATTTCTTCATCTTTGGATTCCAACGTCTTGTTTGGTGACCAAAGTGCACGCCGCACTCTAGTAAGTCTTTCATGGTTACCATGAACTCTCCTTGTGTTTTTTTGGTTTAGCCTCCACACCCATCAACAGCCATAAACTGCAACCTTGAAGGATTGGTGTGTGTGAGATTGGGAACGTGATTATAGTTAAAAAAATATTAAACTTTGCTTTTCTTACTCATAAAATCAGCACTACCATCGATAATTAATCTATATTAAATAAATAAAACACTACAATTCCGAAAAATCTTATACATCTAGGTAACACAAAATTGCGTATCATCTTCATTCTGTTATTAGCTCTAAATTTTTTATTGGCAGCCGATTACCCAGAAGCTCCTTCTTATATGAGCACGTCTTCTTTGGGAAATGATGACTTTGAAAAAGAGTTTACAAACCAAAAAGAAGCAAATATCATAGACCCACTTAGCGGATATAATACTATTATGACCACTATTAATGATAAATTTTATGAGTATTTATTGAAACCAACAGCACAAGGATATGCCTCTATTGTCCCTGAAAATACCCGTACTGGCATTAGTAATTTTTTTGATAATCTCTTATTTCCTATACGATTTGTTAACAACCTTTTGCAACTTAAATTCCAAAATAGTGTGGATGAGTTAGAACGCTTTGTCATCAATTCAACCATTGGAGTTGTAGGCTTTGTAGATGTGGCTTATGACTCTTTTAATCTAAAAGCCCATGATGAAGACTTTGGTCAAACGCTTGGTTTTTATGGTGTTGGAAGTGGATTCCATGTTGTTCTTCCACTCTTTGGTTCTTCTAATCTTCGAGATATCGCTGGTATATTTACAGACGCATGGATCAATCCTTTGAATTATATTACAGCAAGAGATGTAAATCTATTAAAAAACAGTGAGCAATCACTCTATGTTACAGGCTTTTACACGATCAACAGGACTTCATTACGCATTGAAGAATATGACAATTTTAAAAAAGATGCTATTGAACTTTATCCTTATTTGAGAAGCTTCTATGAAGCACGCCGAACTAAACTCATAAGCGAATAATCAATGAAACACTTTTTCTTCTCTTTGTTGTTTCTAAGTTTGACTACACTATCACCTTTATGGGCTTTACACGAAAACGAAATCACCTCTTTTATGCAAAAAAATATGGATGAAGCAACCTCTATACTTAGAGACAACAAGCTAAAAAAAGATCAAAAAGCTGAAAAACTTTTTTCTATTTTTGATAGCGTATTTGACTATTCACTGATGTCAAAACTCGCTGTTGGAGGAAGACATTGGGAGACGTTAAGCCCGCAGAAGCAAAAAGAATTTAGCCAAGTTTTTGAACAAACTCTGAAAACATCTTATATGGAAAAACTTGATCTTTATACGGATGAAAAACTTGAAATCGTTAAATTAGAAAAAATCAAAGAGACACGCATTTATCTTACAACACATCTGGCAAAAAACAAAGAAGTTTATGAGATAATTTATAAATTCTACAAAGACTCAAACAATAATTGGCTTATTTATGATGTTGATGTTTTAGGCGTTAGCATCATTCAAACCTATCGCACACAATTTGCAGATTTTCTTGCAAAAGATACTATCAATAATCTTATCATAAAACTTAAAAATAAAGATTCTTAACCCATAGATATGCTAAAACTCATTTATCAACAGTTTATCCTCAAATACCCAAAAACCATTCTTAGTTTTACTTTTCTTATTGTAGCTTTATTAGGGTATGAGGCTACCAAACTAGAGATTGATGCCTCCTCTGAGACACTTCTTCTTGAACACGATGCTGATTTACAGTTTGCCAAAAAAGTGAATCAAACTTATGCTGGAGATGACTTTCTGGTTATAGCCTATACACCAAAAGATGATTTACTCAGTGAGACAACACTAAAAAACATCAAAAACTTAAGTGCGGATCTTTCAAACTTACCTCGTATTAAAAGCATTACATCAATCCTTAATGTCCCTTTACTTCAAAGTCCTCCTCGCCCTATCAAAGAGCTTGTTGAAGAGGTTTTAACACTTGAATCACCAAAAGTTAATAAACAATTAGCAAAAGAAGAGTTTCTCAAGAGTCCTTTGTATCACAACAATCTTGTGAGCAGTGACTTTAAAACGACTGCTCTCATTGTTTATTTAAAAAATGATATGGCTTTTAAAGATTTAGAGACTAAACGTAATAGCCTTAAAGAAGAAGCAACGATACGAACTTTAAATCCTCAAGAGAGACAAACACTCGATTCACTTAACCTTGATTATAAAGCTTATCGTGATGCTCAACGCACTATTGAACATGAAAATATTTTACATATTCGTACCATTTTAGCAAACTACCAATCGACAGGTAAACTTTTTTTAGGTGGCGTTAACATGATTGCAGACGACCTTGTGAGCTTTGTTAAAAGTGACCTTAGCCTTTTTGGAAGCATTCTTCTAGCACTTCTTGTTTTTGCATTATGGCTTATTTTCAGACAATTAAGATGGGTTATCATTCCCATTATTATCAGTCTATTTTCCGTTATTTCTACTGCAGGAATATTAGGATTAAATGGCTGGGAAGTGACGGTTATCTCTTCCAATTTTGTCTCTTTACAGCTGATTATTACTATCTCAGTAATTTTACATTTGATGGTGCGATACCGAGAACTTGCCTTAAAATACCCAAAATCAAGCCATCATAGACTAATTTTAAATACCGTTCTTTCCAAAGCCAACCCCTCTTTTTATGCCATTATCACAACCATTGCTGGTTTTGGCTCACTGCTGCTATCGGGAATTTTACCCATTATTAATTTAGGCTGGATGATGAGTGTGGGCATTGCGATGTCACTGGTTATCTCTTTTGTAGTCTTTCCTACGATGATGATTTTATTGCCTAAGCTTACACCGTATAATGCTTTTGAAGTTCATTTCTCTCCTGTACATCTGTGTGCAAAAGGTGTTAAAAAATATGGTAGAGCCATTGTTTACAGCAGTCTTGCCATTTTGGCCCTTGGTATCTCTGGCTCTTCATTATTGATTGTTGAAAATAGCTTTATCAATTACTTTAAAGAACACACTGCTATCTATCAAGGTATGAAAATTATTGACCAAAAGCTTGGGGGTACGACACCTCTTGATATTATTGTAGATTTTAAAACCGATAAACCTAAAGCACCATCACAAATCGAAGATGAATTTGAAGCAGAATTTGAAAAATCTAAAAATGATGCCCAATATTGGTTTACGCCTGATAAAATGGAAAAGATACAGCAAATACACGCTTATTTGGAGAGTATCCCTGAAATTGGCAAAGTACAGTCTTTAGCCACGATGCTTGAAATCGGCCAAATGCTCAATGACAATCAGCCTCTTGACAATTTTCAGCTAGCTCTTTTGTATAATAAACTCCCTGAAAATTATCGAAAATTTATTCTGGATCCTTATGTGGATATCAAAAATAATGAGGTACGTTTTACTACGCGTATTGTTGATTCAAACCCTACACTTCGCCGTGATGAACTTCTTAAAAGATTAGATGCTCACATTAAAACCATAGTGACTCCAGAAATTGGAACCTCAAAATTAGCAGGACTTATGGTACTTTACAACAATATGTTACAAAGTCTCTTCTTTTCGCAAATTGTTACCCTTGGTGTTGTTGTCTTTATTATCTGGGGCATGTTTATCATACTCTTTAAATCCGTTAAAATTGCCACCCTTGCTCTGTGCGCCAACATCGTACCAATGAGCACTATTTTTGGATTTATGGGATGGTTTGGTATCCCACTGGATATGATGACGATTACTATTGCAGCTATTAGTATTGGTATTGGTGTGGACGATACGATTCATTATATTCACCGATTTGAGCATGAATTAAAAGCAAGCAATGGAGAGTATCTTGAGGCAATGGAGCGATCACACAATAGCATAGGCTATGGAATGTACTATACCTCTTTAGCTATTATGCTGGGATTTTTCATCCTTGTTGTGTCAAACTTTGTTCCGACTATCTACTTTGGTCTATTAACGATGTTAGTTATGTTTACATCGCTTTTATCTGCGCTCTTACTGCTTCCAAAACTTCTCATTATCTTTAAACCCTTTAAGCGTTAATCGCATCTTTAATGTTTGCAGCTCGTCTAGCAATCGTTTGAATTTTTTGGCTATGACTTAATGCCGTATCAAGGAGGACTTCAACAAAAGCACTTCCTACAATAACACCATCAACGCCATTCGCTCTTTGTTTAGCCGTTTTTTCATTCACCCCAAAACCAACAAAAAGAGGTGTTTTACTCTGCTCTTTAACGCTTTGTATTGTTTGTGTTAAATCTTCGTTTTGTGCTGATCCTGTAATACCGGCATAGGCAACTAAATAAATAAAGCCTTGTGCATTTTTGACAACAGTTGCGATACGATCAGGTGAATCTGTTGGTGCAACAAAACTCACAGTATGTAATCCATATTGATTAAATAAAGGCGTATAGGCAGTACTCTCTTCATAAGGCAAATCAGGAATAATATACCCTTTGATCCCATAAGTCTGTGCCTTTTGTGAAAAAAATTCTAGCCCTTTATGGTAAAAAGGGTTAAAGTAACCCATCCAATAGGTTTCAATCTCTTTACCTACAGCTTCAGAAATATCAAACAGTGTCTGCATTTTAAAACCACTATGCAACGTTTGAAGATTTGCTTCTTCAATAATAGGACCATCTGCAACAGGGTCTGAAAAAGGAATACCCAGTTCTAGTTTATCGACACCAGCATTTTTAAGTGCATGGACAACATCAATTGTAAAATTTTTATCAGGAAACCCTGCTGTTATATAAGCAACTAACTCTTTCAAATTTTCTCCAACATATGAGGAACTTTAATAATCAAAGGATTGAGCATACTGAAATAGTCTGCATCATTTTCAACGTCTTTGCGATATCGGTCAAACTGGTCACTGACAAACAAAAGCCAATCAATAAACTCTTCGCTTGCAGGTCCTTTAAGCCCTCTCGCTTCTTCGGCTACATCTTCGCATAAAACAGCCAATTTAATAATGGGGTCTAGTTTTAAAAATCCAGCAGCTGACTTCATATTATGAAAGATTCTAAAAAGCTCTCCCATATTTTCTTCGTAGCGCTCCTGCCGATTGAGTCCAATTACAAGAGGCTCCATATTTTCGCACATAATAGCATAGTGAGAGATAAAATCCTCAACAATTTCTATGTCAAAATCAACTTCAAGTTGTGCCAAAATACCCATATTGCTTACCTCCGAAGTTTACAATTGTACCATTTTTTTATTAAAATCTTATTGGTAGACTACGCCTTACATGTAAAAAAAGGTATAATTCTCAGATGAAAACAATCACATCCATAAAAAATAGTAAGGGTCAAATCCCGTTAACGGTCATCACTGCTTATGATGCTCTTTTTGCTTCTTTATTTGATAGCAAAGTTGACATTATTCTTGTTGGCGATAGCTTAAATATGAGTTTTAATGCAAAGCCTGACACACTTTCAGCAACAATGGAGATCATGCTGTACCACACGCGTGCTGTTTGTTCAGGAGCTAAGGACACCTTTATCGTGTGCGATATGCCATTTGGAACCTATACTGATGAAAAAATGGCATTACATAATGCTTCTCGCGTTTATACTGAAACGGGTGCTCATGCCGTAAAAATTGAAGGGGGACAAAGCCGAGCACACATCATTCAAACACTTACGCAAAATTCTATTGCTGTTATGGGACACATCGGATTAATGCCTCAATATGTCCGCTGCGAAGGCGGCTATAAAGTACGCGGGAAAAACGAAGCTGATATCCTAGCCCTTATCGAAGATGCAAAAGCTATTGAAAAAGCGGGTGCTTTCAGCCTTGTTATCGAGGGTGTTGTAGCCAGTGCTGCTAAAAGAATATCTGAATCCATCTCAATACCTACCATCGGTATTGGTGCGGGCAAAGATACTGACGGACAAGTACTCGTATGGAGCGATATGCTAGGATTTTTCAAAGCCTTTACACCAAAATTTGTCAAAAAATATCTCGATGGGGCAGAACTTATCGAACACGCCGTTGACAATTATGTCAAAGATGTTCAAAATCGCGCATTTCCATGCGATGAACACACCTATATAAAGTGAGATAATGGAACGCGTTGTAGAAATTGAAAAAATCTCTTTTGAGAACGACTATGAAAAAAGTTTGCGTCCCTCTAATTGGGCTGATTATATCGGGCAAGATAAGATTAAACGCAATTTACAAGTTTTTATCCAAGCAGCTCAAAAACGAAAAGAGTCATTAGATCATATTCTCTTTTTTGGACCTCCTGGCCTTGGGAAAACAACATTGGCACATATTATTTCCAATGAAATGCAAGCTAATATTAAAATTACTGCGGCACCTATGATTGAAAAAAGTGGTGATTTAGCAGCGATTTTAACCAACCTTCAAGAAGGTGATATCCTTTTTATCGATGAGATTCATAGACTCTCCCCCGCTATTGAAGAGATTTTATATCCTGCCATGGAAGATTTTCGTTTAGATATTATCATTGGCAGTGGACCTGCTGCGCAAACGATTAAAATTGACCTCCCACAATTTACCCTTATTGGGGCAACTACACGTGCAGGAATGATCAGCTCTCCTTTACGTGATCGTTTTGGAATGCATTTTCGATTACAGTTTTATTCTCGCGAAGAACTTGCTCAAATCATCATTCGCGCTTCTAAAAAACTGGAAAAACTTTGCTTAGATGATGCTTCATATGAACTTGCACGCCGTTCTAGAGGCACACCTCGTATCGCTCTTCGGCTTTTAAAGCGTATACGCGATTATGCCGATGTACAAAACGAAGATACTATCAATAAATCCCGTGCGGAATATGGTTTAAATGAGCTGGGTGTGAATGATTTGGGTTTTGATGAACTCGATCTTAAATACTTAGAACTTTTAATTCAGACCAAAGGGAGACCCTTGGGGCTTAGCACTATCGCTGCAGCACTGAGTGAAGATGAAGGAACGATTGAAGATGTTATTGAGCCTTATTTATTAGCCAATGGCTATATTGAACGTACAGCTCGTGGCCGTGTAGTCACCCCTAAGACCTATGAGCTTTTTAGATTAAGCCCACCCGTTATCCAGAATGGATTATTTGAATAAGGAAATACTCAGATATGAATGAACATCGCTTTTTCTTAACCGCTATTTTTTTAGCTGTTCTTTACTCTATTGTCAAATTGTACGAACCCTTTTTGATGATTATTACGATTGCTTCCCTATTGGCAGTAGCAACTTATAATATTACGCTAAAACTCTATGCTATATTCAAAAACAGGTATATTGCGGCTATACTCTCAACTTTATTATTAACCGTCCTTCTTTTTGGCCCTATCGTCTATACGCTTACATCGATAGGCTCCTTAGCCAATAATTTTGACCCTGCTATTGTTGAAAAAGTGCAAATCTATCTTAAAAATTTCGATTTTCAACTTCCCACTTCTATTGCATTTTTGCAACCCAATATTACGGACTTTATTGACAGTATCAATGTCGCACAAATTTCAAAAACAGCTATTACATACCTTGGTTCTATTGGGAAAAATAGTGCTGGGTTTTTAAAAGATATGTTTTTGATTGTTATCTTCTTCTTTTTCGCATCACTCAATGGTAAAGCCATTATTGAATACACCAAAAGCGTTATGCCAATGGATGCTGAAGAAATCAACCTTGTTTTTGCCGAGGTTGCTAATGTGATGAGCGTCGTCTTTTACTCTATTTTGATCAGTGCCATTTTCCAAGGGGCACTGTTTGCACTCATCAGTATTTATATGGGATATGATGGATTATTGTTGGGTATTTTTTATGGTTTCGCTTCTTTAATCCCTATTGTTGGAGGCGCTTTGATGTGGATTCCACTTTGTGCCTATGAACTAGCGCATGGCAACACTCTTTCCGCCATTACAATAGCAACCTACTCTATTGTTGTCATTTCCATTATTGCCGATACGTTTGTAAAGCCTTTGATTATCAAATACATCAACGATAAGTTTGTTAAAACGCCTACACGCGCCAATGAACTTTTAATCTTTTTCGCTATTTTTGCAGGACTTACAACATTTGGTTTTTGGGGAATGATCTTAGGACCAGCGATTACGACACTTTTTATTTCGATTTTAAAACTCTATAAACTTTTAAAAGAAAAGCGCTATATGTAAAGCAAGAGGTTATAAAACCTCTTGCAATAAACCCTCAATGGTAGCGATAATTTTTCGATGTCGCTCTTTTCGCTTTTCTAAAAATTGTGTTTTATCATGCGTAAGCAATGAGAACTGTTCTACTAATCGATCATAATCTTTACTTAAAAAAGTATGGTGTGTCTTCATCATGTTTTCAAGTTCATAAAGGTGAAAACTTGTGCGCAGTCTCTCTTTAATCTCATCTAATTTTGGTTGGTAAAGCGTGAATTTTGTTGGATTTTCTTCATAAAGGTTGACTGATTTTTCAATTTTATTTTCCAAAAAGGCTACACAAACTTCAGTTGCATTTTGATAGTTAAAACTCACTGCACTACTGAGGTGATTGAACTCGGAGCTGATTTTTGCATATGAATTTGCCATTTCGTCATTAAAAGGTTTTAAAATTGTCTCATAAACCTTTGATGCAAACTTACGTAAATTGGCAAATTCAATATCCGAATGAATACTATCTTTTTTACGAATCATCTCATAAGGTGCCTGCCAATGTAAGATACGCTTTTCAAGCACTGTATAAATGGCTCTATTTTTTTCGTTAACCTCATTTTGAATATGGCTTAAGTTTTTCACATATTGCTTAAACATCTTACCAATAAGGTTTTCCTCATAAAAAAGTGTTTTATAAATTTGATCAGAATTGATTTTAGGCGCTTGATACTCAAAAGGGAAATAGTGCATTTTTTTGATGACCAAACCATCCATTTGCAAGGCATATCGTGTACGTTTCTGAGTACTTATTTGATTAAAAATTGCTTCTGCAATCGTTTCAATAATCTGTTCAATGCGCATAAAAGCATTTTGTAAATCATGCGAAAATGTGCTTTTCAATTGTCCAAAACTTTGACGTTCTTCTGCTTCAAAAGCCGTTATCTCATGAATTAATTCATCATAGACGCTAATAAAAAATTGATGCTGTTCTATCAACTTAAGTGCAATATTTTTTAGCTCTTTTTTGATAGCAAATTCTTTTGATTGCACCGATTTTGGACGTATTTCTTCTTGAATAAAAGTCAATACTTTGTCAATATTAGAGGTTTCTAACAGTGCTAAATTAGCACTTAAATCACTTTGCAATACCTCTGCCATATCTTTTTGATAAAGTGAGAAATCTTCTTGCAATACTGCTAAATCAAAGCG
>JAQUVE010000142.1 GCA_028693565.1 Sulfurospirillaceae bacterium | reverse complement strand
CCCCATGAAGCTAAAAAGCCATTAAATATGAGCGTTAAGTCCTTAGGGTCAGAAGAAGCCTTATTGAAAAATTTTCATTCCGCAAATACGTTTAATACAGCTTATGAATTAGCAGAGTTTTACTTCAATGCAAAAGAGTATCCCAAAGCTATCGTATGGGCAAAAGAGTCTAGTAAATTGGGCCCGACGTCTGAAAAACCATGGATTATTTATGCAAAATCAAAGTTTTATTTGGGTGAAAAAACAGAAGCAATTCGTGCATTAGAAATTTATTTAGGATATTCAAGCTCTAAAGAAGTTAAAGATCTTCTCAATTTTTATAAAGGACAGCTATGAAGTTTTTCTTAGTATGTATCATATTTATGAATTACATGTATGCCTATTCGTATAACGATGTACTCAAAGATTATGAGGCAGGTCGGTTTGAAAAAGTATGTGATGATGGTGCAATTTTTTACATGCGTAATGATAAAAATGAAAACATCTTAACAGCTATTGGTGATGCATGCGCTCGTGTTGATTCGATTAATCCACTTGCGGCTATTGTTAAAAACCTTATTTCAACTAAAGAATTTCGTGAGAGCGGCTCCTATTTTGCTACGCTTGTTTTGCAAAAAAAGCTCATTTATCAATTTATGAATGATAATATCAATCTCAAAGAACTACGTTTACCACGAACCAATCATGTTCTCTCCCGTGTATTTGAAAACTTAGCCACTGACAATTATAAAGTGGTGGATGAAGGTCTTAGAAAAATTGAGATATCAACCCCTGAGATGGATTATGTATTATGGCTTTCAAGTGATGATCCGAAAAAAGTCTTTATTGATGAATATAAAAATGGAAAACTTCTTCAGAGGCACTGGTATCTTTAATGTTGCGACAAAAAATTAGAATCGGCGATATCTTAGTCGAACAAGGGTTCATTACTGCAGAACAGCTTCAAAATGCTTTGCGCTTACAAAAAGAGAGTAATTTTACTAAAAAGTTGGGGCAAATCATCATTGATGATGGCTTAATTACTCAAAGAGCCTTGATAGAGCTTTTAGCTACACAACTTAAAATTGAATTTATTGATCTTTTTGGTGTTGAGATTGATTTTACCTTAATGGGTACATTTCAAATTTCAATGCTTAAAAATGCAGAAGCGATACCGTTTAAAGAAGACAGTGATTTTATTCACATTGCTGTAGCAGACCCTCTTAATTATGATGCGATTGAACTTCTTGAGCGATCCATTGCCGTTAAACCTGTTAAGCTTTACATCGCTTTGCCTTCAGATATTGCTCATGTTTTTGGAAGATTGGAGATTATTTCGGTTACTAAAGCCATTGTAACGAATATTAAGCGTGAAATTGCTTCAGGGTCGTATCGAGCTGATAGTGAACAAAGCTCTATCATGCAGCTTATTGAGCAAATCGTAAAAACGGCTATTTTTCATAATGCTAGTGATATTCATATTGAGCCATCGAGTTTTAATGTTACTGTTAGAGCACGTGTTGATGGTGTTTTACGTGAAAGCTTTGTATTTGACTTAGATATTTACAATGCATTGGTTTCGCGTATTAAGATTTTAGGAAATTTAGATATTTCAGAAAAACGTCGCTCTCAAGATGGCCGTTTTTCAATGAAAATCAAAGACTCAACGTACGATTTTAGACTTTCAACAGCACCAACAATGTTTGGTGAGTCCATCGTTATGAGGATTTTGGATCAACAAAAAATTCTTTTAAAACTTAGTGAATTGGGGATGGAAGAGGCAAATCTCAAACGTTTTGATGAACTGCTCAAATCTCCTTATGGCATTATCTTTATCACTGGGCCTACGGGTAGTGGTAAAACAACGACGCTGTATGCCGCACTCAATGAGATCAAAAGTATTGACAATAAAATGATTACGATCGAAGATCCTATAGAGTATCAACTTCCGTTAGCACAACAAATACAGATCAATGAGAAGATTCACTATTCGTTTGCTGAAGCACTTCGTTCAATTTTACGACAAGACCCTGATGTTATAATGGTGGGTGAGGTTCGTGATAGCGAGACGCTAAATATTGCAGTACAAGCATCACTAACAGGTCACTTAGTTTTTACAACATTGCATACCAATGATGCGCCAAGCGCTATTACTCGTATGATACAAATGGATTTAGAACCTTATTTGATAGCCGATTCACTGATTGGTGTCGTTGCTCAACGTTTAGTTCGGAAAATTTGTCCGCATTGTAAGAAAGAGTACCGTCCTCAAAGAAGTATTTTAGAAAAAATTAAAGAGCACCTTCCTGAAGAGTTTCATTTTTATAAAGGTGAAGGGTGTGCTAGATGCTCCTTTACAGGCTACAATGGTAGGACGATGATTAGTGAAATTTTAAAAATTACTGAAACAACGTCTCATATGATATCTATCAATATGAATAAATACGAGATTTCACGTAAAGCTGAAGAGAGTGGCGATTTTACACCGATGTTCCTAGATGGCATTGCAAAAGCACTTCGTGGGGAAACTTCTATTGAAGAAGTCTTAAGAGTGGCAAAATAGACTCAAGAAAGTAATGCATGAAATATTTTGAGATTGAGTATATAAAAGCGGGGAATAGAGAAAAAATTGTCATTCCCTCAGCGCATAAAATCGAAGCGATCAAAGAATTTCAAGCAAAATCTTTGGGTTTTATGGTTCAAGTTGAAGAAATCAGTGAGCCATTTTCTTACAAATTGGAAGCCTTTAAGCTCAAACTAAAAACGCTTATGTCTGCTAAAAAAATTCCTTTAGAGCCTTATATCGCTGCATTACAACAAATTGCAGTGATGCTAAACGCTGGACTTCCTATTAATACATGCTTAAAAGATGTTATTAAAACTTCTGAAAATAAGCGAATAAAGGAAATTTTCTCTATTGTTTTATTGGAAGTTGAATCAGGAACAAGTGTGTCAA
The DNA here is from genome assembly GCA_028693565.1 of Sulfurospirillaceae bacterium. Classification (GTDB taxonomy): domain Bacteria; phylum Campylobacterota; class Campylobacteria; order Campylobacterales; family Sulfurospirillaceae; genus Sulfurospirillum. Next base: position 2,990 of record JAQUVE010000142.1, on the reverse strand, counting down.
TTTCGATGAAACAATTTAGTGATGAAGTTGGTAATATCTCTATTGCAATGCTTGATTTAGGTGAAAAAACAGGTTCTTTGGATGAGTCTATTAAGAAACTTGCTGAAATTTTGCAAGAAGTCCATGACAACCGAATGAAGCTAAAAAAAGCAACACGCTATCCCGTCACGGTTTTATTTGCCATGGTGATTGCTTTTTCATTTGTCATTACATTGGTTATTCCACAATTTCAAGCGATGTTTGCCGAGTACCGCACAACACTTCCGTTCCCAACCTTAGTGTTATTATGGATTGAATCGGCGATTCGGCATTATGGTCTTTTTGTTTTAGTGGGAGCGATGATGCTTGGTTTTGGTCTTTCGATTGCTTATAAGAAGAGTTTAAAATTTAAACATATTTTTGATCGTTATATGCTAAAAGTGTATATTGTAGGAAAAGTCATTTATCTCTCCATGATAGGACGATTTATCTATGTTTTTGACCGTTTGGTGAGTTCGGGCATTCCTCTTGTGGAGTCTCTTAAAACTTCGATTGATATTGTAGAAAACAGCTATTTACGTGAGCGTTTAAATGAAATCATCAATGCGATAGAAGAGGGTAAAAGTTTGACAAATGGTTTTGAAGATACAAAGCAGTTTGAGAGTATGATCATTCAAATGATTAGTGCAGGGGAGACCAGTGGCTCTTTGAACAATATGTTGGAAAAAATCACGACGATTTATCGTAATAAGTATAGCTATTTGGTCGATAATGTTTCTGTGATGATTGAGCCGTTGCTCATAGCTGGAATTGCAGGGTTTGTTATGTTGCTTGCCCTTGGGATTTTCTTGCCAATGTGGTCTATCGCTGAAGCTGTAGGAGGTGTATGATGGATATGGAATTTGGAACGATTGGGATTGCAGTGATAAGTTCTATTGTCTTGGGTGTCACCTTTTGGATTATCCACAAGATAACCAATATCTAGTTACATTGAAGAGCGACTGTAGCGTAGTTTGTTGTAGCAGTTCCTGGCATATCTATCAATAAAAAATCTCCTGAGAGAAACGTTTGTCCGCCGAGTGTGCAAACTTTAGCAGGATTGATATACGAAGCATAAATCCAAAAGTCATTTTTATCAGGTTTTCCTGCTATGTCGCTATTTGGTGCATTGGTATCGTATTTAACACCTCGTGTTGCATTCGATGCTGGACCTGTAAAAATGCTGATATTATAATCAGCAGTAAGGCTATTTGCCACATTTGTAAAATCGAGATTATCTCCTTTTACAACGGCTCCAAATATTTTGCCTGATGCGCTAAGAACACTGGGGTAGCCTGCAGAGTTTAAAGCAGTTGAGGGTTGATTGTTTCCCCATGTGAAAGTACCTTCGTTGATGCTCCACTCTCCATGAGCAGTTTCAAGGGCTGTAGAGACAGCAGAGATCGTGGCCATCTCAGCTGTCTTTTTAGTGCCATCACTCATACCGCTTAACTTTGGAATGCCCACAGCTGCCAATATGCCAATAATGACAATGACAAATATGAGTTCAACCATCGTAAAAGCGGTGCGTTTCATTATCTTGACCTATGGAACAGCTGTAAAAGTAACGCTTGGAGTAGTACCATCTGCAATTCTAACTTTGATAGCTGTCACTGCAATTATATTTGTACCATTTACATCAAGTAGCTTAACAGATTGTGCTGGTACAATTGTGCTTGCAGTCGATGAATCTGTAACATTGATGTCTGATGAGTTTGGATTAAAGACCCAAAAATCATTTTTGTCAGGTTTACCTGCAATATCATTATTGGTAGCATCGGTTGGATAGCTTAAACCACTGGTTGCATTAGTCGCTTCACCCTTGATAAGTAAAATATCATTGCTTGCATTGCCATCCGTGCTAACTGTAGTTGTAAGAGCATCAACAAAACCAACAATGGTAAATTTATCGCCTTTATCCATAATCGTTTTAAGAACTTTTTTATTTGTATTGATACCATCATAGATGCTTGCAGAGCCAGCACCTGTAATCGCAGTATCATGCCATGTTACGTTTGTATCTTTATAATCTTGTAAACGAAACTCTTTAGCAGCTACGATAGCACCATCTAAGCTACCCATTGCTGAGATTTCGCTGTTTGCTTTAGCGTTATCTTTAACACCACCAAATTTTGGCAATGCTGTTGCTGCCAAAATACCAATAATAACAATTACGAAGATTAACTCTACCATTGTAAAACCACTTCTTCTCATTCACAATCCTTAAGATAAAATTTATAAATTATTTTACCATAACATTCTTAAATAAAAAGTAACACATTTATCATTTTACTTTGAATTATGGCGAGTTTGATTACAATACGTATAATACTTTTCGTTAGGAACCCAATGCCTCTTAGTCGACTTAATCATGAACAACGTCTTGCCGCTACAGCACCCAGCGGACACAATCTTATCATCGCAAGTGCTGGAACAGGAAAAACTTCTACCATCGTTGCCCGTATCGCTTCGTTAATTCAAAAAGGAGTTGACCCTTCTCGTATCTTACTTTTAACATTTACTAACAAAGCAGCTGTCGAAATGATAGAACGCGTTAGTCTTTTTTTTGGTCAGTCTATTACAACACAGATTGAATCGGGAACATTTCATGCCGTGAGTTATCGTCTTTTAAAAAAATTAGGCTATAAAATTGTGCTTAAACAGCCCAAAGACTTAAAAATTTTACTGAAAACTATTGTTGAGAGACGTCGATTTGACCATATTGACTCGTCCGTAAAGCCTTATGGAGCGGCGTATTTGTATGATATTTTCTCATTGTATCAAAATAGCACAGTCACACAGAGCTTTTCCGAGTGGCTAGCGTCAAATGACAGTGAACATGGCATTTACTTTGATATGTATGAAGATATTTTTGAAGAGTTTAGCGAGCTAAAAAAAGAGTTTGGGTATGTGGATTTTAATGATTTGTTGATTTTGATGCGAGAGGCTTTGCACAAAGATGAAAGTTTGAT
>JAQUVE010000141.1 GCA_028693565.1 Sulfurospirillaceae bacterium | reverse complement strand
CATTCAACCTCGTGGCTTGCAAATAGGCACTTCAGCTATTATCGGAGCTATTTTTGCCCTTCTCTTAGGTGTCGTAAGTTTTGCAGATGTTTTAGTCGTCACTAACATTGTTTGGGATGCAACATTGGCGTTTATTGGTATTATCCTTCTTTCACTTGTGCTAGATGAAATAGGTTTTTTTGAATGGTGTGCAATTTGGATGGCACGATTCTCTAAAGGCAATGGGCACTTGATGTTTGTCTATTCACTCTTACTAGGTGCTCTTATCTCCGCTTTTTTTGCCAATGATGGTGCGGTACTCATTTTAACGCCTATTTTACTGGCTAAAATGCGTATCTTAAAACTTAATTCTAAAACGATTGTGGCATTTCTACTAGCAGGTGGCTTTATCTCTGACTCCGCCTCGCTTCCTTTTGTCTTTTCCAACCTTACCAACATCGTTACTGCTAACTATTTTCATATTGGTTTTTCCACATACCTAAGCGTCATGTTCACGCCTTATGTGACAAGTACGCTCATCAGCATTGTTGTTTTATGGCTTTTTTTACGTAAAGATATCCCTATCCATGTCAATGTAGAACTCTTAAAACATCCCGATGATGTCCTAAAATCAAAACCACTTTTTTACCTCTCATGGATTTTCATTGCACTTCTTATGGGAAGCTACTTTATGGGAGAACAGTACCACATTCCTATCAGTTTTATCGCACTTGGAGGGGCACTTCTGTTTTTAGCTATTGCTTCTTATTTTAAAGCAGCTAAACCATGGCTGACTATTAAAACAGCTCCATGGCAAGTGGTCTGGTTTAGCATTGGTCTTTACATCGTCGTTTACGGGCTAAAAAATGCAGGACTTACGACGTATCTTAGTCATCTTTTAAATACCCTTAATACGCAAGGCAATACGATTGCTATTGTGGGTACAGGATTTATCGCCGCCATTTTAAGTGCTGTGATGAACAATATGCCAACCGTCATGATTATGGATATCGCATTACAAGATATTCCCAATTCTGCTCTTGCTTATGCTAATATTATTGGATGCAATCTAGGTCCAAAAATGACACCTTTTGGCTCATTAGCAACGCTTTTATGGCTTCATGTTATGGCTAAAAAAGGCGTTAAAATAAGCTTTTGGGACTACTCAAAATTTGGTTTGCTTGTTACTCCACCGATTCTTTTAGTGGTACTTTTAAGCCTTGTCTAGCTCTTTCTTTTCACCACAAAAGGCACAATAATCAAGCTTTGCTATTGTATAGCTCCCACATGTATGGCATTTGATTTTAAGCGTATTGTTGCAATTTGGACAAAAATTCATTTGCGTATAATCCACTTTGATGCCGCATTTATCACACTTGTTAAGCTTATAACTTTCGATAAATGTTATCGTTGTTTTTGTTTTGTTTTTTGCAAAATTTTGTAGCTTCATGATGGCAAAACTAAGCACAATAATACCTAGAGCGAGTAAAAGATAATACGCAATAAACGGTATTTTAATGCTGTAAAAAAACATTAACACTTTTTCAAGAAAAAGATGCGGAATAAAGTTGTAAACGATACGAATCGTATTAAGTATCAAAAAGGCCATGGAAATGAGAAAAATATTTTTACAGATAATGTACTGAGTGTAATGACGTTTGGCATTTTGAACACTCATTTGCCAGTAAAAAAGCCCAACAATTGGTAGTAAAAATAAGACGATGATACCCGCTTTTTTTAAAAAATAGTGGCTGGTGGCTTTCTCATAATCACGTAAAATACTCTCTTTATTTTGCACGATAAAATCATACAATCCAGACACTAAAGGGTGTGTGGAAAATTGCTCTTTAAGTGTTGAAATTTTTTGGTTAACAGAGGCGAGATTGTGCTGTAATGTATCGTATTTTGCTTTGACATTTTGGGTATCTAAGTCCATCTCAAGAATTGATTTTGTCTCTTGCTGATGCGCCATTTTCTCAAATAAAACCGTATTATAATTGTTTTGAATATAGTGTAAATCTTTCGTATATTGTGACGCTGTTTGCCCAAGACTTGCAATGGTTTTTTTGATCTCAGCCAGTTCTGCCATATGCGCTATTGTGTCTATTTGTGTTTGGATATGAACACATCTTGCATCAAGCTCTTGATGTTTAATAGCTTGGATGACTTGCTGACTTTGTGCTGTTTTGCCGTTGGCATAGATAGCATCGATTTTTGGAATAGGCTTAGAGGTAGAAGTCGTATATCGATACCAATTATACTCTTTAACACGTGTGCTATCTTGTAGGATATTGCGACATTGATAGTCCACTTTACTCTCAGGACTGTTCAGTGTGGCCGTTTGAAATGTAATGCCCATTTGAATACTACTGTAAACAAAAATATCCAACAGCACAATCAATACAATCGACCATTTTGTTAGTTTTTCGATAGACTTACTATCGTGTTGATAGCTTAGCTTCGTTTGATAGAGTGATTTGATTTTATGGAATATTTTAAGCATCAGTATCCTTGAAAATAATCTTAAAATATTGTATAAAAATAATAATAAACCCTTGCTTTGATGGTTATTCCTTTGTTACAAATATACTATTAAAAAGACTCTTTTTGACACAATTTTAACAAATTTAAAAATTTTCTTATTAAATTAAACTTATTTTGTTACAATAAAGTTTATTAAACTTTCAAGGAAAAAAAATGACAGTTAGTAAATATCTCGGATTGCTGTTGATAAGTCTCGCTCTCCTGTTCAGTGGCTGTAACAAAAAGGCAGATGAAGATGCCTCCATCAATCAAGACCCAAGGGCAAAAGGCTTTGATTATAACTTTACTAAAACAAATGTCGTTCGTGTTGTCTCAGGCGATGCTATTTATAATCGACGATGTATTAATTGTCATGGACCACAAGGAACACGATCCGCACTAAATCGTTCTAAAATCATAGGTGGCTGGGACACGCAAAAAATCATCGTTGCACTTCGTGGTTACAAACATGACCAAGGTGGACAATTTAAAGGTACAATGAAAAATATGATTATTGACCTAGATGACGAAGAGATTCAAGCGGTCGCTAAAACCATCTCATCGTTTAAATAGCATTAACTTCTTAAGAGCCTTCAACAAAGGCTCTTTACTATCTTTTAAAATTCCTATAATATTATCGTGCTAGACTAAATAGTACGTATAATAAGGAAACCCTATGAAACTCATCTCATGGAATGTCAATGGCATTCGCGCTGTGGCTAACAAAAATGCTTTTACATGGGTGGATCAACTTCAACCTGACATTTTATGCCTTCAAGAGATCAAAGCCGAAGCCCATCAAATTCCAGAAGAGCTTTTTAACCACCCTTTTACTGCTACTTATGTTAACTCAGCAACTAAAAAAGGTTACTCAGGGACAATGAGCTTCTCAACACTCATGTTTGAAAAAACGGATACCGCATGGCATATTGACCACACCCATGAAGGACGTATTTTAGAGCATCACTTCAATGATATCGTTTTGTTTAATGTCTATTTTCCCAATGGTCAGCAAAATGAAGAGCGATTGGCACATAAGATGAAATTTTATAGCGATTTTTTAGCCTATACTGAAGCGTTAAGACGTCAAGGCAAAGGCATCATTATTTGTGGCGATGTCAATACTGCGCACCGAGAGATTGATCTTAAAAACCCCAAAGCCAATGAAGATACCTCAGGTTTCTTGCCTATTGAGCGTGCATGGATTGACACACTTTTAGGTAAAGGGTATATTGATACTTTTAGACATGTTCACGGTGACACAAAAGATGCTTATTCATGGTGGTCATACCGTTTTGGTGCACGCGAGCGAAATGTTGGATGGCGAATCGACTACTTTTTTATCTCTGAAGAGCTTAAAGACAATCTCAAAGATGCATTTATTCTCCAACATATACAAGGATCTGACCATTGCCCTGTAGGTATTGAACTTATAGTGTAGCATCCCTTTGACACAGATGCACATACAAAAATCTTCTCATTTGGGATAAATTTTATTTTTATCTAGCTATAATCTTATACAACACTACCCAAGGAGAAATATATGAAACTATCCAAGAGTTTAATCGCATTACTTACATGTACACTAGCCCTTAGTGCATCCGCAAGTGATGAGCGTGTCACCTTAAAAGCCGCGAAGTCTTCTTCCTCTTACTATCAGATGGCTGTACAAATTGGCGAAAGTATCGCAGCTGCTACCAATAAATCAGTTATGATGACCATAGAAGAGAGCCAAGGCTCCGTTCAAAATGTTAAAGAAGCACCTAAACGCTCAGGAAACTATCTCTTTACAACACCTCCTGGTCTTATTACCCTTGCACAAAGCGGCAAAGCGATGTTTGAAAAAGATGATCCAAAATCATACGAATCGGTTCGAGCGCTTTTTCCTATCCCTTATCTTACGATGCATTTTGTCGTAAAAGCAGACTCAAACATCAAAACTTTTGATGATTTAAACGGTAAATCATTGTTAATCGGCAAGGGAAGCTTTGGCGCTAAAGAAGCGGCTAAGTATATCGAGCTTTTTGGATTAAAAGATAAAACAAAATTAATAGATGCGGAACTCTCTGGTGCTGTTACAGCGCTTAAAAATGGACAAATTGATGGTTTCGCGACATCTGGTTCATACCCAGCGCCTAACGTCATTGAAGCAGCTGCTAGCACACCGATAAGGTTGCTTAATATGAGTGATGCGCAAATCGCACTTACCAAACAAACTAAGATTATCATACCTGCAGGTACCTATGCAGATGTAGATGTGGATGTTGCGACAACAACACTTCCAGTAGGTCTTTACACCACAACAGCGATGAGTGAAGCATTAGCGTATAAAATCACTAAAGCTTTTTGGGAATCAAAACCAAAACTTGAAGCGCAAAATATCTGGTGGAAAGCTATAACGCCTGCCAATCTCAATATGTTTACCACTAAGTTACACCCTGGTGCACTCAAATATTACAACGAGATTCACGCCACTATTCCTGAAAATTTAAAGTAATCATACCTCATGGCAAATTTACGTCTTATGCTACCATCCCTTCGTTTTGGGCTGGTAGCTCTTTTAGCAATTATTACGGTCTTTTTTCATGTCTATTTGATTTTTACGGGACTTATCCCCAATCTGATCAGCCGTCCTTTACATTTAGCCCTTGTCTTGCCGTGGGTCTTCTTATTGCAAGACAATGACAAGGTAACCCCCTTTACACGCTATTTAGGCTACGTGTTGTTAGTTTTTGCACTTTGGGCATCCTTTTACATTATCTATTTTCAAGATGAACTAAGTGACCAATATGGCTCGCTTGAAGGTAAAGTACAATACTTAGTTGCTTTTTCTCTTCTCGCAGGCGTTTTAGAAATGGCAAGACGCTCCATCAAACTAGCTCTTCCACTCACTGCTACTATCGCTTTGGTATATGGTCTCTTTGGGCACTATATCCCTGGTTATTTTGGTCATCAAGAAATTCCTATTGAAAGTTTTTTGGGAACACTTGTCATCGCTGAAGGTGGTATTTACGGCTCTTTAACGGGTATCTCGGTCAATGTTGTTGCGGTATTTGTTATCTTAGGCGCTTATGTGGGAGTAGGTGAAGGGGGCAATGCATTTATGTCGATGTCAACCAAACTTGCGGGTCGTCTTCGTGGCGGCGCTGCTAAAGTATCTGTTTTAGCTTCGGCATTTTTTGGCTCTATCTCAGGTTCTGCTTCGGCCAATGTCGCTAGTACGGGAGCATTTACGATTCCTACCATGAAACGTTTAGGTTATCCTGCCAGCCTTGCGGCTGCTGTTGAAGCCGTTGCCTCAACCGGTGGACAGATTATGCCACCACTCATGGGAGCAGGCGCATTTATCATGGCTGAACTACTGGGCATCAAATATGCTAACATTATGGCAGCTGCCATCTTCCCCGCAGTTCTTTTTTTCTTTACGGTGTGGATTGGTGTTGATGTTTATGCACGTAAATATA
>JAQUVE010000140.1 GCA_028693565.1 Sulfurospirillaceae bacterium | reverse complement strand
GTCGCACTCCACAAAAAAAGGGGGAAAAGTAGTGCCATAAAAAGTTTCATCATACTTTTCCCTCCTAATTTTTAGTTGTACCTATTATACCAAAAAAAATGATAAGCTTTTTTTTACTTTATCTGCGTTAGAATATGCAACTTCTTGGGGGGTATATGACTCTGGTGTGCATCACGGCCTTCAAAGCCGATTGGTTGGGCGGTTGACCGTCTGACGGTAGGTTCGATTCCTACACCCTCTCGCCAATCCCCTATTTTAGGGAATTTTAAGCACTTTTAGGACAACTAAAAGGGTCAGTTTGCATCTCTTCAGACGACAAAAAACATACTATTTCAAGTCCTGTATACCCCTAGATTTATAGTCCATAATAGGTCTAAAAGAGCTTAGATTTTCACTCAAAACTAAGAATAAATCTGAAACAAATCACCTAGCTATTACTCATACATGTCAGTATAATCACCTCTTTTTTCAGTTGAGAAGTTTTGTCTATTCTGATGACGAAAAAGTTACACTCATTAGAGCCACACTTAAAGGACTCCTCAAAGATAAACCTGTACAGCTGTCAATCGCGACCTCTTATTATTCTTCCTTCACAGGCTCTCACAGGGCTATAACTGCTTACTTATTAGATTGCCTTCAATCGTTTAGGTCTGTTCTATCATTTATTTTATTTTGTTGTTCAAAAATATTACTTCAAACTGAATACATGAGATTTGTTACGGTCTAAAAAAAACCTTAAGTTCTATAGCTTCTCGATAATAGGCTTTGCACTATCCAATATTTCTTGTGTTTCACTTTTCATTTGGGTAAGTATTGATAACAACTCTTGATGCTCATTTGCAGGAATAAATACACTATTTATTAACTTCGTAGATTGCATCATTTTTACTACTTGTACTTTTAGATTTAAAATATAATCCATGACTTCGACATCAATATATTTATGCAAGTCAGGAGAAAGCATACTCTCAATAGGCTTTATAAACACCAATAAATTCGTATTGTCGTCATAAAAGATTTTTTCAAGATTTGCATGAGATAGAGGTACATTAGGTATACTATTAATATACTTTATAAGCTCTTCAAACATATTTATTTGGTCGCTTCCCAAAGATTGTAAATGTCTGAAATAAGCATTCATTACTTTTTTTGATTTTTTAGTCTCTTCGATCTTTTTAGTATGTTCTAGTTTATTGGTATTATTTATAGTGCGAATGACTGCAAAACCTGCAATCTGTGATGCTAAGAGTACACCCATTGGTGGAAAGTAAGTAGATACTATTTTTCTAATATCTTCCATACTAGAGATTTTTTGAGAAAATTCTAACTGAAATAGAGCGATAATACCGCCAATAAAAAGACCTAATCCAATACCTAAAAAAATAACAAAAAGATTATTAGATAGCTCCATAGCAACTAAGTCTTTCTTTTTTATGTTGTTCTCCATCTATAATAAATCCTTACTCGAAGTTTTAGTCATCAAATAATACTACAAAAACACTATATAGGTAATCAAAAGTACCTGAGTATCCTTGACATTTATCTTCAATCTAACCACTATTTTGACACCAAAAGTGATAACGATTTCATTGTCAGTTTGCATTTTTTGTCTTTAAAGTAAAAGCGGGGTGAAGTGCTCTAAGTGCCTACGAGAAGGTCTGAGACGTGTGGGCGGTTGACCGTCTCTTAGTAGGTGATTCCTACACACCCGCCGTACTTTAGAGCATTAATTGTCTGGGTAAATTCTTTGTCAATACATAGTATATTGTTAATATAAAATCAAATTTTTTTTACTTTTATGCACGATTTTCTAAAACATCTAACAATTTTTCTTGAAGAATTTGCGGGGTAAATGGCTTAACGATATAATTGTTAACCCCTGCTTTTAAAGCGGTAATCACTTCTGCTTTTCCGCCATCCGTACTGACCATAATGATAGGAATATCTGCAAATTGCGCCTTTGCTCTCATTTTTTTTACCAATTGCAATCCATTCATCTCTGGCATATTCCAATCGGTAATCAGTACACTGATATCTTCATACTGATGCAATAATTCCCACCCTTGAGCTCCATTTTCACCCTCTATGACATCTTTATATTCAAGGCGAAAGAGAATATTCTTAATGATACGGCGCATTGTAGAGCTATCGTCTATGACTAAAAATTTCATTTTATACCCTTTTGCTAAATGCTTTAAATCTATAAAATTATAATATAGGATTGTTGCAAACGTGTTGCATCTGAAACATTGAACACGTTAGGTTTTTAGAGGAAGTAAAAATCTCTTGTCTCCTAAGCAAGACAAGAGATTTTAAATATTAGTTAACACCTACTAAGATGCTAGAAGCTTTGATAATGGCAAAAACGCTATCGCCTTTGCTGAGGGATAACTCTTTTTTCGCATCTTCGGTAACAACAGCTGTGACAGACAATCCAAAAGCAGTTGTAAGAATCACTTCACAATTAACAGCGCCATCTTTGATTTCAGAAATGGTGCCTTTGATTTTATTGCGTGCGCTTACCACTAAAGCTATATCTGCTTTAGCAAGTAAAACACTTTGTGCTTTAAAGATACAAACGGCTTGGGCACCAATGCTTAAGCCAAGAGCTTCAATAGCATCATTTGTGACAACGGAAACAATTTTTTCACCATTGGCAGCGGAAACAACCACTTCACTATTTACAGGGCCTTTTTTAAGCTCAACGACTTTTCCTACGATTTGATTTCTAGCACTTATTTTCATAAAGCACTCCTTTGTCATAAATTTAATAAAATTATGACCCATAGTGTTATGTAATGTCAATTACCAACGGTTTATGAACTTTTAATTAACGCTATTAACTATCACACGCTATAATGATAGACGAAAAAAACAAAAGGAAATACCATGCATTTTTTAACAAAAATAGGTATGTCATTGCTTCTTTTAGCGAGTCTTTGTATAGCGAGTGAAGCATCCTTCGCCAGCCAATACAACTATTTGACCTCCTACCAAGAAGCACGGGCTAAAGCTTTACAAACGCATAAGCCATTGATGATTCTTTTTGTGACCACGTCATGCCCGTGGTGTCAAAAACTTGAAAATCAAACATTAAATAAAGACGAAGTGAACGATTATGTTCAATTTCATTTTGTACCCGTCTTGTTAAACAAAGATATTGACACCTTCCCTGAAGTCTACGACCCTTTTGTCTCTCCCACCATTTTTTTTGTGGATGCCGCAAAAGAGACAAAGTATGCTGAAATCTTAGGTTACAAACCCTCTTCTGAGTTTTTTGAGCTACTACAAAAAGCACACAATACCTATAAAAAGGCTCATCCATGAGATTTTTTGCTGCATGCCTTTTGTGTGCATTGTGCAACAGTGCTTTTGCTTTAACACCTTTTTCGCTAGAAGGCTTGGAGGGTGTTAATATTACCGTACTCAATAAAAAGCATAAAGTTCTTGATGATGCTTTTAAGAAATCTTTGGAAGCAGATATTGCAAGTAAACTCAAAGCTGTTGGTATTAAAACATCAAGTCCTACTTTTTCCAATTTTCTTATCAAAGTGCAAGAGAATCAAACTGAAAAAAATACGCTCTGTCGTGTGACACTCTCACTGATTGAAAATGTGCACATTTCACGAAAAAATACCGTTGAGGCAATCGCCATCACCTTTTCCAAAGAGGACTCATTTGAAAGCAATGATTTGGAAGCGGATATCAGAGAATCCGTTGGCTTTTTAGTTGATGAGTTTATCGACCAATATAAAGAAGAAAACCCCAAATAAAATTTCTCCATTTACTCTTTTGTAACCTTTCTGCATTATAATTGTGTGACATTATAATTTTAAAGGAGAAACTATGGCGAAACGTATCTTGTTTATTGTCGGTGATTATGTGGAGGACTATGAAGTAATGGTTCCTTTTCAAGCGTTAGCGGCTGTGGGTCATCAAGTGTTTGCTGTTTGCCCGAACAAAAGCTCAGGTGAGTTTATCCGAACTGCGGTACATGATTTTGAGGGAGATCAAACCTATAGCGAAAAACCTGGTCACAATTTTACCCTGAATGCCAGTTTTGACGACATCAAAGTTGACTCTTTTGATGCGCTTGTAGTCCCTGGTGGTCGCGCTCCTGAATATTTACGTTTAAATGAAAAAGTTCTTGAGATGGTACGCCATTTTGCTAAAACCAATAAGCCCATTGCGGCGATTTGCCATGGAGCACAACTTTTAGCAGCCGCTGATGTTTTAGGTGGCAAAAGCTGTTCCGCTTATCCTGCATGCGCACCTGAAGTTACCAAAGCTGGTGGTACGTATGCCTCCATCGAAGTCACCGAAGCCGCAGTCGATGGCAATCTTGTCACCGCTCCTGCATGGCCTGCTCATCCTCAATGGATTGCGAAATTTTTGGCTGTTTTGGGGACTAAAATCACCCTTTAAAGGAAGAGGAGATTTTTCTCCTCTTAGGGTTTTGCGATTAAATACGCTCCCGCACCCATCATCACACTTCCCGCACCAATGTCAAGTTTTCGGATTGCTTGAGGACTTTGAAAAAGATGTTTTGCACGACTTGCCACATACGCATAAACAGCCATCACACTAAACAGTACCCCGATAACAACACTACCAACCATCATGACATCGCTCAATGTTAAGGCTTTTAAATCCATAAACGTCGGCAAAAAACCCAAATAAAACAAAATCACCTTAGGGTTCCCCAGCGTAATGCTAAGACCGCTTAAAAAATTGGCTTTTTTACTAGGCTCACGCAGTGCGTGGATATTGGCCGCTTTGGCATGGCTTCGTAAAATAGTATAACCTAGGTAGATAAGATAGGCTCCACCAAGATATTTGACCGCGATAAACACTTCACCCATATACATAGCGATGGTACTCAGTCCATAAATCGCCGCTAGTAAAAAGATGATGTCCCCAAGCACAATGCCAGCGATAAAAATAAGTGTCGAAGCAAATCCCGAAGCAAGTGCTCTAGCAATCGTAGCAAAGACTCCAGGTCCTGGGCTTACCGCTAAAACAAACATCGCCAATCCAAATGAAAGCAATGATAATAAGCTCATAAAAACTCCTTACATGTAATACACAATTATAATCTTTTTTAGAATAATTTTTTGTATAAAAAAATGGCATATCTAAGCTATAATAATCAAAAATCATAGGATTAGCCATGAACCGAAGAGAATCTATCATCACGCTTAGTATGCTTTGCGCATCCCTTCCTTTGGCGCTTTATTCAAAAGACGATGGTTCTTTGCACCTTCAATCAGATAGTGAAGAGGTAAAATTTAGAATCGGCAAAGATGCCTTTATGCTTCGTCCCAATAGCCAAATTAAGCTCTCTCATGATGGCACTTTTACTAAAGCACTCACCCTCATCGGTGGTGGTGTCATGGGTGTTTTTGGTGGCGGAGAAAAAATCATCACTACCAAAACATTTACCGCAGGGATTCGTGGTACGGGTTTGTATTTGCAAGAGTATGCCGATGATGCTGTTTACAGTTGTTTATGCTATGGCAAGGGCGATTATCATAATGCAAAAACCAATGAAGTATTGTTTAGTTTAGAATCAACATACCATGACAAACCTGTCCAAATTTTACAAAGTAAAAGTGGTAAAGTCGAATACCAAATTTCAAAACTTAACAACCATAACGATGATGAGTTGCGCTATTTAGAAAAAATGTGCGATAGAGTTGTCCCCTTTGAAGAGTTTTTAAAAGCACAACACGCTAAAGGTAACTACCACTATTAAGACTTTTAAGGCGCTTTCGTTTCTGAGAGCGCTTCTCCTTTAACACCTGCGTAAAAAACTACGATGACAGCAGGGACATCACCTTCGTTAATGCCATAATGCCATTTATTGACAACTTCGATAAGCGCTTCGCCTGCTTTTAGGTGCAATGTTTTTTTCTCATCAGTGATGACCGTAAGCTCTCCTGCTAGCAAAACGCCCGCATTGATAAGAGGATGCAT
>JAQUVE010000018.1 GCA_028693565.1 Sulfurospirillaceae bacterium | reverse complement strand
CCTTATCTGTTCGAAAAATGATCATTTTTGCCCTTAAAATAGTATAAAAATTCTTTACGTATTAAAGTATAAAATCATTTAATAATGACTGAAATAATTTAGAAATATTGATTTTGCTATAATAATGTGAAAATTGTTAAAAGGATTTGATAATGCTTCTGGGTGTTAATATAGATCACATTGCAGTATTAAGAGAGGCACGCAAGATTAATGATCCTGATCCTCTTGATGCTGTCTCTTTAGTAAAACGTGCTGGTGGCGATCAAATCACAATACATCTAAGAGAAGATAGGCGGCATATTCATGATGAAGATGCTAAAAAAATTATTGAAAATTCTCCTATCCCAGTGAATATAGAATGTTCGATTAATCCTGAAGTGATTCAAATTGTTACAGCTTTGCACCCTCATCGAATCACCTTAGTTCCAGAAAAACGTGAAGAAGTTACTACCGAAGGTGGTTTAGATGTTCTTCACTATTTTGACGCTATACAATTAATTGCAAAACAGCTTAAAAATGAGCATATTGAACTCTCTTTGTTTATTGACCCCAATACATTGATGATTCAAAAAGCCAAAGAGCTTGAAGTTGAATGGGTTGAATTACATACGGGTATGTATGCCAATATTTATGCGATGCTTTACTCTAATCTTTCACGAACACATCATAGTATTCAAGAGCTTGAATGTGATCGAAAAAGCCTTCACGATAAACTTGAAAATGCTTTAAATGTTTTACAAAAAAGTGCCTCTGAAGCAAAAAGTTTAGGTATCAAGGTCGCTGCTGGTCATGGACTTAATTATCAGAATGTTCAAAAAATTGTTGCGATAAAAGAGATTGAAGAGCTAAATATTGGGCAAAGTATTATTGCTAAATCTATTTTTGTTGGTTTTGAAAATGCCGTTAAAGAGATGTTAGGATTATTAAAATGAAAATTGCAATTAGTTTAGGTGATTTAAATGGTGTAGGTTTGGAAATTGCACTTCGTTCTCATGAGGAAGTAAAAACATTGTGTCAGCCAATTTATTGTATCAATGAAAATATGTTGGCTTGGGGAGCAGCCTTGTTAGGCTTGGATATCCCATCCGATTTTGAAACACGCGAGTGTGGTAAGGTATTTGAAATAGCACCTGGTGTTTGTAGTGAAGAAGCAGGTGAATCTTCTTATGACTCATTTATTACTGCTGTCGCATTGGCTAAAAGTAATGAAGTAAGTGGTATCGTCACTCTTCCAATCAATAAAGAATCATGGGCGATGGCGGGACTTGAATATAAAGGTCATACGGATGCTTTAAGTGATCTTTTAGGGTGTGACGCTATTATGATGTTAGGGTGCGAGGCTATGTTTACAATACTTTATACGCATCATATTCCACTCAAAGACGTGCCTCATGAAATCAAAGCTAAAAAATTAAAGCCATTTTTAGTCAAAGTCTATGAAGAACTAGGAGCTGAAAAAATTGCTGTTTTAGGGCTTAATCCTCATGCTGGCGATAATGGTGTTATTGGGGATGAAGAAGAAGAGATTAAAAAAGCAATCATGAAAGCTAACCATTTTTTAGAGCGTGAAGTATTTGAAGGTCCTTTTGTCCCAGATATGGCGTTTACTCAAGCAAATCGACACAAGTATCAATATTTTGTTTGTATGTATCACGATCAAGGATTGATCCCACTGAAAGTACTCCATTTTGATGAAAGTATCAATGTAAGTCTCAATGCAGGGGTCATTAGAACATCGGTTGATCATGGAACGGCTTTTGATATTGCTTATAAAAATATGAATCCTTCAACACAGAGTTATATTAATGCGGTAAGAGAGGCTGTTAAACTTTCACAGGGAAAAGCATTATTGACGTTTTAATTCAAGTAATACTAAGATTGAAAATGTAATAATATTACCAATAATAATAAAATAATATTATTATATTGTTAAATTATTATTACATCTTTATTGCTTGGAGTTTACGATGCATATTCCTGATGGTTACCTCTCTCCTCTGACTTGTATTATAACTTATGCGGCGGCCCTACCCCTTTGGGTGATTGCATTTCGAAAATTAAAAGAAAAATTAGACGAACAAACATTACCCTTAATTGCTTCTCTAAGTGCTCTTAGTTTTATCATCATGATGTTTAATATTCCTATACCTGGTGGAACCAGTGGACACGCCGTTGGCGCTTCTTTAATTGCTATTTTATTTGGTCCTTGGGTGGCTTCATTATGTGTGAGTTTAGTGCTTTTGATACAAGCACTTATTTTTGGAGATGGTGGCATAACAACTTTTGCCGCAAATGCACTTGCTATGGGCTTTATGGCATCTTTTAGTACCTATTATATTTACCGCTTCTTTGAGCGAAAAGCTTTTGCTCCTTTTATCTCTGGTTGGGTCGGTATCGTTTCAGCTTCAACGATGGTTGCAGTGATTTTAGGTATACAACCGCTCATTGCGTCCAGTGAAGGAAAGCCATTATATTTTCCATTTGGATTAGATTTAGCAATTCCAGCGGTTATCGGCTCGCATATGCTCTTTTTTGGTGTTGTTGAAGGTATTTTTACACTTATTGCTTATCGCTATATAGTGAGCAATAAACTTTTAAAAGGAGTAAGTGCATGAAAAAGTTAGCTTATCCATTATTATTTATTTTTATCTTATTACCTCTAGGGCTTATCAGTGAAAATCCTGCATGGGCTGAGTGGGAAAATGAGTATTATCATGATATATTAGGTTTTATACCAGAAGGTATTCAAAATGCATTTGCTTTGCCTTCTATCATACCTGATTATAGCCTAGGTGGATTGAATGATGTTGTCTCTTATTACCTCTCAGGTATTGTTGGTATTGTATTGATTTTTGGGATTTTTTATCTCTTTGGTAAAAAAATTGCTCGATAAATTTATTCTTTTTAGCTATGTCTTAGGGCTAGGTATTATTTTATCTAGCCATTCTCTCCCCATTCTTTTAATCATATTGTTTTTTTTATGTCTTCTTGCATGGAAACAGTTTTGGGTTATTCTTAAAAAAAGTTTGCTCGCTATCTTAATGTTTAATTTTGTCATCACATGTGGTTATATTGTAATGGCTTTTTTAAAACATGAAGAGTGGCTCTTTTTTGTCTTAGTCTTTAATGCACGTGTTTTTACACTCACTTTTTTAACTATTTTATTCTCCCAAAAAGTTAATATTCCTCAAGTACTCTCTTTTTCTCCGACACTGAGCTATATGTTTACATTGGCATTATCGCAAATACAAAGCTATCAGCGTAGTTATGAGAATTTTAGACTTTCACTAAAGAGTCGCTTGCTTAAAAAAATGAGTGAACGTAATCAAAAAGAGTTTATTGCTGCTGTTTTTGGCTATTTTTTTAAAAAAGCATTGTATGATAGTGAAGAAAAAAGTTTAGCACTCAAAGCAAGGGGATTTTTTGATAAAAGTTGAAAACTTATCTTTTTCTTATGAAACAAAGTTGATATTAGATACGATAAATTTTAAGATTAATAAAGGTGAAAAGGTCGTTCTTTTAGGTAATAATGGTAGTGGGAAAAGCACGTTATTGCGTATTTTAGCAGGTTTGTATTTTGCTAAAGGAAGCTATTTTTTTCAAGAAACATTGCTGACTAAAAAAACACTCACAAAAGAGTTTCGTCAAAAAGTTGGTATTTTATTTCAAAATCCAGATACAATGATTTTTAATCCTACAGTCTATGATGAAATTGCTTTTGGATTACGCGAATTTGGTTTTATGGATGTTGATAATCGCGTTAAAGCAATGGCTGAAAAATTTGGTTTAACACATTATTTATCTCTTTCTCCTCTTAAACTTAGTGGTGGTGAAAAACAAAAAGTAATGTTATGTGCTATTTTAGCGTTAGAACCAGAGTTTCTTTTATTGGATGAGCCAACAGCTAATATGGATCCAAAAACAACAGGATGGTTTGTCGATTTACTCTCAGAAATGTCCACAACTACGCTTATTTCGACGCACAATATATCTATTGCCTATGAATTAGGCGATAAAGCATTAGTACTAAACGATAAACATCAGCTCATTTTTGATGGGGCAATTGAGGCATTGATGGCTGACAAGCAGATATTAATTGAAGGTAACCTTTTGCATATTCATAAACATAAACATAAAGATTTTAATCATTCGCATTACCACATGCACAATTTTTAGTAAGAATTGCTTTTAATGCTGTAAGAGTGGATGTTTGATCGGCATTATTAATGGTACAGTTAACTTTTTTAGGTTTTTTATACACAAGATCATAGTAATCCACTAAAAGCATCCTTGCAACCGCTTCTAAATCACCTTGTTGATAAGCTGCTAGGATCTCTTGTTTTGTTGTTGACTTGATATAGGGTGCAATGATATACATTGCATTGTAAAAAAAATCATCATTAATGATTGCATAATCTTTTAAAATACGTTTTACTCTTTGCTCTAGTGGAGCTGTAATTTCAACACGAAAACTCTCTTTCATTCTGTCATGAAGAACAGTAGGAAGTGTTATAGTTCCTATGCGCTTACTCTCCCCTTCGATAAAAATTGTTGTTTCAGGAGAAATCGCATAAAATGCTTCAAAAAGAGTATTTTGAAACATTTTTTGGCTGGGTTGTTTCCCTTTGATACTTCCAAAAGTTGAACCAAGATGATTGGCAAATGCTTCTAAATCTATGCTATTAGGTAACGCACGGATTAATTCGCTTTTACCACAGCCTGTATTACCACCAAGAACGATAAAATGTTGATGAGGCAGTTTTTCAAGATATGTTAGGATGTTGTTACGGTAGCTTTTGTAGCCACCTTTGAGTTTAAAAATCTGATAGCCAATATGTGAGAGTATGATAGCAATTGAACTAGAACGAAGACCCCCTTTGGCACAATAAATGCCAATTTTACTGCCTATGGGATAGTGTTTTGAGATTTCTAAAAGATGCCGTGCCACGTTGAGGCAAATATAATGTGCTCCGAGTACTTTGGCGTCATTGCGAGAGACTTGTTTGTAAATATGCCCTATTTCGTGGTGCTCACTGTCACTTAATGCATAAAAATTCTGAGCGTTTGGGATATGCGATTCTGTAAACTCTTTAGGGCTTCGAGCATCAATTAAAAGAGCAAATGCCTTTTTCTGAGAAATAAAAGCATCTCCTTCAAGTTCTGTTAACATGAAATAAACTTAGGAACTAAATCTTTTAATTTAAGATAGATGCGTTCAAAATCAGTTGAATAAACGCGTGTATTGGCAATGGTTGTGATAAAGTTAGTATCACCAATCCAACGTGGAATGATATGATAATGCACATGTTCAGCAATCCCTGCTCCACCACTTTTGCCAAGGTTCATTCCAATATTTGCACCTTGTGCACCAAGACCGACTTTAAGCATCATAATACTTTGTTGTACGATACATGACATATGCAGCCATACCTTTTGGTCTAGCTCCTCTAGGGCATTTGTATGAAAATGGGGTATGACCATAAAGTGACCTGGTGCGTAAGGATAACGGTTCATGACTACAAAACAATATTCATCACGATATAAAATATGATGTTTTTCATCTAAAGCAGGATTTGTAGAAAGATTGCAAAAGACGCAACCATCAACTTTTTCAGTAAAGTAGGTATCTCGCCATGGAGCATATAAATAATCCATCAGTCAACTCTTTTAATAGTTTCTAAAGAAGATTGAATATCTTTTTCTCGCATAAAATACTCACCGATTAAAAAGGCATCAACCCCAATTTTACTCAAATGTACAATAGTCTCTTTATCATTTAAACCACTCTCTGCTACAATAATCTTACCTTGAGGGATGAGAGGCATTAATTTTTCAGTGAGTGTCATATCCATTTCAAATGTTTCAAGATTGCGATGGTTGACTCCAATGATATTTGCACCTGCGAAAATAGCTTTAATCAAATCATCCTTATCGTGAATTTCGACTAACACTTCAAGCCCAAGCCTCATAGCATATTCAAAAAGATGTTTTAGCTCTTGTTTTGAAAGTGCTTTTGCAATGAGTAGAACAAAATCAGCACCATAAACTAAGGCTTCAAGTATCTGATACTCATCCACGATAAAGTCTTTACGTAAAAGTGGTGTGCTCACATAACGGCGAATGGCAGTAAGATATTCAAGACTACCTTGAAAATAGTGAGGTTCGGTGAGTACAGAGATAGCATCTGCACCACCACGCTCATAAGCTTGTGCAATGGCAAGAGGGTCAAAGTCCTCTTTTATGATACCTTTACTGGGGCTAGCTTTTTTGACTTCAGCGATAATGCGGTAAGGATTTTCAGGCGTTGCTCGTAAAAATGCTTTAACATCTCTGGGCATATAGGTATTGTAGGCAAGACTACATCCTAACCAATCCATCGTAAAGTTTTTTTTCTTAATTTCTAAATCGTCACGTGTTTTTTTGATAATTTCATCGAGGATCATGGTTTCTCTTTCAAACATTTTTTAATTGCATCAAAGTGTTGTACGACTTCTTCTTCATAAATATTTTCACCGAAATATTTCATAATTTCAAAAGCTTCATGACATCTATCTAATTTATAGTAACCCCATGCCAAAGAATCAAGATAAAAAGGAGAATTCGGTTCAATTTTTAAAGCTTCTTGTACCAACTCTAAGCCTTTTTCAACATTGATATCATGATCAATAAGAAGATAACCATAGTAATTTAAATAAACTGAATCATGCAAAACACTGGTCACTTCATCAAACTTGATTGTTATTTCATGAAGTATTTCAGGAGTAAGATTGGTCTTATTTAGTTCATATTGATAGATGGCCATTTTGCCTAGAAAATCAAGATTTTTACTCTCATCATATAACTTTTCTGCAAGTTTATAGGCTTTTTCATAATGCCTTTGATTAACGTAAATATCAAGTAATAATAGAGGATTACTTTGGCTTTTCTCTAAAAATATAATCGCTTCTTTGGTCTCTTTACTATACATAAGAAGTTCAACAATTTTTTTGGAAAACTCAATATTGGGATTTTCTTTATAGAGTTTTTTGTATGTTGAAATAAGTCCTTTTACATTTCTATCACGGCCATATATTTCTAAAAGCCTAAAACACGCACTTTTCCCACAGCCTTCCATACTAGCATACGTTTCCAAATAAGCAATTGCGTCATCTTTCTGACCCAAAAATCGGTACAGTAGTTCAACGATATTAATTAAAATGTCTTCGGATTGCTCTTGTTTATAGGCACTCTCAAAATATTTCAATGCCATAGGGTAATCTTTCATTTGAAGGTAAAGATTGCCAGCAATACTTAAGTGCTGTATACTTTTATCAGTTTTTAAAAGCTTTAGGATCTCTTTTTCTGCCTCAGGATAACGTTTTTCTTTAACCAATTGGCCAACTAAAAGACGGTTAAAATTTTTTTCTTCAGGGTATTTTGTGATACCCATTTGAATCAGGCTTAAAGCATCTTGGTCACTTAAGACAAAGGCCAAACCAGCTTCTTCAGCTAAATATATTTTTTTCTGGCTCTGGTCATATAAAAGATGGTAAATCTTTTTAGCATTGTTATAATCACCATTTTGCTGATACTGTAATGCTTGTAAAATAAGATTGTCTTCTTCTTCAAAAGCTTTTTTCGTTGTTTCATTATAAATCATCTCTTTTGTACTGCAACCAGTCAAAAGAAAAAGAGCCATTATAAACGGATAATACCGGGACATTCTGATTCAACCTCTTTAATATTTTCTTTAAAATAGTCCCAAAATGGGAATGTTCTGCATTGTTTTGGGCGAGCTGCATAGATACGGCAGGCTTTTTTATCTAAATCAAAAAAAATGCAACGATAGCCACTTTCATAAATGGCTTCTTTAATAGTGAAACGATAGCGTACTTTTAGTAAATACTCATTAATAAAATCTTCTAGTGGACATTCTAAAAACTCAGCCATAGTTTTTATCTCTTCTTGTGTTACCCAAATATAACCACTCTCTCCAATGCAACAGTTTCCTGCACACGTTTCACACACTTTTGCGTCAAAAGCATAAGGATAGCCTTCTTGTTTTAGGATTGTGGACATGTATGGCTCTGTGTATGTGAGTGATTAAAGATAGCTTGTACTCTTGGTGAAAAGACTTCATGATCGTAAATAAAAAGTGGCGGATGTACTTTACAGAGTGATTTAGAGTTTTTACGAGCACGGACAAGAACTAAAGACGCTTCTTTGGTAGACTTAGGATAGACAAAACAAAGATCTTCAACATTAAGTTTATGCTCTAAGAGTGCTTTCATCACATGATCAATTTGTTTGGCATCGTAACAGAAATAAAAATAACCTTTATTGCTCAGTGTTTTTGTTACTTTATGGGCAAATTGATCAAAAGGAAGATAGCTACTATGTCGGCTTATAGACAATGATAAATTTTCACTTTTAACAACACCTTTGTGATAGAAAGGTGGATTTGAAACGATCAAGTCAAACTTTTTATGAAAGATCGTGGTTAAAAAATCACCACATATGATCTCTTCAAGGCTTATGGCATTTTGCTTCGCATTATCGAAACTAAGTGTACAATTTTGCTCTTGAATATCTAAAAGGGATACAAGCAAAGCAGGAAAATCTCTTTTTAATAATAAGCCTAAAATACCACAGCCACACCCTACATCTAAGAGATAACCTTTGGGATGAAAAGAAGCAATAAAGTCATATAGCAAAAGGGTATCGCTGTTATATCGATACCCTTTCTCGTATTGATTTAAGAGCATAAGACTATTTGTAGACACTGATTTGAAATCCTCTAGCATGGTCTAGTTCTATGTTGGACAATGCATAGCTAATTTTTGTACCTTCACCGAGTACCTTTTCAACCAGCTCTCCACCTGCTTTTGCTCTTGCTTTACCTAAGCCAATATTTGCAAGCCCTGTAATTCTATCAATTTCACTATCCTCAACACCAATTTTTTTACTTTTAATCAACTTTAGGCTGGCAAATCCACCATTGTCGACAATGGGCGCTACTTCAAAATAATAGGAAGTATCATACTTTGCAAGAAATGTTTTTACATTTTGTTGGCATGCAGTAGTAATCGCATTTACACCTGTACCCATATCCGTACAATGTATTTTTTCAATCAAAACGAGCTTATGTGACTTGACTGGAGTCGTTGTTGATGAGGATGCTTGCGCCACTACTTTAGGTGTAGCCGTTTCGAGAAATTTAATTTTTTCATTCAATGTTTTAATCATTTGTTCGCTTGAAGCTAAATGTTTAGTTAATTCATCTTTGGTTTTTAGCAAAAGATTATCTTTTGCTTTGAGCTCTTTTTGAAGCGTTACAACTTCATTACTACCGCTTTTTTCTGCATTCGCAAGGGCTGTCTCTTTATTTTTTATCTCTTTATCTAAAGCTTTGATCGTATCTAAATAGTTGAGTTCTCGCTGTTTAAACTCTTCTTTCGCTGCTTTCAATTTTTCTTCTTGTGTCAGTTTCAACTGATCATTTTTCTCAAGATGCTCTTTAACTGCAAGAAGCTTTGTATCTTTAGCTTTAATCTCTTTTTCTAGCATTTTAAGATTATCAAGATACTCAATTTCTTTACGTTTAAGCTCGTCTTTTAAGTCCACCATCTTAGAATCTTCAGCAATTCTATTTTTTTCAAAAAGAGCCAGTTTTGCTTTGAGCTCTTCAATTTGTTTATTCGTTTGCATAGTTTGATTAGTTTCTAGTGTTTTAATTTTCGTAGTAAGTATTTTTATCGCTTCTTCTTTACGGCCCAATTCATCTTTAACCGTTGTTAATTGAAGCTCTTTATCACGAGATTCTTTATCAAAAGAAGCTATTTTTAGTGTCTCTTCCTTTTTGAATGCAGCTAATGCCATCTCTTTTGCTTTCAACTCTTTCTCAAAAGTATTTATTTTACCAAGATTTTCGATATCTTTTTGCTTAACATCAGCTTGTAATGCATTAAATGCACTTCTAACGTCAGAGAGTTTTTCTTCTTGCGCAATTTTTGCTTTTTCATGTGCTGCATTAAGCGCTAAAAGTTGTGCATTGAGGGTTTGCACCTCTTTTTCTTTAGCATCAATTTTTTGTTTTAAATCTGTATTGCCACGGGTGAGTTCATTGATATGAAACTGCATTTTGTCATAATTTTCTTTTGTGGCATTCTTGTATTCACTGAGCTGTTTATCGAGTTTTGATATCATTTCCCGTTTAGAAGCTTCAAATCCTGCTATTTTCTCATTAAAAATTTTATAATTTTTGTTATGAATACGATCGTTTTCTTCAATTTTCTTTTTGACTTCTGCATCAAAGTTTAATTTTTGGCTTTCTAAAATAGCAATTTGTTGGCTCAAATCTTTAATATTAGCCTCTTTTTTGGCAACAGTTTCATTGAGGCTTAAAATGACGCCATTGAGTTTTTGCTCCGTAGCATCAACCATCGCTTCAAGTTGTTTATTAGCAATATTAAGCTCTTTATTAAGCTTTTTTTCATCTTCTAAATAGGTTCTAAATTTATTAAAATCTTTTTCATTTTCAAGCATCAGCGCATCAATATGTTTTTTTGCGCTTGCAAGTTCGCTATTGGCAGCTTTTGTTTTTTCTTGTTCTTGTAAAATCTTTTGTGTATTTTCTTCATCCATCTTAGCTAAATCAGCACGATTTGCAGCGATAAGCTTTTCAGTATCTGCTTTGAGTAGTTCAATCGTTTTGGTATATTTCGCAATTTCTTCACCATGTTTGCGCTCTAGTTCTACCATAGATTGCGCATTCTTTGTTAAAATTGCATTTTTATCATTGGATGCTTGTGTGATGTCATCTTTAAGCTTCGCAATTTCATCAATTTTACGGCTTAAAGCGCTGTTTGAGGATTCATTGTTGGTTTTAATTTGGTCATTTAAAAGGGCAATTTGATCTGTTAAAAGTTTAATTTTATCTTTATAGTCAACTAATTTAAATTGCTCTTCTTCTCTTGCTTTTTTAATGGCATCTCTCTTCTTCTCTTGTTCGTCATTCATTTGCGCTTTGAGCTCTTCTATTTGATTTTTAAGAGTGTTACTTTCGATATTGGCGCGCTGAGAAATAACAACATTCTCTTTTTGGAGATCATTGATTTTCATCGTTAAGTCACTAATGTTTTTATAGTGTTGCTGTTCTGCTTCATTTATTTTTTCAAGATTTTTATTGGCAAGTGTATTTTTTTCTTCCTCATGTTCACTTTTTAGTTCATCAATTCTTTTAAGTAAATCATTTTTTTCATTAGACATAAGCATGTTGTCGTGCTGTAAAAAGAGTAATGTTTTTTGCAGTTTTTGGACCATTCGTTTTAAATCACGTTGCGTTATATCCGCTTCTGGGATAGGATTGCCTTGTTCATCTAAATAGACATCCTCAAATAAAGAAGCATCCTTACTCTGTTCAATGATAGCATTTTTGTCAATAAAATTCGTTTGAATATTAGCGGGTAGATCTCTAAATTTTACATCGTTTTTGTTGATATAACTCATTTTTAATTCATTTAATGAAACACCACCAAAATTGCCATAACGATAAGAGATATAACTCCCTACCACGATGATAAAACCTAATGCAATATTTATAAGTTGCGAAAAAGAGATACTATTTTTATGCATACCTTACCTTGGTTTATTTATGTTTTAAAATATGGTTAATAATATGATAAGCATGGTTGAGCGCAATGGCAATAGAGCCGCCACTTTTAACAGCAATATCACCTGCTAGATACAGCCCTTTAACCCTACTCTCAAAATTTTCATCAAATTCTGGTTTGCCATCAGCATCAATCGTAATACCACATTTTTTAAGAAAATCAATGGGTGTTGTGCCACCAATGGCGTAAACTACTCTATCATAAATCGTATAGTAACCATCTGTGAAATTAACTTTTACTAATCCATTTTCATTTTCAATAGAGAGTATATCCATACCCAAGCGTAGACGAAGTTTTTCTTGACCATTAAATTCATGAATCATTTTGAGATTAATATCATTAAGTCTATTAAAACTGTCTCGTCGATAGTTTAAAGTAACATTATTGGTTTTTGAAAGCTCGATTGCATATTCCACTGCTGAATTTCCTCCACCAACAAGTAGAAGTTTCTCTCCTTGGGAGCATTTATCAAGGTTAAAGTTAATGCGTTCTTTTAAAGAGAGAGGCAACGTATAATCAGGCTTATTTGGTTTTCCCATCGTACCGATAGCCACGAGGACATTTTTTGCTTTATAGCCAGCTGTTGTTGTAACGACATGAAATATCTCACCCACTTTCGTAACACTTTCCACTTCGCTTTTAAACACGGCATCAATCTGATTGCTATCGAGTAAGGAATCAAAGTAATTAAGTGTACTCTCTTTAGTCCCGTCACGAAAGTCAATGGTTCCTTCAAGCTCGATTTCTTGCCCTTTGTAGTTTTTATCCACACGTTTATTATCTTTATAAAATTTTCGTATTGTTTGAGAGTGGTTATCGCCTTTTTCAATCATCAAAATACTTTTCATACCAAGAGCTTTGGCTTCAACAACGGCACCTATTCCACCAGGGCCTCCACCAATTATAACAATATCATATGTCTGTTGCATAGCTAAACCTTTATTTCGTATTTTTGATTATAAATTATAGCGTTTCCTTACTTATGGCATATTAAATATAAAAGTTGTAAAATCTTACAAAACTCTATTATAAGGCTTATACCGTGCAGCAATTTTTAGAAAAAGCCAAAAATGCTAGTCGCATTATCGCAACACTTGAACCTTTTGTTAAAGATAAAATTTTACGAGAAATGGCAGACGCTTTAGAAGCTAATACGCATCATATCTTAACTTATAATCAAAAAGATTTAGAAAATGCTTCTCAAAATAATCTCTCTTCGGCTTTAATTGATCGATTATTGCTTAATGAAAAACGCATCGCTGAAATGGCCCAAGCCATACGAGAAATAGCCTCATTACGTGAGCCTGTTGGAAAAGTTTTGGAAGGTTGGGTAGTGCCAAGTGGGCTTAGAATTGAAAAAGTGAGTATTCCTATTGGTGTCATTGGCATCATTTATGAAAGCAGACCTAATGTGACAAGTGACACCGCAGCTTTGTGCTTTAAAAGTGGCAATGCCTGTGTGCTTAAAGGTGGCAAAGAAGCACAAGAGAGTAATGCTATTATTGCGTCAATTTTACAAGAAGTTTTGGTTAAAAATGGTCTTGAAAAAGAGATTATTTCACTTCTGCCTGATTACAGCCGTGAAGGTGTTAGCAAGCTTATTAAGATGGATAAATATGTGGATTTAATTATTCCACGAGGTGGTGAGGCCTTAATTGCTTTTGTGAGTGAGAATGCCACGGTGCCTGTTGTTAAACATGACAAAGGTGTGTGTCATATTTTTGTGGATGCAGAGGCCAATCTTGATAATGCGTATTCCATTGTTATTAATGCAAAATGTCAAAGACCAAGTGCTTGTAATTCTCTCGAAACACTCTTAGTACATGAAGCCATTGCGGAGATGTTTTTGCCTATGATGATGGCACAATTAAAACTTCATAATAGCGTAGTTAAAGGGTGTGCAAAAACGCAAAAGTTTTTAAATGTAGCGCTTGCCAATGAGCAAGATTATCATACAGAGCATCTTAGCAACGCCCTTTCAATTAAGATTGTTTCTGATGTCAATGAAGCCATTACACATATTGCAACATATGGGTCAGGTCACTCTGAGGCAATCCTTACAGAGAATTACACAACGGGTGAGCGTTTTTTAAATGAAGTGGATGCTGCGTGTGTTTATATCAATGCCAGTACACGTTTTACTGACGGTGGAGAGTTTGGCTTTGGGGCAGAAGTAGGTATTAGTACCAATAAATTACATGCAAGAGGACCTATGGGAATCAATGATTTAACCACGTATAAATTTAAAGTATACGGCAAAGGAAATATTCGTTCATGAATGTTCTGAGCGTTGATAACATCTGTTTTGCTTATCCTTATATGCCATTATTATATGATCATTTTTCATTAGAAGTTTCAACGGGAGAGGTAGTTTCAATACTTGGAGCAAGCGGAAGTGGCAAAAGTACACTGTTTGAATTAATTACGGGTAATTTAATACCTCAAAAAGGTACTATAAATGTTGCAAGCCTTTCGCAAATTTTTCAAGACCCCTATACGTCTTTTCATCCTTCATTTACGATACTGAATCAAATAAAAGATGTTGCTACACTTGAAGATCTGATGCTTTTAGCTTCGTCACTTAATCTTAATGAAACACTTTTGCATCAAAAGCCATATCAACTAAGTGGTGGGCAACTACAGCGATGTTCAATTTTAAGAGCTTTATTGATGAAACCAAAGCTCATTTTAGCCGATGAACCAACTTCTGCTCTTGATAATATCACAGGCTTACATGTCATGCAGTTATTAATGCAGTTTTTAGATCGAGTGGGTATTTTATTAATAACTCATGATAAACATTTAGCTTCATGGTGTAGCGATAGCGTTATTGCGTTAAAATAGGCTTTGTCACCTGCCAATTACAAACGTTCTATTTTTGATTTTATATACGATGGATTCTTGGAGTGTGATTGGAAACGGTGATGGGACATGCCCCATAAATTCTGGAACACTAAGTCGATATTGATTGTGTGGATTGTTGGCTTCTAAGATCACTTTAGCGGAACCTATAATTTGATTGGATATCTCTTTGAGCAAATCATCTAAGTCATCTTCAGATAAACAATCTTCACACAGTAGATTTTTTGCGATAATATTAAGAGTATCTTTTTTAAAAAAAAGGTACCACATATGTTCAGCATCATTTTCATGCAAAGCTATGGCTGCACCATAAAATTTATCACCATAGTGCTTACCTCTATGGATTGGTATATCTAAAATGTAAGTACAAAAATCGTGAGTGGCCTGCATGATCGCATTTTTCATTTGAAGCTTCCATTCTATATCGAGGGTTTTAAGAGATGATTATAATTGAAAATATTTAAAATATATATTAAAGGTGGGTATAAGTAAGAAATATTATTAAACTAATGTGCATAGGCAAGGATTTATACCTTTGCCTATGCTAATAAGTATTAAAATTATTGATTTAAGCGTCTTTGA
This sequence comes from Sulfurospirillaceae bacterium, assembly GCA_028693565.1. GTDB lineage: Bacteria > Campylobacterota > Campylobacteria > Campylobacterales > Sulfurospirillaceae > Sulfurospirillum. The sequence goes on along the minus strand of JAQUVE010000018.1, from coordinate 14,329 downwards.
CGTGCGGCTTTGAGCGAATCAGCAATCAGAAATGCTAATTCTAAAGCTTGATTCGCATTGAGACGTGGTTCGCATTGTGTATGATAGCGGCAGGCAAGTTTTTCTTCAGTAATATCCTGTGCGCCACCTATACATTCTGTAACATCTTGCCCCGTCATTTCAAGATGTACACCGCCTGGGTAAGTGCCCTCCTCTTCATGAACTTTAAAAAAGCCTTTCACTTCGCGTAAAACTTCATCAAAAGTACGCGTTTTATAGTTATTGGAGGTTTTAATAGTATTGCCATGCATTGGGTCAATACTCCATAAAACATGTGCACCTGCCTCTTTAACGGCACGCACAAGTTTTGGAAATTCTGTTTCAATTTTTTCAGCACCCATTCTCACGATGATATTTAAGCGTCCAGCTTCATTTTCAGGGTTTAGTTTATGAATCAACTTCATAAGACTCTCAACACTCATGGATGGCCCTGCTTTAATCCCAATAGGGTTTTTAACACCTGTTAAAAACTCGACGTGCGCTTCATCGGGTTCGCGTGTGCGATCGCCAATCCAAAGCATATGTGCCGAACAATCATACCAATCACCTGTAAGACTATCTTGTCTGGTGAGTGCTTCTTCATAATTTAAAAGGAGCGCTTCATGTGATGTATAAACGACTGTTTCGTGAATACTTGGGGTGCTTGTAGAAGTGATACCACATGCTTCCATGAAAGCTAGGGTTTCAGAGATACGGTCACAAAGGTGTTGGTATCGTTCTCCCAAAGGGCTTTCAGAAACAAAACCCAATGTCCATTTATGCACTTGATGTAAATCTGCTAAACCACCGCGTGAAAAGGCACGTAATAAGTTCATTGTTGCAGCTGATTGGTTATAGGCTTTAAGCATACGTTTAGGATTAGGAACACGTGCTTCTTCAGTAAATTCAATATCATTAATAATATCACCACGATAACTTGGCAAACTAATACCATCCATCTCTTCATTGTCACTAGAGCGAGGTTTTGCGAATTGTCCAGCAAGACGACCTACTTTGACGATTGGACAACCACCTGCAAAAGTTAAAACAACAGCCATTTGCAACATTACTTTAAACATATCACGGATATTGACAGCATTGAACTCTGAAAAACTCTCAGCACAGTCTCCACCTTGTAATAAAAAAGCTTTACCAGCGACAACATCCGCCAAATTTGCTTTTAATTGTCTAACCTCTCCTGCAAAAACAAGGGGTGGATATTTACTGAGTTCAGATTCTACACTTTGTAATAGTTCTTGATTAGTATAGGTTGGCTGTTGCCTAATTTTTTTTTCTCTCCAAGATGAACGCGTCCAAGAATTCATAAAAAGCCTTTTTTGATAATGTAATAAGAGGTTTTTAACATAATTATCATTACAATGCGCTAAAAAAGAATCAGTATGCAAAAATTTTCTATCGAAATGCAAGGATATATCTACGCAATTTTAGCATTTAGCTTTTGGGGTTTAGTGCCTATTTATTTCAAACTTATCAGTTCTGTTTCTCCTACAGAAATCCTAGCGCACCGTATTATTTGGTCTGTCGTATTACTCTTTGGTATCATTATATTTAGCAGACAAATGGGTGCTTTTAAGCTTTTAGTCAAAGATTTTCATAAGATAAAATATCTTTTTTTATCATCCTTATTAGTTTCTACAAATTGGCTTGTTTTTATTTGGGCAGTCAGTAACAATATGATAACAGAGTCAAGTTTAGGCTACTATATCAACCCTCTGGTAAATTTTTCTCTAGGCATTATTTTTTTTAAAGACAAACCAAGTAAGTGGCAAAAAGTAGCCATTTTATTAGCATTTTTGGCGATTGTCTATCAAGTGATAATGCTTGGTTCAATTCCTATTGTTTCATTAGCGCTTGCTTTTAGTTTTGCCTTTTATGGACTAATTCGCAAAAAAATTAATCTACCGTCCGTCACTGGCTTATATATAGAAACGTTGATCCTTTTTCCTATTGCCATTCTTTACTTTTGTTATCTGACATTGCATGAGCAAAACTCTTTTGTTTTTCCACCCAATGGTATTAGTTATCTTTTGCTTTTAGCAGGCGTAGTGACCGTAGTTCCTCTTTTGTGGTTTAATGCGGCTGCAACAAAAATCTCGCTAACCCATCTTGGCTTTTTCCAATATTTAGGGCCTACGGTTTCTTTTCTATTGGCTGTATTTGTTTATCATGAACCTTTTAATCACGATAAATTAGTAACTTTTATTCTCATTTGGTTAGCACTCATTATTTTTAGTTTTGATGCTTATTTTCGTCGAAAAAAATAGAAAATTACTCACTTAAAGATAAATATAAGTCTTTTGCTCAAAAATTACTCAGATATTTTGTACAAAAAAAGATTTTAATGATAGAATAACACTCATACCAAACTCGAAAGGAAGATATATGATTTATTCTAAACTTGCTAAAATCTCTTTAGCAACTATTGCTATTTTGGGCTTAGGCGCAACTTCACTTAGTGCTGATACACTTGCAGAAGTTCAAAAACAAGGATTTGTAAAGTGTGGTGTTGATGGTGGTTTACCAGGCTTTTCTGAAGTAGGAAGTGATGGTGTTTACAAAGGTATAGACGTTGATCTTTGCCGTGCTGTTGCAGCTGCAACTTTAGGTGATGCCAAAAAAGTAAAATATGTTGCACTGAATGCAAAAGAGAGACTTACTGCGCTTCAATCAGGTGAAATTGATATGCTTTCGCGTAATACAACATGGACCGAAACTCGTGATACAAGTTTGGGTCTTAAATTTGCAGGTGTTAACTACTATGATGGTCAAGGCTTTATGGTTAACAAAAAACTAGGTGTTAAAAGTGCTAAAGAACTCGATGGCGCTTCTATTTGTCTCCAAACAGGAACCACAACGGAATTAAATGTGGCGGATTACTTTAGAACCAATAAAATGAAATACAAATTAGTTTCATATGATACAAACGATCAAGTACTTAAAGGTTATGAAAGTGGAAGATGTGATGTTTTGACATCGGATCAATCTCAACTTTACGGTTTGAGAATCAAACTTGAAAAGCCAAATGATTCTATCGTTCTTCCAGAAGTTATCTCCAAAGAGCCATTAGGACCTGTTGTAAGACAAGGCGATGATAAATGGTTTAATATTGTCAGATGGACATTTAATGCTATGTTAACAGCTGAAGAGTCAGGTGTTACAAGTGCTAACGTTGATGCAATGTTAAAAACCGCCAATCCTGATATCAAAAGATTATTGGGTGTTGAGGGACAAATGGGTGAAAACCTAGGTCTTAAAAAAGATTTCGCATATAATATTATCAAACAAGTTGGTAACTATGGTGAGTCTTTTGAAGCAACAGTTGGTATGGGTTCTCCTTTAAAAATCAAAAGAGGCTATAACGCACTATGGAATGCGGGCGGTCTTCAATATGCTCCTCCTTTTAGATAATCGTTTTTACAAAATATTTAGTATATTTTAATTTGGGTAGGTAATCCTACCCAAATGATTTTATGAAGAAAGGATGTTGATGTTGATAACGCTTTTGAGAAACCCAAAAGTTAGAGGTTTCATTTTTCAGTTACTAACCGTTATGGGGTTGGTTGCTTTTTTGTGGTATATTGGGGTCAATACGGTTGCCAATATAGAACAAAGAGGCATTCAAACGGGTTTTTCTTTCTTAAATGGTACAGCAGGGTTTGGTATTGACCAATCACCCATCCCTTATACCGAAGAAGATACCCATGGTCGAGTTTTTTTAGTTGGTTTACTTAATACACTTATTATTGCCTTTGCTGGAATTATACTTTCAACCCTTGTTGGTGTTATTATTGGTATCTTAAGACTCTCAAAAAACTGGCTCATCGCTAAATTAGCGAGAGGTTATGTCGATTTTTTTAGAAATATTCCCTTGTTACTTCAAATTTTATTTTGGTACAACGTTGTTCTACGTTCCATGCCAAGTCCTAAACAGAGCTATAATTTCTTTGATATGTTTTTCATCAATAACCGCGGTCTTTATTTTCCTTTACCCGCTTACAATACAACATTTTATACCATCTTAGGTGGTATAGTGGTAGCACTTATTGCAACTATTGCTCTGAATGCATGGGCTAATAAACGTAAAGATACATTAGGTGAAGATTTTGCTGTTATTCCATGGGCTATTGGGATGTTTATACTCTTTCCATTTATTGCTTATTTTATCGGTGGATCTCATCTTGAGTTTAGTTATCCAGAACTAAGAGGCTTCAATTTTAAAGGTGGAAAAACACTTTCACCAGAATTTTTAGCCCTTACTTTTGCATTAACTATCTATACAGCAACCTTTATTGCAGAAGCTGTTCGCTCAGGCATTGAGGCAGTGAGTCATGGGCAAAAAGAAGCAGCAGCTTCGATGGGTATGTCACATTATCAATCTCTTAAATTAGTTATCTTACCTCAAGCTATTCGTATATCTATCCCCCCTATCATCAACCAATATTTAAACCTTATCAAAAACTCTTCACTGGCAACAGCAGTAGGTTATCCGGAAATTGTTACAGTATTTGCTGGAACGTCACTGAACCAAGTTGGACAAGCGATAGAAATAATTTCCATGACTATGCTAGTTTATCTTGTGATTAGTCTTTTTGTCTCTGCGATTTTAAACTGGTTTAACAATAAAATGAAAATAAAGGAGCGTTAATATGGCAATTTTTCAAAAAGTTGAAGCGCGTACCGCTCCTAATAGTACTAAGGGCTTCGTGCATTGGATTAAGTATAATCTCTTTTCAACACCACTTAATGCAGCTTTAACACTGCTTGGCATTGCAATTCTTTTTTGGGTCATACCGCCTTTTATAAAGTGGGCATATATCAATGCTGATTTTAAAGGTACGACGCGTGAAGATTGTAATAGTGGAGGAGCATGTTGGGTTTTTGTACGTATGAAAATTGATATGTTTATGTATGGTTTTTATCCTAGTGCTGAGAGATGGCGTGTCAATACCATTTATGGGCTCTTTTTTATATTGATGGGGTCATTTAAGTTTCTCAAAAATCCATGGGTTAAAGTTATTTTGATGCATGTATATTTTATTGCTGGGTTTATTTTAGTCCGTGGTGACATGTTTGGATTGACCTACGTTCCAACAGACAAATGGGGTGGTTTAATGCTGACTATTTTAGTTGCAGCCGTGGGTATCGTTTCAGCATTTCCATTAGGCGTTATCTTGGCCATGGGAAGGCAATCAAAACTTCCTATTATCAAAAGTGTTAGTGTCACCTATATAGAATTTATTCGAGGTGTGCCACTCATTACCATATTGTTTATGTCCTCTATTATTCTTCCCCTCTTTTTTCCAGAAGGGGTCACCTTTGATAAACTTTTACGAGCTCTTATTGGTATTGCTTTATTTGAAGCAGCTTATATTGCTGAAAATATTAGAGGTGGACTTCAGTCTATTCCTAAAGGACAATACGAAGCAGCCGATGCCATTGGATTTTCATATTGGCAAAAAATGTTTTTAATTATTTTGCCACAAGCACTTAAAGTAGCTATTCCCAATCTTGTTGGGGTTTCAATTGCCCTCTTTCAAGACACTACACTCGTTCTTATTATCGGGCTTTTTGATTTATTGGCTATGGTACGTTTGAGTGCGGCAGATTCTTATTGGTTAGGTTATGAAACAGAAGGCTACGTTTTTGTAACGTTTATCTTTTGGTTTTTTTGTTATTCCATGTCAAACTTTAGCCAAAAGCTTGAAAAACGATTTAATACTAATTTGAGATAGGATAGAAGATGAAAGAAAGTAAAGATATAATTGAAATAAAAAATTTAAATAAATGGTATGGTGATTTTCACGTTTTAAAAGATATCAATTTAACAGTTAAAAGAGGTGAAATTATCGTTATTTGTGGACCATCAGGTTCGGGGAAATCAACACTGATTCGTTGTATCAATCGACTTGAAGAGTTTCAAGAAGGGCAAATTTTAGTTGACGGCATAGAATTAATGGATGATGTCAAAAAGATTAAAGCCATTCGAGAAGAAGTTGCGATGGTTTTTCAACATTTCAACCTTTTCCCTCATTTAACAATTTTAGATAACTTAACACTCGCACCTATTTGGGTAAAAAAAATGCCTCGAAAAGAAGCAAATGCTATGGCTATGAAATACTTAGAACGTGTTAATATAGCTGAGCAAGCTAATAAATATCCTAATCAACTTTCAGGTGGGCAACAACAACGTGTTGCAATCGCTAGAAGTTTATGCAAAAATCCTAAAATTATGCTTTTTGATGAGCCCACTTCCGCGCTTGATCCTGAAATGGTTGCAGAGGTGCTTGATGTTATGATAGAATTAGCCCGTGAAGATAAAACGATGGTTTGTGTTACTCATGAAATGGGTTTCGCAAAAAAAGTTGCTGATCGTATCATTTTTATGGATGCAGGCCAAATTGTTGAAGAAAATACGCCTGAGAATTTTTTCAAAAATCCAGAATCAGATAGGCTCAAACTTTTCTTAGAACAAATTTTATCACACTAATTGCGTTATAGGTAAAGGTATTTATGGAACAAATTATTCCAGCTCTTATGATTTTAGGCTTTGTTGCTATTATAATGTCTAAACAAATTAATCGTGTAACTAAGAATATCGACAATCAAGAATCAGTCAATAGTTACAGTGAATATGCAAAATTTTCAGCCGTTGTACAAGAAGAGATTAGAGAGATCAAAAATCACTTAGACAGCAGTAAAACAGTTGAAGAACGCCGCTATATCTTACTTGAAGGTAAAAATGAGTCAGCCCTACTTGAAACACTTTCGGATTATATTCGAAAATTGGTTTTTTTTGAAACCATGATGGCAAAACAAAAAAGTCCTAAAGAAATTGAAGCTGATCTCTTTGAAATTCTTAATGGCGTAGAGACATTTCTTAAAGAAAATTGTGTTGATGGTGAAATATTAGCTGAAGCTTTAAGAGAAAGACTTTTAAAGGCTTACGAAGAAATTTAATTCTTTAAGGAAGAGTTTATAACTCTTCCTTAAAAGGATACCCCGCTTCTTCCAAAAGTTTTCGTATTGCACTTTGATGTTCAACGCCTTTAGTCTCAAGCACAATGGTAATTTTTGCATCTCCATATGATAACTGTGTTGACGTTCGGTCATAATCAATTTGAATAATATTGGCATTTGCATTACGAAATAAGTCTGTTAATCGCATCAAAGCGCCAGGTTTGTCGATCAACGTAATGAGTAATTTCATCTTTCTATGAGACTTCATTAAACCTTTTTCAATGATGACAGAAAGCATTTGTACATCAATATTACCACCACTTAAAACAGCTCCAATTTTAGCATCTTTATCAAAACTAAATTTACTATGCATAATGGCTGCAACACTTGCAGCACCTCCACCTTCAACCACCAATTTTTGACGCTCTAGCAAAAATAAAATAGCTGAGGCTATCTCTTCATCATCGACTTGAACCACTTCATCAACACACTCTAAAATATGCGCCAAATTAGATTCACTCACGTCACGAACGGCTATACCATCAGCTATGGTTCTAACACTTTGGGAGTTATGTGCTTTTTTAGCATAAAAGGAATCATGCATAGCAGGAGCCCCAGAGGCTGTTACGCCAATGATGCGAATGTTAGGGTCAATTTGTTTGATAGCTGAACTCATACCACTAATGAGCCCTCCCCCACCAATAGGAATGACAATGATATTGAGGTCATTAACTTCATCGAGCATCTCTAAAGCTACCGTTCCTTGTCCTGCGATGACCTTATCATCTTCAAAAGGGTGAATAAATGTTAAGCTATGCTCATTAGCATAGTCCAAAGCGTAGGCATAAGCCTCATCATAATTATCACCATGCAAGATTACTTCAGCTCCAAGAGCTTTTGTACCCGTAACTTTTAAGAGAGGAGTTGCTTCTGGCATAATAATCGTAGCGTTAATCCCAAAACTACGTGCGCTGTATGCAACCCCTTGCGCATGATTGCCAGCACTTGCTGCGATGACACCACGCTGGCGCTCTTCATTACTTAAAGAAGCTATTTTATTGTAAGCACCTCTTAGTTTATAGGCGCCCGTAATTTGTAAATTTTCTTTTTTTAAATAAACATTTGCACCCACTTCTTCACTGAGAAGAGGTACTAAAATGCAAGGTGTTTTATTAACAATTGGTTCTATTTGACGTTTTGCTTTTACTATTTCACTGAGTGCAATCATCGTTGACATACCTTTTCATATTCCATTTTTGTACATTTGTTTTGCACTGCAATAAGACCATGTTTTTCTGCTTTTGCACACGCTTCATTATTGACGATACCGAGTTGAAGCCAAAAAACCTTAATATCGCCTCTTTGAAGAACCTCTTCAATAAGTGAATTGGCAATTTCTGGTTTTCTAAACATATCTACCATATCTATTGGTTCTGTTATTTCTAAAAGACTACGATAAACTTTTTCACCCAAAATCATCTCTTCTTTGGGATAAATAGGATAAATTTTAAATCCACGATCTTGTAAATACTTAGCAACTTTGTGGCTATCTTTAGTAGGATCTGGGGAAAGACCAATAATGGCAATATTCTTACATATCCTAAAAATTTTTTGAATTATCGCATCATCAATGCAACTGTTCATTGGTATTTCACATGCCATTATTTCTCCTTATTAAAATTGACGAAAAGTATATCACAGCATAACTTTTTCCTTGATTATGGTCATAGCATTTCCAAGGCCTTTTTGCTATACTCCATTCATTGAATTTAATAAGGAAATTATAAACTTTGCCACTACTTAGTGTCGTAAAAATACAATAAAAAGAACGGTTATTTCTATATTATTTTTTATATTTTTAGCTATAATCAAAAAATGTCACTTTTAATTTTATAAGGAAAACAAATGTATCTGAATGCTATTAAAATCAAAACGAAAGGCTATATTTTAGCTTTTGCAACACTATTCGGATTCCTAGGTAACATCGTATTGGTTTATTTTTTATTGGAAGGGACTGATAGAAATATTTTAATAGGGGGCTCCTTTCTAGGGATGATTTTCTTTTTTATCTTTACAATTGTTATGGTTACAAGTATTACAAATTCTATAGGTTCACTTTCTGACATCACATTAGATTTAGCTCAAGGTAGTGGTGATTTGACCAAGCGTATTAGGCTTTCATCTAAAGATGAAATTGCAGATTTGTCAGAAAACATCAATAAGTTTATTGAAAAAATACATCTTACCGTTATTGCCTCTACAACAGCATCTCAAGAAAATTATAAGATGGCAAATCGCTTTTCAAACGTTACATATGAAATTGATAAGCGCATGAGTGAAGAATTAATCATGACGAAGAACACAAAAGACCTTGGTGATTTTATGAAAACTGAACTTGATCGCTCAACGCATAGCAGCAAACAAACCAGTGAAGATATAGTTAATGCATCAAAAACGCTCAATGAAACAGCACAGGAAATACGTATACTTGTTCAAGATATACAAAAAGCATCTGAGGTTGAGTCACAAACATCTGATCGTTTAACACAATTAAGTAATGATGCTAATCAAGTGAAAAATATTTTAACCGTCATATCTGATATCGCAGATCAAACCAATCTATTAGCATTGAATGCTGCTATTGAAGCAGCTCGCGCAGGTGAACATGGCCGCGGATTTGCTGTTGTAGCCGATGAAGTACGTAATCTTGCCGAACGTACTCAAAGAAGCCTTACTGAAATCAATGCAACTATTAGTGTTATTGTTCAAAATATTATCAATGCAAGTGGAGAAATGGTACACAATTATCATTTTATTGAAAAAATCGCTCATAACTCACAAAAAGCTGAAACAAATATTTGTCACGTTGAAGAGATCATAAATAATGCATCCCAAACATCGCTTGATGCTTCTTCAATTTCACAACATCTCTCCAATGAGACTACTCAAATGCTTAACAATATCAATCTTATGTACTCTAAAACAGTTGATAATAGTAGTGGCGTTAAAGAGTTAAATAGTGCTTCTGCTGAACTTCTTAAACAATCTACTGAGCTTTCCAGTAGGTTGAGTCAATTTAAGATCTAAAGCCTTCTTTATTAAGGCTTTAGATCTTTTTTAAGATAACGCCCGATTCAATATGTTCAGTATGTGGAAATTGATCAAAAAGCGCAAAATGCTCTATCGTAAATTTTTGCGTTAGAAATTCTAAATCACGTTTAAGAGTTATAGGATTACATGAAATATAGATAATTGTTTCAAATTGACTAATAAACTCTAAACTTTTTTCATCCATACCAGCTCGTGGTGGGTCTACAAAAACATGACTAAATGTATAAATATCCAAGTCAATATTTTTTAGTCTATAAAATTCTCGTTCTTTTTTTAAAGCCGATGTTAACTCTTCAGCACTCATACGTAAAAATTCAATATGCTCAACTTTATTGAGCTCACAATTTTTAAGTGCTGATTTGATAGAAGATTTTGATATCTCTGTTGCTAAAACTTTGTGAAATTTTTGACTCAAAGGAATTGTAAAATTACCGTATCCACAATAAAGTTCTAAAAGGTCTTTACAATGCGTTAAATGCTGATAAACCCAGTTAATCATATGGGTATTTATGGCTCTATTAGGTTGTGAAAATCCACCTTCAATGATCTCGTAGATATAAGAATGACCATCAACGACAACATTATCTTGTACAAATTCTTGTGAAAGCACTCGCCTTACTTTATGGCTACGACCAATGATATGGATATTGAAGATACTTTCTAAAGGGAGTGCGGCACTTTCCCACTCTTGACTCAAAGGTTTGTGGTAAATGAGTGTCACTAAAATATCGTTTTGTGTTGCTAAAAATTCAATCGCAAACAGTTTTTCTCTTAACATAGCATTTTGTTCTATTTGTTGCAACAATGGAGACATCAATACATCAATTTTAATATCAACCTTTGGACAATTTTCAATGCAAACAACCTGCTTTTTCTCAATACCACCTATGGCATAACTGATGTGCCCATCTTTGTGCCAAATACGAAATTCAGCACGACTTCGATAGTGAGACGATGAAGCTGTAAAAAATTCAAAATCCTTTACATGTAAGGATTTAAAGAGCGCAGAACAATACTTTTTTTTGTGTTCAACCTGTTTTTCATAAGGCATGTCGAACAATGTACAACTACCACATTGCCCAAAATAACGGCATTCCATAGTACTCCTAAAAATGAAAATCAATAATACATAAAATAATACATATAGTTTCGTAGACGATGAGATTAAACTAAATAAGCCGAAATTAAACCAATCAATCCACCAAAAAAACCACCCCAAACGACAAGCCAACCTAAATGTTCTTTAATAAAATTTTGAACAATTTCTTTTACCATTTTGGGGCTTAATTCATCTAAACGTTTATCTATCATTTTTTCAATAGACTCTAATATATCTGAAGTAAGTGATGATTTTTTTAGATTTTCTTCAATTTTTTGATTAAATACATCACTTTTTACAATTTCAAGCATTGAAAGTTTTAGTTTTTCGCTAAATGGTATTCGTAAACTCTCAAGTGCACTAGCACCACCAAACATACTTAACATACCACCAAATGAGGATTCCATAACGGTTTTAGTTAAAGCGTCATAGGCAGGTGAAAAGTCTGTTTGCTCAATAATAGGTGTTAAATCAATCTTTTTTTCCTCTTTAGTAAAAAAATCATCCAATTGTTCTTTTGTAAAGAATTGATTGATCATCAGCTCTTTAATAGAGGCTTTGAAAGCTTCAAAACGAAGTTCAATAACTCCACTCCCATAAAAAAATGGTACTTTTTCAAAAAGCATATGAATCGCGATTTGATTGGTTAAGGCTCCTGAAAGTGCAAATAAACCGCTCAATAAACATAAATGCTGATAAGGTACAGGTAAAGCATAAGCAAGGCCGATTAAACCTACACTAATGCCATCAGTTATAATACTTTTATCCAATTTCATTGTTTTCCTTTGTGTGTTTTAGCTGTCTTTTGTTCAATTTTAATAGGTTCTCTTTGGGTGCTTTTGATTGATGGTTTTCTTGTAAAAATGCAGGTAATTTTCGTCCACGTTCACACATAATATCATCAATCATAAATCTCTTAAGCATTATTGGCTCTTCATTTAATACAGTGGTAAGATAACGATACAAAAGTCCTGCAAGGCGATCCAGTGAAATTTGCCACGTGGATTCCGTTTGTGCATAGAGCCATAGACTAAAAGCATAAAAACCACTAAAAACATCGCCATCTTTCCACAAAAGCAATGAAGTTTTTTTGAAATTTCCACTGTTATAGACCAAATCCCAAAAGCGCGCAAAACGTTTCATCTTTTGCATTTGCTCAAAAGGGATGAGATCATTTTGCAAGATATCATAAGGGGGTTTATCCGAATAGACCATCCCAAATATTTCATCATGTCGTGAAAGAGTTGTCCCTGAGAGTTTTTTCAGGATACCTATTTGTATTTCACAGTGACTCATATCATAAAGCATATTCAAATTTCTACCAAAACCTTCGATACTTTCACCTGGTAAACCTACGATAAGATCTACATGTAAATGTGCTTTAGTATGGTCACGTAAAAATAGTAAATTCTCTTTTATTTTTGGTATATTAAGTCTTCGATGAATATTATGTGCAATCTGTGAATCAAGCGTTTGTATCCCTACTTCTAATTGCAATGATGCAGGTGCAAAACGTGCGATTCTATCTTTGAGTTCCTGTGGGAAATGGTCTGGTACAACTTCAAAATGCACAAAATATTCTCCTTCCTTCATAAGGAAAAAATCCAATATTTGAATAGCATAGGCAATACTTAGATTAAAAGTACGGTCAATAAATTTAAAATTTCGTACTCCTCTTTGCCATAACTTTTCTAGTATAGTCAAAAAGATATTGATAGGTATTTCGCGTACTTTTTTATCAATCGAAGAGAGGCAAAATTCACATGTAAAGGGGCAACCGCGGCTTGCTTCAACATAGCAGTAGCGATGTTTAATATCATGATCATCATAGTAATCATAAGGCAAAGCAATATTTTTAAGCTCTACTATAGGAGCTTTTATGATTTTTTCTGAAGGGATAGTTCCATTTAAGAGCTGTTTTGATAATGCATAAAAAGCAATATCACCTTCGCCTTGAATGATAAAATCAGCTTGACTAAAATCAACACGATGAGGGAAGTAACTCGCCTCTGGCCCACCTAAAACGATAAAAATTTCGGGAGCAACTTTTTTAAGAATTTCAATAAGCTCATGCACCTCTTGCGCATTCCAAATATACGCACCAATGCCAATAATTTTCGGTTGATGCGCTAAAATTACTTCAACAGCGTCAGCTACACTTGAATTTATCACAAATTCTATAATGTGAGCTCTATCTTGTAACTCTGATAAATTAGCATACAAATAGCGAAGACCAATAGCTGTATGTGTATAACGTGCATTAAAGGTGGTAAGGATAATATCTTTCATAGGCTTCTAATTTCTTGTGTTGATGTTGTCATATTATAATAAAACTTTTTGGTTATCTTTGTTAAAATCCGAACTTAAAATATGCGTCGGGGCGTAGCGCAGCCTGGCTAGCGCGCTACCTTGGGGTGGTAGAGGTCGCGTGTTCGAATCACGTCGCTCCGACCATGTTTACTCAAAAAGATCTAAATGTTCATTGATTTCCTGCTCACTTGCCTCTCGAATCGCAATCACTGTGGTATCAAAAATAATATTGAGACCTGATAATGGATGATTCCCATCTAAAATAACATTATCATCTTCTATGGCAGTTACTGTATAAATAATTTTGATAGCATCTTTTTCTTCATCTCCATATATCATTTCAATTTGTTGATCAACTGCTATAGTATCATCAAAAGAACTACGAGGCTCAACTAATACTAAATCATTTTGATACTCACCAAAAGCTTCTTCTGCACTAAGCATAACAACAACATTTTCACCTATAGTTTTACCTTCAAGGGCATGTTCTAGTTTGCCAAATATGGAACCATAACCACCGTGTAAGTAGACAATAGGCTCGATTCCACTATCTATAAGGTGATTATCAGTATCTGTTACGGTATAGTCAAGTGTGACCATACTATTTTTTTTAATATACAATAGAGTCCTTACACATTAAAATATAGCCACCTTAATAAGGTGGCTAATAAGAAGTATTAGTTAGAGAGACAATAATCTTCAATAAGATTAAAATTGAGGTATTTGTAGACACTGTCTTCTTTACCCGCTAACTTTTTAGGAACTAAACTCATATACTCTTCCACACTCGGAAGTCTTCCTAAAAGAGCACAA
>JAQUVE010000139.1 GCA_028693565.1 Sulfurospirillaceae bacterium | reverse complement strand
TAAGAAAATTGAGTTAATTAGAGCAAAACAACGCGAAAGCAAAATGAGAATGATTTTTTTAAAGTAAAAAATAGCTACAATGAAAAATTAGCTACTTGGTGGGGATTGAATTTGCAAGTGGCTCTTTATCTTTGTTTTATTTTCCACATTTTTCGAAATAACAGTGTGATTTGTACCACCATCAAAATTTTTATGTCCCACTCACTCTCTTGATGCATTTTTACAAAAGCAGGTGTGGCGGTTTCACTACTTCCAAGCGTTTGTGCTGCTACAATAAAAGATGTGTAGTAAAAGATAAACAGTGCTGTTAATATTAAAGCTACTAAAGCCAAAGTCAAAGAGAAAATATCACGTTTGTCTTTATTTTTGATCCAGGTAAATAGTTCATAAACCATACTATATGAAGCCACGATACCTAAGAGTATATTGGTTTTTAAAAAGACTTGTGTCATTAAAATACCACTTTGAAAATGAGTGAGTACCCCTTGTCCTAAATAATACTCAGGATGAAAAATCACAGGAGCAATAAAAGCACCTGCCGCAATTTCAACACCAAGAGCAATTCCTAAAAACATCACATACGTTGTGATTAAACTTTTTCCCATCGTTTTCCTTTTATCCAAAATCCACGATCTAGCCCAGCCAAATCTTTATAAAATTCAGCCGCATAGCCTTTAAGTGAAGCGTAATGCGCTATTGCTTCTTTTTGATCATAGCCCATTTCACAGACTAACAACATTGCATCTTTTTCACTAAACAAATCAATAATTTTTTGAAGCATTTCATCGCCTCTTTTACCGCCATATAAAGCCAAAGAAGGTTCATAGGAGAGACCAACAGCTAAAGGCTCATTTTCAGCGATATAGGGTGGATTTGAGACGATAACATCTATCTTTTGAGTGACATTATCAAGGTAGCTTCCATGGATGAAATCTATCTTTGATTCAACACCAAAATGATTAGCATTGTGACGGCTAACATCTAAAGCATCCTTGGAGATGTCCACAGCACAAAAGCTGGCTGATGGATACAATAAAGCAAGCATAATCGAGATAATCCCACTACCACATCCTATCTCTACAATGTGCATATGCTCTTCATGCGGCAGAAGCTCTAACACTTTGTCTACCAAAAGTTCTGTTTCAGGTCTAGGGATCAAAACCCGTTTATCAACCTTAAATTCTTTACCATAAAAAGTTGCTTTTCCTAAAATATACTCTAATGGTTCATGCGCTACTCTGCGTTCTACTGCCTTATAAAAGCTTTCATCTATTTCCACTAGGTCATTTTCATGACTCACAAGCCAGCTAAGTTCTTTTTTTAGCGTATTCGCAAGAAGAAGCATTGCCTCTTTCTGAGGAATATCTGTAATATTTCGCAACTTATCACTGGTCTCTTTTAAAACGCTTTTGATTTCTAAACTGGACACGATGCTTCCAAATTTGAACGATTCTCTGGTATATTCATACCTAGTTTGCGTAATCTTTCCGTTAAAGGAGGATGTGTAAAATAGAGTGCTATAGTAAGTGGATGTGACAATGGAAAGCTCTTATTCTCATCGGCGAGTTTTACAAGCGCGTTGCATAGTGCTTCTTGACTTTCACACTCACTACCATACTCATCGGCTCTGTATTCATTATAACGACTTAGTAGGCCAAAGAGTGGCATCAAGATAAACGAAACCAATGGCGAGAGGAGCAAGAACATCACGACTACCATATGCGGTCCACTACTAACATTGAGCTGTTCAAATAAGCTTTGAGGAAGATTACCAAAGAGTGCAAACATGATGAATAGCATTAATGCACTCGAAGCAATATTTTTAACAATATCATTATGCTTAAAATGCCCTAGTTCATGTCCTAGAACGGCTAATAGCTCACTTTTTTCTAATTTTGCAATTAAGGTATCAAATAAAACAACTCTTTTTGACTTACCTAGTCCTCCAAAATAAGCATTAAGACGTTTATCTCGTTTACTTGCATCTAAGCTAAAAACACCACTGCTTCTAAGCCCAGCTTTTTCTAACAATGCCTCAATGGAGCTTTTTAGATGTTCATCTTCCAGCGGCGTCAATTTATTGAACATTGGAACAATAAAAATAGGGTAAATCATATTGATAAATAAAATAACTGCAAACATCATAGCAAAGCCCAAAAGCCACCAGTTTTGAAAAGTTCCTATAATCGCGAATAGAGCCCAGAGTAATAAAGAGCCAAAAACAAAAAACATTATTGCAGATTTAAGTTGGTCTATGACATATGTCTTAATATCAATGGTCGAAAATCCAAATTTTCTATCCAAATCAAATGTCTGATAAAGCTCAAAGGGCAATCCTAAACAATAGTTAATGCCAATAAATGCTAGGACAAAAACTAAAGAATGTAACATAGCGTTTTCTATGGTAATGCTACTATCTAAGAGAGATAAACCAAAGCCCATCCAGCACACAAAGATTAAAAAATCATAAAAAGTAGTCACAATAGAGAGCTTTTGTGTTGCAACTTTATACTCAGCCGCTTTTCTATAATTTTCAGCCGATAAAATAATAGCAGGATTCTTTTTTGCTTTTAAAACAAAACCGATTTCCATAATAGAAGCATATATTTTGATTAATACATACAAGGTATAGCCTAACATCACTGATGATAACATTCGTCGTAATCCTTTTTACAATATAAGCAATGGTATAATATCAAAATAAAGTAAATGGTGTAATTACGCATAGGAGGCACTCTTTTTGGCACTTTTAGATTTGATTGGAATTAGTAAAGCATATGAGTCACAAAAAATAGTAACACAAGTTGATTTTTCACTGCACGCTTATGAGCGTGTTGCTATTATCGGTAAAAATGGTGGTGGTAAATCCACATTAATGAAAATCGTCCATGGAACATTAGAAGCGGATGAAGGCAGGCGCATCGTTCAAAAAAATCTCAAAGTAGGTATGCTTGACCAAACTCCGAAATTTAAAGAAAACATCAATGTAAAAGAAGCTATAGAAGAAGAACTCAGCGAACTAAAGCAAGCTCTTGAGCGTTATAAAATTATCTTAATCAAACTAGAAACGGCTCAAGAACATGATGCACTTTTAAAAGAGCAAAGTGAACTTGCTACTTTTTTAGATATTCATGACGCATGGAATTTAGATGAAAAAGTTGAACAAGTTTTACAGGAATTTGATTTAAAACAATTTGAATACTATGATGTTAATGCTCTTAGCGGTGGTGAACAGCGTCGCGTAACACTCGCTGGTCTTATTTTAAAAAAGCCCGATATTCTACTACTGGATGAACCAACAAACCATCTTGATGTCTATATGGTCGAGTTTTTAGAAAAGATGATTTTAAATGCAAAATTCACCCTACTTTTTATCTCCCATGATCGCTATTTTATTGATGCGATTGCTACTCGTACCATCGAAATAGATGATGAAAAAATTCGTAGTTTCGAAGGTGGCTATGAAAATTACCTTACATGTAAAGAACAACTGGTCCTTTCACTTCAAAAACAGCACGAAAATCTCCTTAAATACCTCAAAGGTGAAGAAGAGTGGCTAAGACGGGGCGTTAAAGCAAGGCTTAAACGCAATGAAGGGCGTAAACAGCGTGTTATGGAACTTCGTACACAAGCCAAAAAAAATCCTTCCCAAGTGCGTAAACTCAAACTTGAATTAGAGCGTGAAAAGCATAACTTCAACGGTGAAAAAATTATCAACAAGCAAAAAATGCTTTTTGAGCTTCATAATATTGGTAAAAAATTGGGAGACAAACTTCTTATCAAAGATTTTTCAACACGTATTTTACAAAAAGATTGCATTGCCATTGTAGGCAAAAATGGTGCTGGAAAATCTACGTTATTGAAAATTTTACTTGGAGAATTAGCCATAGATAGTGGCAAACTTCAAATAGGTGATTTTAAAATTGGGTATTTTGACCAACAACGTGCTATGCTTGATGACAACAAAAACTTGATTGAAACTTTTTGTCCCAATGGTGGCGATAGAGTCGATGTCAAGGGGAAAAATATGCATGTTTATGGGTATCTTAAAAACTTTTTATTCCCTAAAGAGGATATTAATAAAAAAATTGGCGTATTAAGTGGTGGCGAAAAAAACAGAGTAGCACTGGCACTTTTATTTACACAAGAAGTCGACTGTCTTATCTTGGATGAGCCCACTAATGACCTTGATATCCCAACAATTAACATTTTAGAAGAGTACATTCAAAGCTTTTCTGGAGCCGTTATCTTTGTTAGTCATGACCGTTATTTTGTAGATAAAATGGCAAAAAAACTCTTTGTTTTTAAAGGTGAAGGACTCATTGAAGAGAGTTATCAAAACTATAGTGAATATTTAGATATTGAAAAAGAAATTCATGACTTAGAACTTTATGAGCAAGAAGAAACACTTAACGAACCTCTAGAGCCTAAAAACCAAAAAACAAAAGAGTCTACTTCTCTAAAACTTAGCTATAAAGAACAAAAAGCATACGAAATACTCCCTCATCAAATTGAGACACTTGAAGCTGAAATTAAAGAGATCAAAAAATGTCTTGAGAACCCTGAATGCTATCAAAAAATAGGATTAACATCACTCAGTAATAACTTAGATGAAAAAGAAAAAGCGTTGGAGCCTTTGATTGAAGAGCTTTTGACGATTGAAGAAAAAATTGAAATGATGCAAAGGGAGTAAAACTCCCTTTACTTTTACGCTTTAAACGTTGAAAGTGTTGAATCTAGATTTTTAGACATATCCAACATTTTAGAAGAAATCTCAGAAAGCTCCCCTGCAATAGTTTCATTAGTATTGGAAAGACTAAGCGTTTTTTTCATCTGTTCCATCATAACATTCGTCATATGCGATATTTCAACAACTTTTTTAGAAGCACGTTTTGATATTTCAATAGATTGTAATGTTCTATCTTTTGTCTCTTCTGTTTCATTTTGAACATTAAAAGCACTATCTGAAATATTGCGGATATTAAGAGAATTTTCTTCCATATGTGAGCTTAGTTGTGTCACACCTTGAACAATAACACTGATCGTTGCATCAATTTCTGCTAAGGACTTTTGAGTTCGTTCAGCCAATTTTCGTACTTCATCAGCAACGACAGCAAATCCTCGGCCATGTTCACCTGCACGTGCCGCTTCAATTGCGGCATTAAGCGCTAAAAGGTTTGTTTGATCGGCAATATCTTTAATCATCGATAAAACACCTTTAATTTGATCTGTCTGTGAAACAACCGTTTGAATTTGTTGGGCCATATCTTGTTCTTTATCACTAGCACTATTAATTTTTTGCACCACTTCATTGAGCGAAAGACTCATTTTTTCTAAGACACTAAACGAAGAAGCATTATCTTCAACCGTATGAATAGCTAACTCTTCTGATAAGTCTAAATCGGATTCAATATTTTTCATCAAATCAAATGACATTTTGATTTGATGTGCTTGCTCCACAACACCCTCTGTAAACTTAATCGTATTGGTGCTTAATTTTTCACCTGTTTGCTCAACGGACTGAGAAATGCCTTGTGAAGAGATAACCACCCTTTGTATTTTTTCAATAAAAGCATTAATATAATTCGCAATTTCACCTAACTCATCTTTACTTGAGATTTTTACACGTGCTGTTAAATCTCCATTTCCGCTAGATAGATCTTTTACTCGCACTTTCAATACCTCAAGAGGATTTCCAACAACTTTACGTAAAACTAGCATAATTAAAACAGACGTTACCACTAAAGAAATAATAAATATGGTAATAAGTTCCCAACTAATTTCACGGATATTTGCATCAATCTCATCAAAAGAAAATGTCATATCCATCACACCTAATACATCGCCTTTTTGTGACGTTGCATGACATGCTAAACATTCTTGCTCCGCAACTAAAGGTTTAAGCAATCGTAAGCGATGCCCTTTACTGTCATCAATAGGAATATTTTTTGAAATTGGATTTTTAAAGAGCCACTTGCAAATTTAACTAAGCAGCCAAGTCAATATCTTCTAAACTTAATTTTTTAACTTTTAAAAAAACTGGTTTTAGTCATCGCCTGTAATTTTACAGTTTTTTAGCTAATTTGCCATTT
>JAQUVE010000138.1 GCA_028693565.1 Sulfurospirillaceae bacterium | reverse complement strand
GGTGCATATGTGCAAATCTCGGGTGTACTTAAACGCGTTGCGACTAAAATGTCGAAAATTTGTAATGACCTTCGTTTATTAAGCTCAGGCCCTCGTACTGGTTTTGGTGAAATCAATCTTCCAGCCATGCAACCAGGAAGCTCCATTATGCCAGGTAAAGTCAATCCTGTGATTCCAGAAGTGGTCAACCAAGTTTGTTTTCAAGTGATTGGTACGGACATCGCTGTGACCATGGCATGTGAAGCGGGACAATTACAACTTAATGTGTTTGAGCCATTAATCGCCTACAACCTTTTCAATTCTATCAATATGATGAAAAATGCCTTTGTAACATTAGCATACACCTGCGTTGATGGTATCACCGCGAACAAAGAGCGATGCCTCAACCTTGTGCTCAATAGTATTGGTCTTGTAACGGCACTCAATCCTTATTTAGGCTATGAAAATTCTACTATCGTGGCTAAAGAAGCGCTTGAAACAGGTGGCTCTGTCTATGACATTGTTCTGGCAAAAGGCTTACTTGCTAAAGAAGAGCTCGATGAAATCATTAAACCTGAAAATATGATCCAACCTAAAAATTTTGGACTCTCTGAGAAAGATAAGTTTATTAAATTATAGTCAAATGCTTGTATCAAGAGCTTTGCTCTTGATACAAAATCATAAAACGAAAAGGAATTACCTATGTTGTGGTTAGAAGTCATTGTTGTTCTTGCTGCCATCTATTTTGGTGCAAGACTGGGTAGTATTGGTATTGGTTACGCTGGCGGGCTTGGCGTTTTGGTTTTGACATTAGGTTTAGGGTTAAAGCTTGGCTCCATTCCTATGGATGTTATTTTGATTATTATGTCTGTTATCGCGGCCATTGGTGCAATGCAAGTTGCTGGTGGGCTTGATTATATGGTTGGTATTGCTGAGAAAATTTTACGTAAAAATCCTAAGCAAATCACTTTTTTAGCACCTATCGTTACGTATGTCATGACATTTTTAGCAGGAACTGGACACACTGCATTTGCAACGCTTCCTGTTATCGCTGAAGTGGCTAAAGAGCAAGGTATCCGTCCATCTCGTCCTTTGAGTATCGCTGTTGTTGCTTCACAAATCGCTATTACAGCTTCTCCTATTTCAGCGGCGGTTGTCTTTTTAAGTGGCGCTTTGGAAAAACAAGGCGTTGGGTATTTAGAGTTATTAGCAGTCTGTATTCCTTCTTCATTCCTTGCGTGTATGTGTGCTGCTTTTGTAGCTAATAAATTGGGCAAAGAGCTTAAAGATGATGAAGTCTATCAAGACAGAGTTGCTAAAGGGCTTGTTAAAATGAGAGGAGCAACCAAAGTTGAAGCTAAAAAAGGTGCAGGTCTTTCCGTAGCAATTTTTCTTACTACTATTCTTTTTGTCGTTACCTATGCAACACTTATTAGCGATAAAGTAGGTATTATCAAAAACCCTGTGGTTCCTAGAAATGAAGCGATTATGCTTTTCATGTTTGTGGCTGCAACATTGATTTCATTTTTCACAAAAATTGATGCCGCACAAGTACTTAACACATCAACTTTTAAATCTGGTATGAGTGCTTGTATCTGTGTACTCGGTGTTGCATGGCTAGGTGATACCTTCGTTGTTAACCATATCAAAGAAATCAAAGCATTAGCAGGTGATCTTCTTAATGTTTACCCATGGCTATTAGCGGTTGTGCTTTTCTTTGCCAGTACGCTTCTTTATTCTCAAGCGGCAACCACTAAAGCGTTAATCCCAAGTGCTCTGTTGTTAGGTGTTTCGCCTTTGACTGTAGTCGCATCTTTTGCCGCTGTTAGTGCGCTTTTTGTACTTCCAACTTATCCAACACTGATCGCAGCCGTTGAGATGGATGATACAGGTTCAACGAGAATTGGTAAATATGTTTTCAACCATCCTTTCGTCATACCTGGAATTATCGCCATCGCTTTATCGGTTGTATTTGCTTTTACGATCGGCGGATTCATTTTATAGGTTTTAACGTTCATAAAAACACATTTTATAAGGAGTAAGGTATGAATTTTTTGCATAAGTCACTTATCACGTTAGCACTAATTGGTGCTTCTTCTTTGATGGCAAAACCTACAATTGCCATCTTAGCAACAGGTGGAACCATCGCGGGTGCTGGTACCTCTGAGATTAAAAGCAGTTATTCAGCGGGTGCGGTAACTGTTGATAAACTTTTGGCGGCTGTTCCTGCTATTAATGAGTTAGCGACGATCAAGGGCGAGCAAATCTCAAGCATTGGTTCACAAGAAATGAACAATAAAGTATGGCTCAAATTGGCAAAAAGAGTCAATGAACTTCTTGCCAAGCCAGAGATTGATGGTATTGTCATCACCCATGGAACGGATACGATGGAAGAGACAGCATACTTTCTTGATTTGACCGTTAAAAGTAAAAAACCTGTTGTTTTAGTGGGTGCTATGCGTTCTGGTACTTCCATGAGTGCTGATGGTCCTATGAACCTTTTTAATGCCGTAAATGTTGTCATCAATAAGGATACAACGGGTAAAGGTGTAGTGGTCGTTATGAACGATGAAATTCACAGCGCAAGAGAAGTGACTAAAGTCAATACCAGCTCAGTTAATGCTTTTGCCTCTCCCAATGCAGGCAAAATTGGAACCGTTTATTATGGTAATGTTCAGTTTTTAATGCAACCAACACGTAAACATACTGTGGCTACTGAATTTGATATTAGCAAACTTGAAGATCTTCCTCGTGTTGATGTTCTTTTTGCTCACCCAGAAGATACCGATGCTCTTGTTAAAGCAGCCGTTGCCAATGGTGCCAAAGGAATTATTCATGCGGGTATGGGCAATGGCAATCCTTTCCCATTAACTCAAGATGCTCTTGCAGAGGCTGTTAAAAAAGGTGTTATTGTAGCACGTAGTTCACGTGTTCCAACAGGAAGCACAACACTCGAAGGCGAAGTCGATGATAAAAAATTTGGTTTTATTGCTGTTGATAGTTTAAATGCCCAAAAAGCACGTGTGCTTTTAATGTTGGGTCTTACTAAAACGCATGATAAGGCTGCTTTACAAAAAATGTTCTTGGAATATTAATCGTCTTGATAAAGAGAGTTATAGTGACTCTCTTTATCTGCTATAATGTATGATTAAGAAGAGGGAGGGAGATGAAACTACAACACCTAATCGTCTGTATTGTACTCATTGTTTATAGCTTTATACCTCTATGCGCACACGAAAATCAACAAGTTCTTATTATTAACTCTTACCACAAGGGATTTCAATGGAGTGATGATGTTCTGCGAGGCATTGATACTGTTTTTGAAGAACATACCAACATTACAACGCATATCCTTTATATGGATTCTAAACGTATCAACTCTGATGCCTACTTTGAAAAACTCCGAGAACTTTACAAACTTCAACTTGAAAAACAAAAATATAACCTTATCTTGTGTGTCGATAAATTTGCGTATGACTTTGTGCTTAAATATTACCATGAACTCTTTACCAATGAACCTGTAGTTTTCGTTGGTATTGAGCAATTTTCCCTCACGCAAGTACAAAAACAAGGCTTAGAAGATAGGGTTTATGGCATTTTAGAAAAACGGGCTATTGGTGAAACCATCACGATGATTCGTGATATCATCCCGACACTGAAAAAACTCTATATTATCAATGATGCTAGTGCAAATGGCGATGACAGTGAACCTTTTATCCAAGAAGCTATGCAAAAAGACAATCACCATTTTTCCATTGAATATATCCGAAAATCAACATTGGCTGATCTGGAAAAACGCTTTGAAAAACCTAACCCTGATGAAGCTGTCTTTTTTATCCGTTTTTACAACGATAAAGATGGCAACTTTTATAAAAACAATCAAATTGCCGCAATGATTCAGAAAAGTGCTCTGCCTGTTTTTGTAACCGACACGCTTTTTATACAAAAAGGAGCCTACGGTGGAAAGCTTGTACCCATTCAGCAATTAGGAGAAGATACAGGCAAACTCGTGCTTTCCGTACTCAATCATGAGCGCTTGCCTTCGCATGTAAGTACCGACGAAACCTATCTGTATCAATTTGATTTTCAAAAAATCAAACAGTTTAAGCTCTATCCCAATGCGGGAGTCACACAGTTTGAAGTGGTCAATGCACCTTTAACATTTTTTGAAAAGCATCGTGCTTTTATAGACTTTGTCTTTGTGATTTCACCTTTATTGGTCGTACTCATTTTAGGGCTTATTCACAATATTTATATGCGTATCAAAAGCGAAAAAGAGTTACGACTGGTTGAGCTTCAAAAGAACAAACACCAACAATTTATCATTCAGCAATCTAAACTGGCTGAAATCGGCGAGATATTTTCATCCATCGCACACCAATGGAAAAACCCTTTGGTCGAAATTGCAACGATTGCGCAAGAACATGTCTATTCGTGTAAAGAACAAGCAGATGAGCAAAGCAACCAATATGTCCATGACATCATGGTGCAAGTACGCTATATGACCGACACCATCAACGACTTTCAAAAATTCATCATGCCCTCCACAGCAAAAACTGTTTTTGATGTCAGTGAGGCTGTCGAAACAATGCTAAAGATTATTAATCATAATTTGAAATACAATTATATTGATGTTACGATTGATAAAGCGAACGCTACCAATCTTCTGGTCAGTGGTTATAAAAATGAATTTATGCAAACGCTACTTAACATTGTCAATAACGCGAAAGATCAAATCAAAGAAAAAAGAGACCATAAAGAGCTTAAACGAGGTCGCATTACGATCAAACTTTATAATGCGTCTAAAAAAATCTTTATCGAAATTCATGACAATGCAGGAGGTATCTCACCTAGGATGCTTCCGCAGATATTTGATGCATACTTTACAACCAAAGAGCATGGGCATGGGATTGGTCTTTACATGTCAAAGCTCATTATTGAAGATAAAATGGGCGGGAAAATCGATGTCCAAAATACCCAAGTAGGTGCTTGCTTTAGAATACGTTTGGAGAATGAAAAATGAAAATACTACTTCTTGAAGACAATGAGCGACTCTGCAACGTCATCAAAGGCGCTTTAGAAAAAGAACACTACAGTGTTGATGTCTTTATGGATGGTGAAGAGGCATTGGAAGTACTTAACTGCGGCTATCACTGCTTCATCTTAGACATTAATGTTCCTTCTTTGGACGGTATTTCTATCTTGGAAACTATCCGTATTTACCATAAAGATATTCCCGTGATTATCATCAGCTCCAACCATGATCTCGACAAGATTCAATCCTCTTATGAAATAGGTTGTGATGATTATCTTAAAAAACCTTTTTTCATTTTTGAACTGGTTCAAAAAGTAAAAAAGCTATGCCATAAGCCTATCCAATCAATCGAACTTTGGGATGGGTTTGAGTATGACTATGTTCATCATCGTCTTTTAGATGCCAATAAAGAAGAGATAAAGCTTGCCAAAAAAGAGATTCTTTTCTTTGACTTATTCATCAAAGATAAAAATAGAGTTGTCAATTTTAGTGAATTAGAAGAGTATGTATGGGAAGGCGAAGAGACAAGCATTGAAAATATGCGAGCGCTCATCAAGAGACTTCGCAAAAAACTCCCTGAAGGAGCGATTGAAATCATTAAAGAAGTGGGATATACGCTTGGAAAAAAACTTAATTAGCGATAATAAAGTTTTGTTCTTCCTGATTGATAATTGGTATAGAGCTTTTTAAACTCTTTAAAAACTTTAGCAGAATAGGGATTATCGTCGATTTTACCATTATAGGCATTGATAGCATCTTTGGTATTTTTATGTCTTTCAAAACACGTCGCTAAGATATACGCGCCTACTTGAATATTAACTTTGGGATCGAACAAATCATAAAATGAAATTTTTGCTTTATCAAGCAAAGGTTTATGAATCGAGTTAATCTGCATAATACCCATATCAAAGCGAGGATAGCGATTGGTATAGAGAAAATAGACCACATGACTGGCTTCATTTTTATTTTTACTCTTAATGGAAAGTACTTGCGAATATTGCCTGCTTTCAATGCCATTTTTAGCAAGAAAGTTGTTGAGTTTATCTAATTGTTCAGGTGTCATCTTTATATGGCTAAGTGCCACTACATAACGGTC
>JAQUVE010000137.1 GCA_028693565.1 Sulfurospirillaceae bacterium | reverse complement strand
CAAAATCATCGCGAGCATTGCTGCCCAAATGACAGGGAGTTTGAAAATATTTAGAAAAGCTTGCTTCATACTCGAAGTACCCGCAGAATAAAAAAAGACACCAAGGGTATAGGTCATTAAGGTATTCGCAACACTCATCATACTGGTATAGATAATAGAATCCATTCCAAAAAGTGCGATTCCAAGGGGAATACCAAGATTGCCCGTGTTATTAATCGCCGAGGCGATGGTCATGATAGAGCGGTCTTTTGCGTCATCAAAAAAAAGTCGTGCCATGATGTATCCCATAACAATCGTCAAACACGAAAACAAGAGATAATACATCGGTATTTTTAGGAGTTCAAGATTCATAGGTTTTGTAGAAAGCCCCCAAAAGGAGAAAATAGGGTGCAAGAAATAGACCGATAAGATAACCATGCCTCGCTCCGCCAACTCTTCTTTGAAGATTTTTTTGGCGATGAAGCCTAGCAAAATGAAAACATAAATGGCAAGAATCGAGAGAGCTATGTTCATGGTGAAGCTTTATATGTAAAGATTTTTAAAAAGGTATTGTAACGCAAAATGAATCAAAGGTTTACTCTTTCGTGCTACAATAAAATCAAAAAAGAGAGCTTATGAAAACATTTATAAAGCAGATCCAAACCGCCATCATCGGCACACTGGACATCAATAATCACCCTTTTAGTTCATACGCACCTTACGTTTATGATAACCATCGCTTTTACGTCTATCTCTCTGATATTGCCACGCATGCTAAAAACCTTCAAGTCAATTCAAAAGCGTCACTTTTTTTTGTGGAAGATGAGAGTAAAACAAGTAATCTTTTTGCCCGAAAACGCGTGAGTTTACAATGCGATAGTGTGAAAATAGAGCGAGGGAGTGAGCGTTTTGAAACAGTGCTTGCGTTATTTGCGCAAAAGTTCGATGCCAAGATGGTCGAAACCCTCAAAAAAATGATTGATTTCAATCTTTATGAGTTTAAAGCCACATACGGCGAAGCAACTTTTGGATTTGGCAAAGCCTATTTTATCGGTGGTGAACACATGGACGAACTTATCGCCCGAGGCGAAAGCAATCCTCACCATGGAGTGAAGTAATAGCTTTTATCTGTAAAAATGGCTACCCATCAAATAAAAGTTTAGCTTCGCCCCATTTTTCTATGTGACCTCGACTCTCTGCCCATCAAATCGTTATGTGCTTCCAAAAGTGTTGGCAGTTGTTTCGAGGTATGCGCAAATAGCTTTACATCTTGATAATCATTGCTTGCTCTTTGGTTGGCTTGTACACATAGCATGCGATGCCCTCATCGGAACAGTTATTGCCGTTGTGGAATTCAGATTTATCGAGGGTGTAAAAATGGTTGAGTTTGGTCTTTTTCTTAGTGATGGTAGTAAAACAACATCGGTACAAAGGCACAAGCTTTTTATCGGAGACATTTGAGTCAAACACAAACCCCGTAATGCCCTCATAAGAATAGCCACCTTTGCCATTTTGCAACTCATTCCAATTGGTCGTGTAAAAATGATCGCCCAAAGCATTATAGTAACCATACAAAGGAACTGTGCCTTCCACTTGTGTACCATATATCATACATTCTACTTTTTCACACATATAATTTGCATTACCATAGTGAAGCTCATTGGCGTTTGTGGTGTAAAAATGATCATCAAAAGAAGCACTGTAGTAACGGTAAAGTGGTTTTAATAAATCCACTTTAAATTCATTTTTTCGCAAATAATCATCCATAGCTTCTGTCAGCTCTTTTTTCTTTTGCGCATATTGAGGGGTATTGGGAATTAAATCTACAATAGGAATCAATGAGCCTTCTCGCATATCTACTATGGTAATATTTTCAGGCTTTAAACTTTTGAGCCATAAAGTGAAATTATTTTGGGTATCTTTTGGTTCGCTACCGTAGTTTAATGTAACATTCTGAATACACTGACCTAATTCGCCCCCAATGGTTTCAATATGCACACTGAGTTCTTTATTTTTTTGAATCAATTTTTGATCATATGCGGTTTCTGAGGATAAATTTACAAACTTTTCATATGAGGCTTTTACTCCCACTTCTATGGCAAGCTCCTTGCTTGCTCCCTCTACGATGGAGCGACACAAAACCTCTACACGACCCCCTAAAATACAATGGGTAATCACATGTGTTCCATAAGATAAAATCAAATCTTTAGCATCCATGGTTTCAAAATCTTCTAAAAAGGCGGGGCTTAAAAAGGGTTGTAATTTTTTCTTATCAGCGATAAGCGAGAGCATCATCTGCCGTGCAATAAAAAAATAGCTACCAAAGGAGTACTGCGCATCACATTTGCTTTGGTATGAAAATTTTGCATTTAAAGCACCTGAAAAGGCTTTATACTTACCATCAATTTTGAGATTTTCTGTTAGATTAGAGCAATACTCCATGGCATTTTCTGCGATGATTATCTTTGTATCGCTGTTGGTTCCAGACTCTAAGCAATTAAAACTTTGCGGATATTTCAGCAAAAAAGCATCAAAATCAATAATGCTATTGCGAGTCGATAAGGGATGACAAAAAAGTCCTGTAACATCATAACCACACCCTAAAAAGTTACTTTTAAGAAGTATTGCTCGTGTCGATTCTGATAACATTGCCGATGTATTCATGTGATATCCTTGAATAGAATGTTGTGAAAAAGCCTATAGAAATTGTAGTGTTTTATTATTAATTGCACATTAGTTTATGAGGGTTTGCTCAATTGTCTTAAACGTAAAGCCTTCAATACTCTAAAATATAAAAATGTATTGACAAAACATCTACAAAATACTAAAATAATCCATCAACGATAAGGAAAAAGTGTGGATAAAGTCATTCGTTGGGATGAAGCCAAAAATCAACTCTTGCAACTTCAAAGAAGTGTGAGTTTTGAAGAGGTGCTTGAGCTGATTGAGCAAGGCAACATTTTAAATCGACTAATGCACCCCAATCATGAAAAATACCCGCATCAAGAGATTTTTGTTGTTGAGATGAAAAGCTACATTTGGTATGTTCCTTTTGTGGAAACTGAAAGTGAAATTTTTTTAAAGACCATCATTCCTAGTCGAAAACTGGTTAAAGAGTTTGGAGGTAAAAAGCAATGAAAACAAAAAAAATAGTCCTAGATGCGCAAGAAGCAGAACTCCTTGGAGAGATAGAAGCAGGTGAATGGCATGAAAAACCATTGGACAAGAACGAGCTAAGTGCATACCAAAATCATGCAAAATACACAAAATCATTAAATGAAAAAAGACAAACCACCATTCGCTTTTCCGTCAGCGACCTAGCCGTCCTTAAAGCAAAGTCCAAAGAGCTAGGCATCGGGTACCAAAACCTCATTCAAGCGTTGGTGCATAACTATGTGAAGGGCGATATTAAGTTGGAAGTGTGAGGGTTTTGGCTTCACATGTAAAACTAAAAAATGTAGCCTTTTTGCGGTATAATTTTCTAAAATATAGGAAGTGGAATGAGTGGTTTAATTAAAGGGAAAGAAGTCCATTTTGACGATATTTATTTACATGTAAAACTGAGTGATGAGCGTATCATTTCTACCCCGCTTGATTGGTATAAGCCTCTTAAAAATGCCACATTTTCTCAGCTTAAAAATTATACATTTATCTGCTTAGGCTCTGGTATCGAATGGGCGGAACTTGACTATCAGTTGAGCATTGAAAGTATGTTACATGTAGAGAGTAGGGTTGCTTGAATTAGTAGGAAAAATTAAAAATTTAACTACGACTCATTTCGGTGAACACCATTCGTAACTTACTCCTTTTATTTTCCTTGATTTATATAAAATTTAACAAACTAAATAGTAAAATTTTTGGATATTTGATAGTTTTAAAATCAAATAAATTTGAGATGCAAAAAAGGAAAATAATGAAATTAATTTTAACTACTCTAAGCATAATGTTGATATTTACTGGATGTAGTCATAAAATGACATATGTTGATTTTTCAAGTGGCGAAGTATTAATGGGTCATTATGTTGAAATGTCAAAAGATGTAGAAGTAAAAATGCCAAATGGAGAAGTGCTAAAAGGAAAATATAGTAATGTTCATAATAGTTCTTTTGCATTTGGTAATTCTTTTACAACAGGAACAGCTACTGTAGGAACAACAACAGCATTTGGAAGTGCTAACACTTTTGGAAATTCTATTTCAGTTGGAGGCGCTGGTAAAGCATATGCTCTGTTAAGAAGTGAAACATCCACATTGATGATGGAACTACTTGTAGATTATAGTGTTTGGGATGGAAGTGGATTTGGAGAAGCAAGAACAAATGATGGTAGAAGATATAGAGTTCAATTTTAATTAATCCTAATGTGTAATTAAAATAGATGTACTTACCATATAGTACAAGTTAAAATTTTATCCCGACTCTTTTTGCTGACTAAGCTATTTTTTATATACTATTTTGGGATAAAGAATTATTTACGGGAGGGAGGGGAGGATTAAATGATTGATTCATACAGTTATCAACATAATAATATTAAAAGTGCAATAAACTTTGCATTGTTTACAAAAATATTTAAAATATTGTTGGCGGGAATAATATGTTATTTATATTTTTCAAATAATGATTTTTTAAAAGAGTTTCTTGTCTTTGGAGTTGTAATATCATTAATATTACCATTGAATTTTTTCGATGTTTTTATTCAAAAATTATTAGAGTACAATACTCAAAAAGTAGAAGAAAGGCAATTGTTAAATGCAAACGAGACAAATAAAACTTTTTCTGATTTTCAAGAAAAAATAGAAAAATTAGAATTGGAAATAGAAATTTTAACTAATAACAATAAATAACAAGGATTTAAGCCCTTGAATCTCAAGGGCTTAAACGTTTTACATGTAAATCTGCCCACCGCTCTCTTTAAAATGTTCTGCTTGTTCTTCCAAGCCTTTTTCTAACGCAACATTCACATCTTCCGCGCCGATTTTTGCGGCATAATCTCTCACATCTTGTGATATTTTCATCGAGCAAAATTTTGGTCCGCACATGGAGCAAAAATGCGCGACTTTCGCACTCTCAACGGGTAACGTTTTGTCGTGGTATTCGCGCGCACGGTCTGGGTCAAAGCCGATGTTGAACTGATCAACCCAGCGAAACTCAAAGCGGGCTTTGCTCATGGCGTTGTCTCTTATTTGCGCACCCGGAAAGCCTTTGGCAAGATCAGCGGCATGAGCGGCAATTTTGTAGGCGATGATGCCTTCTTTGACGTCTTCTCTATTTGGCAAGCCTAAGTGCTCTTTTGGGGTGACGTAGCAGAGCATCGCTGTGCCGTACCAGCCGATTTGCGCTGCGCCGATGGCAGAGGTGATGTGATCGTACCCTGGTGCAACATCGGTGACGAGCGGTCCAAGAGTGTAGAATGGCGCTTCAAAACAGTCTTCTAACTCTTTGGTCATGTTTTCTTTGATTTTTTGCATCGGAACGTGACCCGGTCCTTCGATCATCACTTGCACGTCGTGTTTCCATGCGATTTTAGTCAGTTCTCCCAGCGTTTCAAGTTCAGCAAATTGCGCTTCATCGTTGGCATCATACAGCGAGCCTGGACGTAAGCCATCTCCGAGTGAAAAGGCGACATCGTAGGCTTTCATGATGTCACAGATTTCTTCAAAATGGGTGTAGAGAAAGTTCTCTTTGTGATGGTGAAGACACCATTTTGCCATAATAGACCCGCCACGAGAAACGATGCCAGTCAATCGTTTTGCTGTCATCGGTACGTATGCCAAACGTACGCCTGCATGAATAGTAAAGTAGTCCACGCCTTGTTCGGCTTGTTCGATTAAAGTGTCACGATAGACTTCCCACGTCAAATCTTCGGCGATACCGTTTACTTTCTCTAAGGCTTGATAAATCGGCACGGTTCCGATAGGCACGGCAGAGTTACGAAGTATCCATTCCCTTGTTTCATGGATGTTTTTGCCCGTCGATAAGTCCATGACGGTGTCGCCACCCCATCTCGTTGACCAAAGCATTTTCTCGACTTCTTCTTCGATGGATGAGGTGGTTGCGGAGTTGCCAATGTTGGCGTTGATCTTGACCATGAAGTTGCGCCCTATGATCATCGGTTCGGCTTCGGGGTGATTGACATTGAGCGGTAGTACAGCACGTCCTGCGGCGATCTCTTGGCGGACAAATTCTGGCGTATAGACTTCA
>JAQUVE010000136.1 GCA_028693565.1 Sulfurospirillaceae bacterium | reverse complement strand
TTATTGAACATATGAGTGCTTTAATACTTCCTGAAGTTATGGGTGTTTTTTGTCTTCAAAAAAGAAAAAAATTTGGTAAGACTTCGCTAAGCTATTATTTGGAACATTAATTGCTTCAATTATGACAACTTAGGTCGTAATTAAAGGAATTTAATGAGAATAGCTACATTATTATTGGCTTTTTCGTGTTTTCTCTCTTCGCTGTATGCAGAAAGAATAGGCGAAATCGCTAATGTCATTGGTGTAAGAGAAAATCAATTAATTGGATATGGTCTCGTTGTAGGTCTGAATGGTACAGGGGATGGGTCTTCATCTGCTTTTACTTTACGGTCACTTTCTAATTTATTGCAAACTGTTAATGTCAAAATCGACCCTGCTGATATTAAATCAAAAAACATTGCCGCTGTTATTGTAACGACTAAACTTCCACCTTTTGCAAGACAAGGAGATAAACTTGATATTTCAGTTTCATCCATTGGTGATGCAAAATCTCTTCAAGGAGGGACTCTTCTTTTGACACCTTTAAAAGGTGTGGATGGCAAAATTTATTCTTTAGGGCAAGGCTCATTGACAATCGGGGGAATGAATGGCAAAGAAAAGGGACAAATCAATCATGCAACTTCAGCCAACATCTTTGGTGGTGCATTAGTTGAGAGAGAAATTGAGTATGATTTGCAGGGACAAAATTTTATTACACTTTCCCTCAAAGAGTCCAATTTTAATACAGCTGTTTCTGTACAAAAAGAAGTGAATAAGACATTTGGAAAAGAAGTTGCTTTTGCATCCGATTCTAGAACGATTAAATTAGCAAAACCTGAAAATTTATCGGCTGTTGAGTTTTTAGCGAAAACACTTGATTTAAATGTTAATTATGAAAAAGAAGAAAAAATAGTCATTGATGAGCGAACAGGAACGATTGTCTCTGGTGTCAATATTAAAGTAACCCCTGTTGTAATCACCCATGGAGACATTACCATTAAAATAGAATCAACACCAAACTTTTTGGATGATAATAAAAGTATTGATATTGGTAATAATGTTAGAATTGCTGCTAATGACAATCAAATAAAAATTACTGAAGAGAGTATGACTGTTGCAAATATTACACGAGCACTCAATAAGTTAGGGGCAAAACCTAAAGATATTATCTCTATTTTGGAAAATATCAAACGCTCTGGTGCGATAACAGCTAAATTGGAGATTATCTAATGCAAGTTGATACTAGTGTTGCTTTAATGAATTCACAAAATTTAAAATCATTTAATGTTGATAAAAGTGCAACAACAGATACTTTACTTAAAGAGCAAACCGATAAATTTGAAGCTTTTTTTATCAAGCAAGTTTTAGATATTGCTATGTCTAGTGATAATAAACTTTATCCAAAAGATGCAGGCGATAAAATTTATAAATCTATGTATAACGATACCATGAGTACCGCATTAAGCGGTCAATTTGGATTTAGTGAAATGATCTTTAATTTTTTAAAAGAAGGGCGTTAGGATAGTGTTAAAGGTTTTATTGTTTTGGGCGATATAGTTGTTAGAAAATAATTGTAAAGGCTCAAAATGATTTCAAATATCAACACGCAAAGTATGGCGTATGTTCAAGCTAGTTCACCTAAAGATAATGAGTCAAAAGGTGTTAGTAAAACAGAAAAAAGTGAAGAGTTAGATAAAGTTTCCTCTTTGAAAAAGCAAATACAAGAAGGTACCTATCAAGTTGACCTTTTTAAAACAGCTCAATCAATTACGGAAGAGTTACTCTAAATCCTTCATTCATAAGGATTAAAAATGTTGTTACACTATCTACAAAATGCTATTAAAGATATAGACAATCTTATCGAATTGACCAAGAAAGATATCGAAGATATTAAATTAGCACAACACAATGAGATTTTTGGTCGCATCCAAATAAAAAATGATTTAATTCAGTCTTTTGAAACAAAAAAATCTTTATTAGATAATGAGTTGGTAAAGCTTCTAAAAGAATCCAATGAAACCTCTTTAGAATTACTACTTAGTACTGAGCAAAAAGAACTTTTATCCATTATGAAAACAAAACTTTCTGAGTTAAAAATCATCAATAAAGAGTATGCAAAATTTGTAGTAACTATTAGTCAGTTTTATAATACATTGCTGGATAAAATTTTTCCAAGAGATATGGAAGGTTATAAAATGGCCAACCATAAACCTGCCTCTTTACTTAAAATAAGGGCATAAGATGAGTCTTTTTAGCACGTTAAATACAGGCGTCTCAGGATTAAGTGCGTCACAAACAGCGGTAGCTACCACTGGTCATAATATTGCTAATGCTAATAATGCGTATTATACACGCCAACGTGTCAATTTTTCGGCCAGTACCCCTTTTCATTCTCAACCAGGTGATATTGGAACAGGGGTGAGTGTCACTTCGATTGTACGTATCCATGATGAATTCGTTTATAATAGGCTAAAAACTACTGCTAATGCAGTATCGTACGATACTTATTCAAAACAGACCTTAGAAGAGATTGCGCAATATTTTCCGGATTTACAAAATGTTGGTATTGCCAATGATTTAACGAATTATTATGCTGCGTGGAATGATTTTTCTACTAATGCAAGTGAGGGTGCACAAAAAATTTCATTAGTACAAACGGCATCAACATTATCTTCCGATTTACAAACATCACGCGATACATTACGTACGTTACAAGATTCGCTCAACGATCAGTTAAAAACTAATATGGAAGAGGTCAATAGTATCGGTCAAAAAATTGCTGATTTGAATAAGCAAATTGCCAATGTGGAATCAATTCCAAACAATAATGCAAATGACCTACGAGATAGCAGGGATGAGTTAGAGCTAACACTTGCAAAACTTTTAGATTTTTCAGTTTTTAAAGGTGAAATTATTAGTGATAATTCGATTGATCCTAACATGACAGATCAAGGAATGGATTATTATCTTAATATTGCAGGTAACTCTTTTGTTGATGGTTCAACATTTCATCCACTAGTGATTGATAATACATCCAATGAAAGTAATTATTATTCGATTTATTCTGAATCTCAAGATGGTAAACAATATAACATGACTGAGAAAATCCAAGGTGGAAAAATTGGTGCTATGTTAGATCTTCGAGGTCGTATTTTAGATGTGAATGTTAACAGTGGCTTTCCTCAAGATGGAACGATCCAAGGTTATATTGATGATTTAGACACATTTGCGCAAACGTTAATTACTGAAACCAATAATATTTACGCTCAAAGTGCTCAATCAAATATGCAAACACCACAAATGAGTGAAGTTGCAAGTGATACTTCACTGCAAAATGCTTATTCTAATATCAAAGATGGCACATTTGATCTCATTGTGTATGATAATCAAGGTAAAGAAGTAGCACGAAAAAGCATCACATTAAATAGTTCAACGACAATGAATGATGATACTTATTCTAAAAGTATATTAACTCAGATTAATACCAGTACAGATGATAATGCCGATAATAATGCACTGAATGATGTTGATGATTATTTTTCGGCCACTTTTATTGATAATGGTGTTTTTAGCCTAACATCTAAAAATAATTTGAATGGTTATAAAGTTGCTATTGAAGATCATGGAACAAATTTTCCAGGTGCAGTGGGAATAAGTCAATTTTTTTCTGGAACGGATGCTTCTAATATCGAAGTAAAGAGTGATTTTAAAAAAGATCCATCTCTTATACAAGGTTATAGCGCACCAGTTGTTGGCAATAATACTGTTGCTAATGCAATGGTTCAAATGCAATATAATAAATTAAATTTTTTCCGTAAAGATGGAACTACGGCGACTGAAACGGTTGATGGTTTTTACAGGCTTGTAACAACACAAATTGGTTCTGATGGAGAAAAAGCAAATAGTAGTTACGATAGTAATACCGCTTTATATAACACGGTCTATGCAGAATTTCAATCTATTAGTGGTGTGAGCACGGATGAAGAACTAGCAAATTTAATGAAGTTTCAAGCCTCTTATAATGCTAATGCTAAAATTATTACAACGATTGATCAGATGTTAGATACCCTTTTAGGATTGAAATCATAGTGAAAAAATTGCCTTTGATAAGTACTGCTATATTGGTACTTATCATTTTAGTCTGTTTTTTAGGACCTTTCTTTTATACAGTATCTGCTTATACTCTTAATCCTGAAGCCATACTTCTTCCTCCCTCAAAATTACACCTTTTAGGAACAGATAGATTAGGTCGGGATATGTTGGCTCGTATCATGTTAGGTGGTCAAATTTCACTGACAATTGGTATGTTAAGTGCAATGATTGCAAGCTTTCTTGGCTTGATTATAGGTATTAGTGCGGGATTTTTTCAACAAAAAGTAGATAAATTTATTATTATTTTAATTGATCTTTTTTTAACATTCCCCACATTTTTTCTTTTATTAGCACTTATTAGTTATATAAGTGCCTCTTTATGGGTACTCGTTATTGTCATTTCAATTACTGGATGGATGGGGATGGCTCGAATGATTCGTAGTGAAAGTTTTGCTATTTCACAAACACCTTTCATTAAAATATTAAAAATTGCGCACGTAAATCGCTTAAAAATTATTTTCAAATATTTTGCTCCATTGCTCGCTCCTATTTTCTTAATTAGTTTTACATTTGGTGTCAGTGGTGCTATCTTAGCAGAGAGTGGTCTAAGCTTTTTAGGCATCGGAATTACACCGCCACAAATGAGCTGGGGTGTGATTTTAAGTGAAGGTAAAGAGGTGATTGACATTGCATGGTGGTTAAGTTTTTTCCCTGGATTTCTTATCTTTTTAGTGACTTTTTCATTGATTAATATTTCAGATTTTCTGCAAGCAAAGAGTAATGAAAAAGATGTTTTAAATGAACGATAATAAAATAGCACAGCTTTTATGCCAAGAAGCTGCTGCTCGAAATAACATAAGTGAAATTTCTTTTGAGAAGCCTGACCCATTATTGATAGCTTCAAAATATAAAGAAGAATATAGTGCTTTAATTTGTGCTTTATTCGCTTATGGTGATGTACGTGCTATTGTTGCCTTTTTATCCTCACTTGATTTTTCTTTGTTGCGTCAAGATGAAGAGTCTATTGCTTTAGCCTTACAAAAGCATTACTATCGTTTTCAATCGAGCCATGATATACAGGCTCTATTTGTTACCTTAAGTCGTGCTAGAAAAGTGGATTCTTTAGAAAATATATTTTTGCAAGGTTACAAAAAAAACTATAGTGTTATGGATGGGCTAGCTTCGCTCATTACATTTTTGTACGATATCAATGCGTATAGGTCAAGAGGGTATCAGTTTCTCTTAGGTAAAATTCCGCAAAATATTAATCAATCTCCCTATAAGCGTTGGCATATGTATTTACGCTGGATGGTAAGAAAAGATAGTTTAGATTTTGGATTATGGAAGCATGTACGAACAGAAGATTTACTGATGCCCTTAGATACGCATACTTTTCATACAGGTCGAAAATTAGGACTTATACAGCGTTCAACATATGATTTTAAAGCAGTCATAGAATTAACAGAGGCGTGCCGAAAAATAGATAGAAATGATCCTGTTAAATTTGATTTTGCATTGTATCGTTTAGGACAAGAAAAACACTTTTTAGATTCTTCCAAGAAGTTGAAGAAGTCCATTTAGTGCTGTGTAGGGATGCGGTGGGCATCCAGGGATATAAAGGTCAATGGGTAGAAGATTATCAGCACCCTTATAGACTTCATCGTTATGTGCAAATAGGCCTCCAGATATCGCACATGTTCCTGATGCAATGACGATTTTTGGCTCAGGAAGTGCATTATATGTATCTAAAAGGGCTTGTTTCATATTGAGAGTCACAGGACCAGTAATGATGATACCATCTGCATGGCGAGGTGAAGCAGTAAAGCTAATACCAAAACGATTGAGATCATATGTAGGTGTTCCTAAAACATTCAAATCAGCCTCACATGCATTACATCCACCTGCTGATACAAGGCGTAGTTGGAGTGATCTTCCAAAAAGTTTTTGTATCGTTTGGTTTAATTGAAAGCCAACTTTTTCGACCTCTTTACTTATGATGAGTGATAATCTTTTATTTGAAGCTAATCGATATTCATGTGTAAATTGAATAGCGTTTTGACTACATAGTCGCTCCTGAAAAACCATCTAAGCCCCTATATTTAGGGCTTTAAAAGCCATTTTGTAGTATAATTTCGACCATAAACAAGGGGTTTTGCCCTCTATTTCTGGTCGAAAAGGATACGTTTGCTTCTTAAATCTTCACCGATAAATC
>JAQUVE010000135.1 GCA_028693565.1 Sulfurospirillaceae bacterium | reverse complement strand
GTAAGCCTGGCCCTATGGCAAAAAAACTTCGTGAAATTTATGTTGAAGCCGCTTTAAAAGAGGCTAATGCTTAAAAGGATTTAGAGGGGCTTTGCCTATAAAGCCCTTTTACTATATGTCTAAAAAATTTCACGACGTTATAAAATATGAAATGTTTTTTTGTGCACACCTTTCATATCAAATCCATAACGATTATAACCATCTATAAATATCTTCTGAGCAGGATCAAAACTTTCCGAACATGCCTCTTTATCGTATTTCACAACAAATTTTTTCTCATTTTCTTCAACACTCAGATAATACTCAACCCCTTGATTAACTCCTGCAATGATCGAAAAATCTTTGCACTGTTTTTTCAGTTCATCAGGCAAAGTGTGATACGTATATAATTCATCAAGAATTTGCTGATACTGTTTTGTTTTTGACTGAAAAAAAACTTTGTTTTGTTCCGCGTGCACACTTGTCACAATTAACGATAACGCTTTATATTTAAATGTATGTGGAAGATTGGTTGCCAAATTTTGCGCCATAAATGAGGCAAACATCTCAGGAGTAATATTAAACGATAAATCTGTTTTTGGGGGTTGAGCATAAGCATATACGCCTAGGCATATTATTAACGTATATACCACTTTTTTAAGCACTCTCATAATTACAAATCCTTCTAAAATAAGTGCCGTATTGTAGCTCATTATCATGAACTAATCGTGAACAACACTCTTTTTTTCTTGAAAATAGATAAAAAAACCTAACCCAATAAAAACTAAACTCATACCAAACCATGCTTGCGCATTTGGAAGGCTTGCCCCTAAAAACAGCATCTCTCCTAAAAGCGCAAAGATAACTTCACTAGCCTGCGTTGCATCAACGGCGGCCAGTTCGCTTGACTTGTGAGCTCTATGACGTGCTAATAAAAAAAGTGTTGTTGCAACAAGTCCAGAGAGTAATGCAACCAAAGAGGTATTAAATACTTGTCCCATGGAAGGTAGCGGTGGATTAATGCAAAGAATCAACACAAGCCAAAAAGGGAGTGAGCCTAAAGAGAGCAGTAAGACTTTATTAAAAGCATTATCGACCAAAGGAGAGTCAATTTTTGGAAAATATTTATGACCATGCTTGGACTCCCAAACGAGTTGATTACCAAAAGGATAGCAAAAAGCGGCAATGAGTACGGGAAATGCCCCTTTTACAAACTCATCAAAATGAAAAGCATTGACGTGCGATGTATTAATCAAACCTACACCAACTACAATGATGGTAGAAAAGAGCCAAATACGTTTTGGAAAAACTCTTCCAAAAAGCATTAGGACAAACAAGGAAGCAATGATGGTTAACTGCCATGTAGCCGCAATAACCCATCCAGGTGCATAATCAGCACTAAAACATAATAGCGCATAAAAACAGCCAAACCCAATGCTTCCCGCCACTGTCCAAAAAAGCCAATGCTCATAAAAAAGTTTTAAAAGCTCTTGCACTGTTTTTCGACCTTGTACAAGGCGAATCACAATCAGTAAAAAAAGTATCATGAAACCATAACGAAGGGATGCTGACCATATCCAATGTCCCCCTTCTAAACTCATAAGACGATTGAGTACAAAGGTTGAGCTGAAAAAAAGACCCGAACATAGACCAAGCGCGATTAAAGCTACCATAAAATTCCTATTGTTTTTAAGGAGAGATTATATCTTATACTCCTATAACACTTTCTTGAAGAAGAGATTTTGAAACCCTACGCATCAGTCTTCATGAGCAAGCGTGATATTTCCAACCAAATACTCCGTACAAGTACCCGATATAAAAATACGCTCATCGCTTACACGGCAGTAAAGTATTCCTGTTCGTTTCGAAGCTTGCAAAGCAATAAGCGTTTCTTTTCCCAAACGTTTTGCCCAAAATGGCGCAAGTCCTGCGTGAATTGAACCCGTTACAGGGTCTTCTACCCCACCATTAGCTGGCCAAAAATAGCGTGATATAAAATCATATTCAATACTTGGTGCTGTCACGACCGCATCAAAAGGTGCAAGTGTTTTGAGCTTTTCAAGATCAGGCACGACGTTTTTTACATCTTCTTCATTCGCATAGATGGCGAAATAAGCTTGTTGGTTTTTGTAAAACTCAATAGGGGCAATAGAAAACCCTGTTTGTAGTGCTTGTGGAATTTCAGTAAGTTTTTCAGGTACACGATTAGGAAAACTCATCTCGATAAGTCCACCTTCACCTTTATAAACGTCAATGGTATTGACCGCTTTCGCCCAAAAACGAATCGTGCCTTTTTCGCCAAAATAGTTAAAAATGACATAGGCACTTGCTAACGTCGCATGACCACAAAAAGCAATCTCAGTCAACGGTGAAAACCAACGTATTTCATAGATACCTTTATCGTTTTTGACAAAAAATGCTGTCTCGGAAAGGTTGTTTTCAGATGCTATACTTTGCATCATACTCTCGGACAACCACCTTTCTAAAGGTACAATTGCAGCTTGATTACCTTTGAAAAGCTCATCGGTAAAGGCATCTATGATGTAGATTGGTAGCGTGGAAAGGTTCATTCTATATCCTATTTTAAAATAATTTCAACTCTTCTATTTTGAGCATTTGGTTTATTGTTAGTTGTTGGTACCAAGGGGTCTGCATCACCATAATATTCTATGGTAATCAATGACTGATTAACAAAATCAGCGATTAATGCTTTTGCAACATTTTTAGCTCTTTGCAAAGAGAGTATTTTATTATATTCTTTATCGCCTGCACTATCACTATGACCTATACACATAACTTCCGCAATATTACCTTTTTTAATCAAGGCTGCTATTTCTTTTAGCCCTTCGATCTGTTTTTCTTCAAGTGTTGCTTTATCAAAGCCAAAATACAATAGAAAGCTTTGATGTTTAGGTGGTAATGCTTTTAAAACTTCTGCATATTTTGCTTGTATATTACTTTCTGTATCCTGCTTTTGTTCTATTTCATTTTTTGGAGAAACTTCTAATACTTCATATGCTTGGTTAATCGTATACTCTTTTCCTTTGTTATCTGAAAGTGAAATCACCCCTACTTTTCCATTCTCTTCAGGCAATAATGTAATCTGAACCTTAGGCGCACACCCCGTAAGAAAAAATAGTAAAAAGGTAGCTAAAATTAGTAAAGATTTCATTCTTTGACCTCCACGACAAAAGATGTTCCTCGAATACCAATCGTTGCAGTTTTTGCTTTTATTTCCATCGCATCAGGCTTTATTTTAGAAATAAGCCCAGTCACGCATCCCATGGAGCCTTTAAAAAGATTGCTTTTAAAGGCAACATTTTTATTGGCTGGCTCAAACAAATACGCATCAACGAAAAATTCTGCATTTGAGCCTATCGAAATACGGGTATTGTCTTCAAATGTAATGCCAACAGTGCTACGATCAGCTGTTTTAATCAGATCTTTTTCAAACACTTTATCGCCTTGTTTCAAAGGGACGATTGTTTTGTCTTTATGCGTGATGGTAACATTACCTTGTAACGTTTTGACATAACCAATCGAAGATGCTGCTCCTAACAATGCGGGTATACTTATCAACCCAATGAACTTTATAAAATAGTCTCTCATCATATCCACCTTTTTTGATTGTTATCAACAATTGCTTCTATAAGTTTAAGATTATTTATACAAAATTATTCTGAAAATACAATCCTAAAACTAGCGACATAGAGATGCTAGTTATATCTCTTTTGTATTCATCAATACAACTTCCCAAATAGATCCAAATGGGTCATATAAAGCCTCACATCAAACTCTAACTGATGGTAATGTGGCTCCATTTTTTCGCACAGTGCATAAAAAGCTTTATGGTGCTCTTTTTCTTTGAGATGAGCGAGTTCATGGACACATATCATTTTCAAAAAAGGCTCTGGTGTATTTTTAAATAAGGTAGCTACACGAATTTCGCTTTTACTTCTAAGCCTTCCACCATGATTTTTAATAGTAACACGATGCAATCCTAAGGCATCGTTGATATCACTAATTTTCCCATCGTAAAGCACTTTCGTGACAGGCTCGCTCTTGCGCAAAAATTCACTTCTTATCTCCATGACATAATTGTAAAGTGCTTTATCACTACTGATAGTGTGCGTTTTAGGATACTTTGTTAATAGATAACGTCCTAGTTTTTCCTCTTGAACAAGGCGAGC
Source organism: Sulfurospirillaceae bacterium (assembly GCA_028693565.1). GTDB lineage: Bacteria > Campylobacterota > Campylobacteria > Campylobacterales > Sulfurospirillaceae > Sulfurospirillum. The sequence continues at coordinate 2,213 of JAQUVE010000135.1, read as the reverse complement.
GATTTGTGCTTTGAGCTGTTCAGGATAATGTGCAATATAATGAAGATTAGGCATCAAAAAGCTTTCCTATAAACTTATGCGAAGATTGCTTGAAATGTCTGTTTCATCTCATCCATAAACGCTTTAGAAGATATCTCGATACAGTTTTGTTTATCTTCTCGCAAGGCATCTTCAATCATAGCAATAAACTGTTGCGCACACACGTCGTGTTTAAGATTTAATTCTCGTAAATGTCCTATTTGAGTATTTTTATCTTGCACTTCTCCAAGCGCTGTTTGAAGAGGCTTAAAGGATTGTGAAAAAGCATTGAGCGCATGTTCGCGATTTCCCAAACAAGCACAGTCTGTTGTATAACGTATTTTTTTATAATGCAATCGTAAATTATGAAACTGTTCATTCGGTGATTCTAAACTTAGATGAGAGGAGAGTTTTTTGATCTTTTGAAGTCGATGGGCAATAATCTTTTTTATTGGCTTCAATACCGTTTTTTCTGCTTTTTTACGGTATAGCTTGGCATCGACAAGCAGTGTCAAAAGTTCATCAAAATAATGCGCTCGCTTTGCGCATGATTGCTTGGTGTAAAGTTGCGTTATACTTTTTGCTCTATCTTTAAACAGTTTTGCTTCTATCTTATGGCACAATGCGACGCACTCAGGTGAAACTTTTGATTTGTAATCGTTGATACATTCGATAAAAACATCAATATCACGCAAATGATTTGTATCTTTTTGAAGCATTTTAAGATAATCCAATAAAAAAAGACCTCGTTTGGGACTTAGATAATCAAAAAATTCTTTGCAAACAGAACGCAGCATCCGTAAATTGACACGATACTGATGAAGACTTTCAGGCTCATTCGTATGCGTAAAATCTTCAAAGTGGGCTTGTGCATTTTGAAGGGTTTTTTGAAGTAACGTTTGCAGTAGTGTTTTCACGCTATTTTGTTCAAGGCATTGACCATCTGTACACATCTGTTTCCTTTTGGTATGAAGAACTATAGCTATTATAAATCAATAATGCTTACAAAATGGATACAAATGCCTATTTTTATTCTTGAGCGATGCCCCTATAATCCACTCTTCTATTGTAAAACAATCGCTTTTAACTCACCAACTGACACGCAAAACAGTTATTTTGATCTTTACATGTAAAACAAGCGGGAGCTACCCTCCCCACAGAATCATAAATAAATTTTTTCCAGAGTTTATCCAGCGGTTTCATCTCAGCCAACTTTGGGAAATGACACTTCATGTAGCGTCCCATCTGGACACGATTTTTAAAACCCATATCTTCATAGAGGTGGTTTTCTTTGAGTGACATGGCCGCAATATGCGGAGCAATAACATATTTTGAGTACCTATTTTTAGCATGCTTTTGTAAAAATTCTGTCACTTCTTTTTCCATTGTTAATTGTTCTAATTTTTCATTCATGCTGTGATTCCTCCACACACTTTATATATTTTTTTTCGCTCTTTAGACGAAGGAACATTCATTAATTTTCGATACTTAGTGATAGTGCGTCTGACCATTTTAATATTAAATCGCTTTTCAATGCGTAAGAGTAAATCATCATCCGTCAATGGCTCATCTTTGTCTTCATACTCAATTTGCGTATTGATAAAATTTTTAATCTCTGAAGACGATAACTCTTTAGATGAAACGGCATTGGTGAAAAATGATTTGAGTGGAAATACCCCTAGTTTGGATTCAATGTATTTGTTAGAAATTGCCCGAGAAATAGTCGACTCAGCGAAAGATAGCTCATCGGCTAACATTGCCATACTCATAGGTTTAAGCTCACCACCTACAAAAAAAGAGAGTTGTCTCTCAACAATTAAAAGAACAATTTTATAGAGTGTTGTTTTACGAAGCTCTAAAAGATTAACAATATCACGTGCTTCTTTAAGTTTGTCTTTAATATTGTCATTTTTACTGCTAAAAGGCTCATGGATAACAATATCAGGGTAATATTCATTGTTGATGCGAAGGATAATGTCATCTTCTACTTCAACATAAAAATCAGGAATAACCTGTTTTGAAGTTGCTTTATACTCTACAGCAGGAGGGTTTGAAAATTTTTTTATAATGAGCCACTTGCAGATTCCCACAAACAACCCATAATTTAAGCTAATTTAAATTTTAAAAAGCCTTTTGAAATCATGTAAATGTTATAATTTTTTACCACAAAAATAATACAAAACATCAATCAAATA
>JAQUVE010000134.1 GCA_028693565.1 Sulfurospirillaceae bacterium | reverse complement strand
GAAGATAAAGCATTGAAGAAAATTTTGGAAACAGAAAATTTAAAATCTGATCAAGTGCATCCGAATGCATTAGGCTACACAGTTATGGCAGAAAGGATCGCAAAACTTTTAAGTGAGAACTATCATCCTTTAACGACGAAAACGTTTTAATAATTCCCGCAAATACGTTTCAGCTAATGTCGCTATCTCTTTTTCATTGAGGTCAATTGGCTTTTGATCTTTTGGGATATTATGTCTTAAAACAGCGAGTTGAGAGCATGTTTTAAACAGTTCTTCTGGGCTCATTTTAACCATTTCTTTAACCACATCCATTGGAAGATTTTTAGGTTCTAGTTGATAGAGCGCGTTGACTTTTGATAAAAATGTTTCCAGTATCGTATTCAAGGCTATTTTCCTAAATTTTTTTGTGCAATTATGCCACAATCTGTGAAAATATCAAAAAAATAGTATGACATGTCAGTGACTTTTTGTCAAAAGATAGTTACAATGTAAATAAAAAGGTTGTTGCATGAGTATGTATGATTTAGAAGCTTTTTTACGTGCAATTCACCCTTTTCAACTTCTTAATCGCCACGAAATTATCAAAGCGATGGGGGCGATGAATATCGCTTATTATAAAAAAGACACCGTTCTCATTGATACACAAACTCCTTCTACTTTTTTGTATATTATCATTAAAGGTGAAGTCGGTGAATATCTTGAAGATGAACTCATAAAGGTTTATAATAAATCCAATTCATTTGATGCAGATGCACTGATTTATGGAAAAAGCGAAGAGACTTTTAAGGTATTAGAAGAGCTAATTTGCTATGAGCTCAAAAAAGAAGACTTTCTTTTTTTATTGGAGAGTAATGCTCTGTTTAAAGAGTACTTCATCAAAGATTTAGCCAATAAAATTCAATCAGCCAAACAAAAAGAGTATACTACCGAGCTCTCAGGTTTTATGATGGCGCGTGTACAAGATAGCTATTTGCATGAGCCAACAGTTGTCGATAAGGATTGCTCTATTATGAATGCAATCAAGCAAATGGAACATAAAAAAAGTAGTTGTATCATCGTTCAAAGTGGTGATCATTACGACTATGGCATCGTCACGGATAGCGTGATAAGACGCCATGTGTTATTTGAAGAGTATGATAAAAATGGTCCCATTGGTCCAATTGCGCTTCATCCCATGATTACAATCGAAGCGGAAGATTATCTCTTTAATGCCCTCTTAGCTTTTACAAAACACTCAATCAAACGTATTGTTGTAACTCGTAGTGGGAAAATAGTTGGTATTTTGGAGCAGTTAGATTTACTCAGTTATTTTGCCAATCACACCTATTTAGTTGCTGTACAAATTCGTAAAGCAGAAACAATTGAGGATTTAAAACAAGCCAGTAAAGATTTGATTAGTATTGTTAAGAAGCTTCATGTCAAAGGGACAAAGGTTGATTATATTGCTAAATTAATTTCCGAAATCAATGAAAAAATCTATGAAAAACTCTACACGATGATTTTGCCTCAATCTTTAGCAAGTAAAGCGTGTTTGGTTGTTATGGGGAGTGAAGGGCGCAAAGAGCAGTTACTTAAAACAGACCAAGATAATGCTTTGATTATTGCTGATGATAGTGATAAAAGCCTGTATACGTCTTATATGCAAATGTATACACAAACATTGATTGATTTTGGTTTTCCACGGTGTGAGGGTAATATAATGGTTTCCAATCCTTATTGGTGTAAACACGAAAGTGACTATGTCCAAGAGATAAAACGATGGTTCGATTCACCGTTGCCAGAAGATTATATGCGGTTAGCGATTTTTTTTGACGCTATTAGTGTTGCCGGTGATGCATCAATGCTCGTAAGGTTAAAAGCACAGATATATGAGCACATTGAAGATAGAAGTGTTTTTATGAGTAATTTTGCTAAATCTGCTATTCTTTTTGAAACACCTATTGGGTTATTTACAAATTTGATTGCTAATGATAATAAAATAGATGTCAAAAAAGGAGGTATTTTTCCCATTGTACAAGGGGTACGAAGCCTCGCTTTAGAAAACGCTATTCAAGAAACAGATACAGTTACACGCATTAAACTTTTAGCAAAGTTACACATCTTTGATGAAAATTTTGCTGATACGCTAATCGAAGCGCTGGATACGCTTTTAAACCTTCGCCTCAAAGAGCGGTTTAAAAAAGGGGATAATACCTCAAATTATGATAATTTTATTACGATTAATACACTCAATCAATTAGAGCTTGAGCTTCTCAAAGACAGCTTCAAAATCGTCAATAAATTTAAAAAATTTTTGACACATCATTTTAAGTTCGGGATGGTAAGTTAAAATGTTTAACTCTTTTTTCACTAAGCGCAACAAAAATAGACTCAAAAACCCACACTATGCTTTTTTATTTGATGAAGCACTGCTTGATGAGTTTGTTGTCTTTGATACAGAAACAACAGGGCTTAACCCTAAAGTCGATGAGATACTCTCCATCGGAGCCGTAAAAATCAAAGGCAATAAAATCATTACATCTGAAAAATTCGAGATATTTTTAAAACCTAGTAAAGATATCAAAGAGGAGAGCATAAAAATCCATCAAATACGCAATATTGATTTACAAAACGCCCGTGAGCCTAATGATGCAATAATGCAATTTCTAGAGTTTATTGGTCCTCGCACTTTGGTAGGCTATTATCTTGAATTTGATGTCAAGATGATTAATAAATACCTTAAACCGCTACTGGGTATAACCCTTCCTAATAAGCAAATCGAAGTTTCAGGTATTTACCATGATAAAAAGATAAAGTTTATACCTGATGGTACGATTGACTTACGGTTTGATGTGATTATGAAAGACTTAGGACTTGCTACGTTTGGAAAACACGATGCTATCAATGATGCCATTATGACAGCCATGATGTATGTGAAATTGCAAAATATTTCAAAGCTATAGAGTGTTCAATCTTATGATTAAAAATTAATCATAAGATTGAACACTTAATTCGTAAGAAGTTGTAATATTTTATCATCAATATTATTGTTTAATAATGAACAAAACGGTGTGCTAATATTTATGACAACAAAATTCTCTCAAAAATATATTTTCCATAACATTTAAGGATATACGATGACCATCAAGATGCGATTAGTGCTTTCTGGGCTAATGAGTACATTAGTCGTTATTTTAATTATTGGGATTTCGTTAATCACCATTAAAAATGTACAAATAAAAGGAGAATTGTATGAAAAAATCATTCTCTCTAAAGATTTACTCGCTGATATTCTTCCCCCACCAGAATATATCATTGAAACACGCCTTATTACCTATCAATTAGCGGATAGTAAGCCAAGCGACGTAATAAAGCTTAAAGAAAAATTAGTTGCTTTACAAAAAGATTTTATGGATCGTCAAGAGTATTGGCAAAAAAGTGCGTTGCCTGCTCATATGAAAGTCCTTATTTTGGAAAAGATTAGAGTATCGGCTTTGCGTTATTTTGAGGTAACTGAGCAAAAATTACTTCCTTTGATTGATAAACAAGATTTAACAGCAGCCTATGCATTGCTACATGGAGAGTTACAAGAACTGTATGAGATTCACCGAGGCTTTGTTGACCAACTGGTTGAAATAGCCAATAAACAAGCAGCTTTGGATGAAGATCGTTCTAATGAAGCAGTTCAAACGGGATTTATTATTATGCTTTTAGCAGCATTTATTGGTATCGCTATTTTGTTGAGTATCTTATGGTTTACAACAACAATGATTTTGAATAATATCAATAAATTAAAAAGTGTTGCCGCTTCATTAGCATCTGAAACAGCTAATTTATCAAGTAGACTGCCTGTCGAGAGTAATGATGAGATCGCACAAACGTCGCAGTCTTTTAATCTCCTTTTTGATAAGTTTGAAAGAGTTGTCAATTTGGCAAAAGACGAAGAAGCAAAAATCAAAATTGCCAATCAAGAAATTCATGAACATATGGAACATTCAAAATTAATGCTAGGGTTAACAGAAAAAATGACTACTGGAGCTATCGAAGGAAACCAAGCGATTCAAGCAACGATGCAAGCGACTATTAGTAATTTACAAAGTATTTTAAAATTAAATGAACAAACTTCATCGGTGGTTTCTGAAGTCAATCAAAGCACGGATGAGATAATCCGTGCCATTGAACAAATCGTAGAAAAAAGTGTTGAAACACGTCATAATGCAGAGAGTGTCACACAAGGGACACATGAAATTGCGCAGGTGATTGCGATGATTAAAGATATTTCAGATCAAACCAATCTTTTGGCGTTAAATGCTGCAATCGAAGCGGCACGTGCAGGCGAACATGGACGTGGTTTTGCTGTTGTTGCTGATGAGGTCAGAAAATTGGCTGAACGAACACAAAAAGCGACTACTGAAGTTGAAGCAACCATTAATGTCTTAAAGCAAAATTCTGAAACAATGGTAGAAAGTGCAACTGCTACAGACGCTTACGCATCTGAATCATCCCAAAAGCTTGATAATTTTAAAGCATCTTTGCATCATTTAACAACCAACGCCGATAAAATCAGTAAAGATAACCAACTCATTTCTTATGATGTTTTTGTTGAGCTTGCCAAGCTTGATCATATTATTTTTAAACTCAATGCATATAATTCCATTTTTCACAATGAACAAAAAAGCCATTTTGGAAATCACCATGAGTGTCGTTTAGGTCAATGGTATGAAAAAGGCGATGGTAAAGAAGTTTTTGGGCATGTACCAAGTTATCGGCATTTAGAAGCGCCACATCAAATGGTACATGATAAGGTGTTAACATCTTTGGAATGTCTTAAAGATAATAGTTGTGTGCATAATGCCAATGCTATTTTAGAGAACTTCAAGATTGTAGAAGAAGAGAGTCGAAAAATATTTGCAATCCTTGATAAAATGATTATAGAGGTAAAATACTAGCATATCAGCAGTGATTTTTCATATCATAATAGTATAGGCATCATTTTTAAATCTCTTTTTGGGAGATTTTCCTATAATAGCTTTCTTTATAGGAGTATAAATGGATGCTATGTTAGACATTGAAGAAAAAATGCTTAAGATTCTTGACGAAGAGGTTATTCCAGCAGAAGGTTGCACGGAGCCAATTGCCATTGCCTATACGGCAGCAAAAGCACGGGAAATATTAGGCGAAGAAGTTGAACGTGTTGTCATTCACGTTTCTGGCAACATGATCAAAAATGTTAAAAGTGTAGTTGTCCCCAATAGTGGTGGTATGATAGGTATCCAAACATCTGCTGTTATGGGGATTATTGCGGGTGATTCTAAAAAAGATTTGATGGTTATTAGTGACATTACTGCACAAGAGATGGAGCGTGTTAGGGATTTTTTAACAACAAAAACTGTTGAAGTCCAGCATGTTCAAAGTGAAGCTAAATTGTATGTGAAAATATATGTTTATTCAACAAAACATAGTGCTAGTGTGGAAGTGAAGCATATTCATACCAATGTAACACAGATATTGAAAGATGAACGATTAATACTTGAAAGACCGTGTAATGATGCTGATTTTAATTCTGCTTTTGAAGATCGCTCGATCTTAAATATTAAAGCTATTTATGACATAGCTCACCAAATTGACATTACTAAAATACGTGTTCTCTTAGAAAAGGTTATTACTCTCAATTCAAAAATTGCACAAGAGGGGCTAAGCGGAATTTATGGAGTTAATGTTGGGAAGCTCATCTGTGATAATATCAAAAAAGGTATTTATGGAGATGACGTCCGTAATCGTGCAGCAGCTTTTGCAAGTGCAGGAAGTGATGCTAGAATGAGTGGATGTGCGTTGCCTGTCATGACGACAAGCGGCAGTGGCAATCAGGGAATCACCTCTTCTTTGGCCTTAATTGAATATGCCAATTTTTTAAAGCTTGAACGTGATAAACTTATAAGAGCGCTTTTTTTCTCGCATTTAGCTACGGTTCATATCAAGACAAACGTGGGAAGATTATCGGCTTATTGTGGCGTGATATGTTCAGCCGCAGCTGCTAGTGGAGGACTTGCTTTTTTAAATGATGAAAGTTTTGAAGTTGTAGCGCATTCAATTGGCAATACATTAGGTGATGTTTCAGGTATTATCTGTGATGGAGCTAAATCTTCGTGTGCAATGAAAATTGCAACGACAATCTACGCGGCATTTGATGCCTATTTACTTGCTTCAAGTGGTAAATATTTGCAAGGAGGCGATGGTATCATTGCTCATGATATTGAACAAACATTGCAACATATTGGAAAGTTATCACAAGATGGAATGTATATCACCGATAAGATTATTATTGATATTATGAGTGAAAATCATTAATTAAAAGGAATAACGATGGTAAAATCTGTTAAAGATATTGAAAGTTCACCGCTTAGTGCAGGTATTGGTGCAAGTATGCAAATGCTGATTTCTCCGATGGAAGGGCCGCATTTTGCAATGCGCAAATTTGTGATTAAAAAAGGTGGTTCTATGCCTTTACACACCAATAGTGTAGAGCATGAGCAGTATGTTCTAGGTGGTTCTGCAAAAGTGACACTTGATAAAGAAACGTTCATCGCTAACAAAGATGATGTTCTT
>JAQUVE010000017.1 GCA_028693565.1 Sulfurospirillaceae bacterium | reverse complement strand
CATAAAAAAGCTCCGTATAATCGTGTTTTTGTCGACCTAATTATACTTAAAAGTGCCTATTTATGGGCTTTGTTAGATTGATTTTAGTTGGTGTTTTTACTGGAATCTATGTGCGAAAGTTGAGATAATAATAAAACATAACTTAAAAACACTATAGTCGCTTATTAAACCTATTGGGCATAATCTATGATAATTCAAAAAATTGTTGATTGAAAAAGACTTATACAATTTTGTATATTATGCAGATTTGTATAGTAACAAGTTTGTATAAGTCAAATAATCTATTTTGAGAAAATTCAATAGTTTATCTTTTAATTTTTAGATCAACACCTAAGAGGCTGTCAAAACCCGTGTAAGCTCTGATCTCTTGTCGCCAATTTTTTTCTAAAATTGTTTTATTACTAGATTTATCCAAGCAACTTGCATAATCCGTGACACCCATAGCAACGTTAAACATAAAACCGCTTGTAAGACCACCAAAGAATAAGACCAGGATAAAAAATCCTTGAACGTATTGATTTTTTGGTTTTAAAAGCATAGTTTCAAACTTATGAGAGAGATAAACGCTAATCGCCATCATTATCACGATAAATAAAGCAAAGAGAATTAAAGCGATAAATATATTTGATTGAACAGTGCCAAAACCAAAATACCCATCTCCGGCAGAACATCTAAACCCACTTGATAAATCAAAAAAAATAGGATCAGGGTAAAAGGCCATAAAAGGGATAGCAAAAAGCCCAAAGGCAAAAATGAGTTTGAGTCCGAGTTTGGTAAGAGTTATTTTAAGTGCTTGTGTCATAGCTGTCTATAAATAAAAAGAAATACCTAGGTATTCATTATCTTTCAATAGATTTTTGTATTCACGTAAAAGCAAAAATAATTCGGATTCATTCAAACTATTAAAAAAGTTTGTAATAATATCGATTCGATACTCCTTTTTTTTACTAATTTCTACTTCAAAAGCTTCTTTATTTTTACTAGAAAGTTGAATACCTTTTTTCAGCCACTTAATTTCAATATCAGCTATATCTTGAGCATAGTAGTTTTGTATATCAGAAATATTTTTATAATAAAGATTAAAATCCTTGATATCGATATTTTCGTTTGATTGTTTAAAATAATCTTTAATAATATTTGAAACTGTTTTTGTTCCTATAGAATCTAAACTAGTAATTTTTCTTTCGAGTTGCTTTCTAACGAGGTTAGACACTTCATTTAATACTTCAATATTTGTAATTGTCTTATTATTGTTGAAGCTATCTAATTTAGCGATAGAACCTTTTTGTAAAAATTCTTCTAATTCATCATCAGAAAAATATTTTTCTAGAAATTGAATAATAGGTCTTCCTTCTCTTTTCCAGACATAGTAGGAATTTCTTGAGAATGAGCAAAGCTTCATTATTTGACTGATCATTAAAAGCCTTTTTGTATTTTATTAGTATATTATATACAAAAATATAGAAAAATAAAATATATTAGTACGATTTTAAGATAATATTAAAATATGTAACAATATAATACAAATTAGTTTATTGAGTTATATATTGAACTATATTATTACAAAATATACTTATTTAAACTTCTAAAAATACAAAATATTGGAGGAAAAAAATAACACTAGGCGCGAATGAGATATAAGAGACATTTTCCCTATCAACGACCAAGCAGCTAGGGAAAATGCAAACACCGTTCTGAGTTGAGGGTGTGGTCTGCAATTCTACCACAAATCCCTCTGATTGTTCAAAATTCAAAAGTTTAAAAACACACAAAGGTAGACTTATGCCCAAAAAAATTGAAGAGCAATATTGGTTTAGTCATGATGTTAATGCTAAAGATGATCCAAAATGCTTGATGCTAATTGATGAACTGGGGCTTGAGGGTTATGGAATATATTGGGTATTGATTGAAACGTTAAGAGCACAACCCGATTACAGATATCCTTTAAAATTAATCTCTTCTCTTGCAAGAAAATACGCAACTACGTCACCAAAGATGCAAACCGTCATTACACAGTATGGTTTATTTGAGGTAGAGAATGAAGAGTTTTTTCTTTCCAAATCTCTTCTTAGACGTATGCAAAAGTATGAATTGAAAGTTGAGCAGTTAAGGCAGAATGCTCTTAAAGGCGTACAAAAGCGTAAAGATGAATTTGAAAAACAAATGCAAACATTGAGTCTACCATACTCAACTGAGCAAATGCTCAACAATTGCTCGGCAATTGCTGAGCTAGAATACTCTAGTATAGAACACTCTAGTTTATTAAAAGATAACTCTCTCTTAGGTATTGAAAGAGTTGATTTTAAAACTTTCAAAAAACGACTAATCGAATTTTGTCCCACTTTTGGATTTAACTTAAAAGGAAAAATCGGGTATTCAGCCGACCATGTAGGTTTTTGTCTTAAAAATGGTTATCTATTTGATCTTCACAATAAGAAATTGCTCGATAAAAATTCAAGTTTTGAAATCTGGCAATATCTATACAGCTTACAAGATAAAGTCTTCGAACTAGCAAATACACAAATTCAAAATCAACACAAGGAAGAAAACTATGCAAACAATCAGTGACAACGCAGCAAAAATCCTAGAAGAAATCAATAACAATCCAATGTTTAAAAAGCTTATTTGTTTAAATCAGCGCCAAGCGGCGGAAGCGATTGGGGTCAGCTCCACAACGTTAATTAACCTACGAAGAGACGGACTAGGCCCTTCGTATATTCAACTAGAGCGAAAAGGCCGGAGAGGCCGAGTTCTTTATCCAAAGATTGAGATCGCCGAATGGCTTTCTCGTACTATCAAAACCATGTAAGAGGTGCGTGATGAAACATGAAGATACAGATATTTTAAAGCGGCTAAAAAAGCTCGAAAATAAACTCGAGAAGCTTACGAGAGAGGAAATGTCCTCAGATCTTTTTATCGAATTTCGTTTTCTTTTCCAGGGTAATCAAATTCTTACAGGCATCGTTGATTTAACACCAAATAATGGGGTTATCAAGAAGAAATTTAATCTTCTAAAGGCTCAGTATGCGCTTCTTAGCAAAGATCGTGCTGAGTTTGCCGTGTGTTTAGTAAGTAAAAATGATCGCGTTTCCACAATCAGCGAGTTTTATATCACAGGCGAAAGCTTTATGAAAATTACCAGTTTTATACCAAACGTCGAAGAATTTTTTTCATTCAATCAGTCGTTTCAAGAGTATTGCGCCTCGCTTGATCAAAGTGAGAAAAGGAGTTCACAATGCGCTTCTTAGCATTATTTTTATTTCCTTTATTCCTTTTTGCTGATGTTGCAAGCGAAAAAGATACGTTAGCGGATTCGCTCTTTACGGCTGATGATGCTATCGTCGCACCAGGAGCGTGCTCATTTTCATGTCGTGCCGTTGCTGATGGATATATCACACAGATCATCGACATCGATGCAAAAAGCGGTACAACGCATTGTGAGGTGTATAGTCGCAATGATACGAGTAAGGCTCTGGGTGTCAATGCCAATCAACAAAACCTTACATGTAAAGCGCAAGCGAATAAAAATCCTGGTGATTATACTGGGCAATTAAAGTCGAATTCAGATACTAATTATCAGCTATCCGGTGCAAAATATAGCACTGATTCAATGACGTTCTCACGCTTTCTCACCGGCATGGCAACACTTGATCCTGATATCATTGATTTCTCGGCTACAAATTCAACCGGCATATTGCAAGTGAAAAGCCCATCAATGCTTTACGGTACAAATATCTCGACTTCACGACAAGAGACGTTTCTATCGTTTTTCGGTGTTGAAGATGCGACGACAAGCTCCGAGATTGTCTCATCGGTCGATAGTTTAAATAAAGCCAATCTAGGTTATTTTTCAAACCTTTTTTCAAATATGTCTACGATTTACAGTTATCTGCAAAATCTACTTTTTGTGTTTGTATCAGGTTTTTTTGTACTACTGATTGGAACGAAAAAGATACAAGCCTATCTCGCTAAAGAAAAAGAAAATGATCAGGTGAATTATTTAACCAAACTCTACATACCGGTAATTGCCGTAGCATTTTTTTATATTCCTATGCCATCGGAAAATAATATGAGAAGCTCATTGATGCAAGCGATTATCCGTAATTTTATGGCAACGGGTACGCAAGTTGCCGATAAAGCGGCCGTGATCGGAGCGAATACCTATTTGCAGAAGCTATATGCGTCAGTCGGCGCAAACACGATGAAAGGCGAAGCAACGATCTATTCGTTACGAGATAGCGCAAAAGCGCAAAGAGATCTTTACGCTAATGTGATGCAGCAATGCAAAACTCGATTTCCGGATGCGATGACGTTCCAGGTGAAAGATGCGGAGTTAGATCAACAAAGCATTTATAACTTTAACAAAGTGCAAGAAGGCATTACCGCTAAAGCGTGTCGCTCGATAGAACGTCGATGGCTGATCGCTTCAAGAACTTTTGATCAGCAAAGTAAATACGCGGATCAAATCGCGCAAAGTTTCAGCAATAACGCGTTACAAAGCAAGCTCAATAGCATCAATACGTTACTCAATAATCGTCAAAATGAACTGGGTTGGATCAATGCAGCCTTTATGCCATCGGCAGCGATTTTAATCGAGATGATGCCCCTTGTGGAAGTTGCGAAAAGCACTATCGTAGAAGATCAAGAAGACAACCAAAAAAAGATCCGTGACGCTTATGCAAGCGGTGATGAAGAGAAAAGCTTATTCGAGAAGATCAAAACAACGGGTGGTAGCATCTTTGGTGCGGTGATGGCAAAGATGGCTTATATGATTTTGCCGGGGGTTGATTCTGTCTTTCAGGTTTTCAATGCAATCATCGGCAGCGGTGTTGAGATGATTACGTTTATCGCAACGTTCTTTTCACCACTAGGCGAAAAAGCATTTTCATTTATCTCTAAAGGTGGCGGCGGTGCGACGACACAGTTAGCAAGTCTGGTTTTGGCGGCTATGTTTGTGGGATTGATCTTGAAATATATTCCATTGATCACGTCGATGATTGCCGGAATTTTGGCAGTCGTTGGATGGTTGTTTGAGCTAACTCAGTATTTCTTTATCACGCCGTTTGTCGTTGCGTACGCCGTAACGATGCGCAAGACGGACAAAATCTCTGAGTACCTCGTCACCGGTATTGTGATCTTTTTTAAACCGGTGCTTCTTGTTATCTTCATCTACTTAGGGCTCTTTTTATACTACCTCAGTATAGACGTATTCCTTCAATTTGCAGAAGAACAATTTTATCTTCTCGACGCGATCAATCAGAGCTTTTTTGTGGCGATGGTGTTGCAACTTTCACTAGGACTTATCAAGATAACTTCATCATTTGCGGCCGTGTACCTCATGTGGAAGGTGATCCTATCTGCACCAGGTCACGTGATCAAAATGATCGGATTGCATAATGTCGGTGACTTCCTCGAACCAATTTCTAACAAGCTCGAGAGACCATCTCTTGTATAAAAAATAAGGAGTACGAAATGCAAAAACTACAAGGCAATAGAGTCATTGAGACTTTTTTAAAGTCAGCGACCTGGGCGATACCCGTTTTTGCTTTTTTAGCCTGGTATCCAAAAAAGTTGATTGACGTACCTCACTTAATCGTACCGAACGATATCGGCGCACTTTTACTATTGTACGGCTATTGGATGATCCTGGCGGTTGCCGTGATGATCCTAGCGCATATATTTGATGCCGGTGTAAAAGATTTTGATGAGATCAAAGGCTACATGGTGACCAAGCATTGGTTTTACTGGCTAAGTGCTATCGGCCATATTCTAGGATTTTTCGCATGGAAGATCTTTTGGCCTGGTGGCTTGTATTAAGGAGAAATGATGAAACCAGAAACAGCAGAGCAAACATACCAATTTTTTGAGGAAGCGCAGATCGTGTTATCTACGCTTGAGGATCATATAGCAGCGTTTAACCGTGCCTCTAAAGTCTTTGAAAAAACGATGAGTGATTTTACAAAAGTCGAAAAGAGCATTGATGAGATCGGTGTGAAGATCGCAGAAAAAATTCAAGTGAAAACCATTCAAGCTTATTTGTTAGGCTCGGTGGCAGAGCTTGAGAGTGTCACCAAGGATTTAAAAAAACATAAGCATAAAGAACGTTCCACGTTGAAGATCGTTTTTGCTTCAACGTGCCTTTCCACACTTTTAACAAGCATCACTTTTATAGCGTTTGAAGTGGCCAATAAACCGCTTCTCAATCTTATTTATCAACTTGTTCATTAAGGAGAACACCATGAAAAAAAATATTTGCGTTATTAATACCAAAGGTGGCGTAGGAAAAAGCACCCTCGCTTTTCACGTTTTACCGGCTATTTTAGTGGATAGAAATTTTGAAATTATCGAGATCGATAACAACAATAAAACGACTACGGCGTTTTCAAATACACAAATTCTCAAAGGGAAAATCACCTCGTTAAATATTACCGAAGGTATGCAAAAGCTTGAGGAAGTCGTCGTGACGAATATGCTTGATGAAGATAAGATCAGCGTTATTGATGCCGGTGGTGGTGATGATTCACTCAAAGTGATCCACTCATTTATTGATCAAGACTTGATCTCTGATACGCTTTTTATCATTCCGTTTATGCCCGATTTCGTGCAGCTTAAAAACCTGGTTGATACATACAACGTTTTACCAAGTGAAGCGAAGATCCTCGTTGTACTCAATAATGCGGATCTCAATGATCCAGATCATCTTATGTTCATCAAGGGCAACGAAGATTATGAGATATCGGATATCTCATCTACGTTTACGCACTTTGCTATTTGCCCTAAAAGCCCGTTATTTTCTTACGCCGCTTCACGCAATAAAGAGACGATTAGTGATTTAGCGCTTCTTGCAAATCAATACGACCAAAAAGAGATACTTGAATATGCAAAGGTGAAAACCAAAGGCGATCGAGAGAAGATGACCAAGCTGTACCGCCTTTGGAAAATTAGCCGTAATGCAAAGGCATACCTCGAAAGCGAAGCGATCGCACAGCTTAAAAGCATCATTTTGGGAGAGCAACAATGAAGTACGAAGATTGGGTGGCAAAGAACACGCCCTTAAAGCGTGTTTCTTCCCTGGAGCCTTATCGAGACGAAGTTCAAAAGCTTGTGAGTTTGAATTACACACATAATCAGATCGCTGAGTATTTACGAGAAGTGAGAGTCCTTGAGATATCAAGGCAACAAGTTCAAAAGTTTCTTTCGAAAAAAACGACCAAAGAAAAAGCAGTGCAAGCAGAAAAAAGTGAAACACCGAAAGTGAGTTTAGAGGATAAGTTCAAAGGATACCTCTAGGGCAAAAAGATAGGTAATGCAACCTCGTGCCACCGTAATGCTACCGAAAGCAATCGTATGCAACCACTTGCTACTCAATGCTATCGAAAAACTACCGTGTGCCACCAAAGAGCCACTCAAAGGCAACTGAGAAAACATTCACACCCAACGCCACGTTAATGGCACGAGGTGAAAAAAAGACGAAAAAGAGGCAAAAATGCTTTCAATTGCAAATATGAATAGCGCACAAGCAGCTCATTATCACTCGAAAGATCAAAACTATTATCAGCAAGACAAAGAGACAAGCGTGTGGACTGGCAAAGGTGCTGAACGTTTAGGACTGAGCGGTGAGATTGATATTAAACAGTTTGAGCGACTGTGTTATGGCATTCATCCAAGTGAAGAACGTACTCTTGTAGATATCAGTGAGCGAGCGGGAACGGATATAACCTTGTCCGCTCCAAAGTCCGCATCGATCTTATGTGAATTAGGCAATGAACGTACCAATCAACTCATACGTACAGCACATGATCAAGCAGTGCAAACCACACTAGCATTTGTCGAAGATCATTATGCGCAAACAAGAGAACAAAAAGATGGACATAGAGAAGCAGTTTCTACCGGCAACCTCATTATCGCTAAATTCCAGCACGATACCAGTCGAGAAAACGATCCGTCATTGCATACGCATTGCTTTATTGTTAATGCAACGCAAAAAGAGAACGGTGAATGGCGAGCACTGCACAATGATCAACTCTTCACACACAAGATGTTTTTAGGTCAGACGTATCGCAATGAATTGGCCAAAAATCTTAGGGAGCAAGGATTCGCTATTGAGATTACGAATGCCAAAGAGGGGTTCTTTGAAATTCAAGGTGTTTCTAAAGAGTTGATCCGTGAATTTTCACAACGCCGTGAGCAAGTTCTCGAGAAATACGAGGAGCTAAAAAAGCAATATCCTGGTCTCGAGGAAGAGAAGCTCAAGGAAATGGCTACAACCGGTAGCCGAAGCGTCAAAGATAAAAATGCTGATCGCAGTGTCATCAAATCCAACAATATCGAAAGAGCCAAAACCATTCTCGCCGGTAAAGATTTAACCTATCTCAATCAGCTTAATAGTACGCAGCTACATCCAGAACAGCAAAAATTAACGGCTAAAGATGCGGTAGATCTTTCGATTCGTATTCAAAGCGAAAAGACGAGTGTATTTAATCGTGAAGATGTGATGAAAAACGCAATGAAGCTTTCGCTAGGTGAGCATTCACTTAGTGCTATGCAGAGTGCTTTTGATGATCATGTTAATGAGCGATCGATTGTGCAACTGGATCAAAATGCGTACTCGACACCGGAGCTCTTGCAAAAGGAGTTCGAGATTGTTGAAATGGCAAAAAACCGCACAGATCCTTTGATCTCTGCTCAATACGTGGAGCGATATCTAAGCCATACGCCTTATAGCCTCACAAAAGGTCAACAAGAAGCGTATACGCACATTCTCACAAGCGATGAGTCTATTTCAGTGATCCAGGGCGATGCCGGCACGGGTAAAACGTTTATGCTTAAGGCAGTCAGAGAAACGCTCGAGAGTCAAAAGCAAAGTAGTAATCTCAGAGGACTTGCTTTCACAGGAAAAGCAAGTGAAGAACTAGAGCGTGAAAGCGGTATCCCATCTACGACGTTACATGCTTTTTTTGTCAATCCACCGGCAGAAAAGAATATGGTTTATGTTGTCGATGAGGCTTCAATGGTCAGTTCGTTACAGATGCATCACTTATGTCAAATTGCCAGTGAAAACCATTCAAAAATCGTGTTTATCGGTGATCAAAAACAATTTCAATCACTAGGGGCTGGCAATATGTTCTCGCAGCTTCAAAAGCAAAGTGATATTCGTATCGTCGAAATGACTGAGAACAAACGTGCGCAAACAGAATTAATGCGATCGCTGTATTCATCTATCAAGAGCAAAGATTTGGAAGAGACGTTTGGCATTTTAGAAAAGCATCAACGACTTCATGAAACGACGGATCTCGAGAAAATAAAAAACGAATACCTCAAAGATCGTCATGATACGTTGCTTCTTGTCGATACGAATGCGAATCGTAGAGCTTTAAATGAGTTAATCAGAGCAGATCTCGTCGCTCAAAATGAAGTAACACAGTCTCAACCGTTATCCATCAAAGAGGCAATCAATCTAAACGAGATTGAAAAACACTACTCGAGCAATTATCAAGTTGGTCAAATTGTTGTCGCGCAAAACGCGTTTCAAGGATTTAGTGCCGGGCAAGAAGCAATGATCACCGAGATCGATCATCAATCCAATACGATCACCGTTACCAAAGATGAGCAAAGGATCAAAATTGATCTAAGTAAAGCTCACGCTCAAGCGATTCAAACCTTTGCTATCAAAGAAAAAGCGTTTGGTATCGGAGACAAGATCGTTTTTACAAAAAACAATCGAAATCTTAAGTTTAGAAATGGCGAGGTTGCTGTGATCCAAGCGATTCATGGGAATATCGTCAAAGTGCAAAAGGGAACTAAAGAGTTGGCGTTTGATGCTTCCAAGTATCCTTATATCGATCATGGGTACGTGATTACTGCTCATAAAAGCCAAGGGCAAACAACCAGTAAGGTTATCGCTTTCACAAATGCACAAATGGCCAATTTAAACCGGTTCTATGTGCAAATTACCAGGGCAAAACGTGATGCCTTGATCTATACCAACAGCATAGCAACGCTCAAGGAGAATACACAAAGAACGCAAATTAAAACCAGTACCCTAGATTATTTTAGGTCGGCAATGCAGCATGAGGCACATACAAATCACAATTACGAAAGGACATTCAATGAGCAAAAAGAACGAAGAATATCAAGAGGATCAACTCTTTCAATACTGGGAAACACTTGCGCACAGCTCAAAATTGCACTCGCAGATCTTAGCCGACATCTTGGCGTATTTAAAAGAGATCGACGAGAGATTGAAAGCAATCGAGGCAAAGATCAAATGAAAAATATCTTACTTAAAAATGAGCGCGAAAAAGCAGCTCAATCCATAACACAATCACGAGAAAGGAGATAGTAATGTCAACGATTTTATTATGTTTATTGTTTAATGCCGGTGCTTTATGGGTGTTTCAAAAGAATCTTCCAATACCAGGCGGCGCAGTCTTTGTGCTACTTTGTATTGCGGAGTATCTAGTATGGGCATTTATTTTCAAAAGACAAGAGTCGATTAATGGTCGTATCTTTGATGATAAGGCGTGGGTGATGGGAAGTTATCCAAATTACTATGAGCAAACGGAAGGCAATCGATGGACAGCTTCAAAGCGTGTCAAAGAAATTATGTCTAAAGGTGAATTGTTCCTGGATCAGTTCCGGTTTGATCGTAGCGTTCTATATCGTTTGTCGCCAGTCTATGGTTTTGCTAGTAAATTTAATGATTTTGACTGTTATGCGGATCCGGTGGATTTTACGCAATCAGGAATTATATTTGGTGGTATGGGATCAGGTAAAACAGAATTTTATCACTCCCTTATTGCACAAGATAAGTTCGATCGTGTAGTCGCGTATGATACCAAAGGTGATCTTGTGCAAAAGCATTATAGTGTGTTGAAAGATATTATCCTCAATCCGTATGATCAACGAAGCCATATTTGGAATCCTTTTGAGGAAGCAAAGACAAGCCCTTTTGTGACAGAGATCTTCTTAACCAATCTTTTCAATGCATTAAGTGGCACACAAAAAGACTTTTTTAGCGCAAGTTCCAAACAACGCTATATGAAGCTTTTTAACGATATTCTTTACAACAACAGCGACCTTTCATCGAATGAGCAGTTTGATCTTTTTATTCAACAGCTCAAGGAGTATTTCGAAGAAAATCAAAATCATGAAAGACGTAGTGAAGCGGATGTTGCCAGTACGATGCATTTGACGTTTGAGTTTTTTGACTATATGAATTTTTGTATTCAAAATGGTAGCCCTACGTTTACGATTAAAGAATATCTCTCTCGTAAGAGCTGCAAGCTCTTCTTACTCTCTAGGGATGATCAGCGCTCAAAGCTTACCCCGTTTTTTACCGGCTTTTTGGCCGCTTTGACGGCCGTCATGTTAAGCCAGGAAGATCAAAAAACCTCTCTGACTCTCTTTGCTCTTGACGAGTACCTCTCTTTTGCTCAAAACCTTGATAGTGAAACAATAGAGGGGTTGCATACCAGGATCAGAAGTAAAGGCGGTTGTTTGCTTCCTGGTGTACAATATTTCCCAGAGCAAAGTAACAAAGCAGACAGTGCTCAAGGTATTACGCAAAAAATGTTAAACTCAGCAGCCTATTGGTTTTTATTTCAAGGTGTGGATGAATATACACTCAAAAAGATCAATACCACAATCGGTAAAGTGCGTTATCGAAAAGAGCAAATCAGAGAGCAACTTGTTGCGGATCCGTTGAATCGTAAAAATTACCAAATTGAAGAATCGGATCTGCTAAACACCAGTTTGTTTCAATCGTTAGGCCAGAATTATGAGCATATCACGTTTGTGCCATCGAAACGTATTTTGTATAAAGGGTATACGCCAAGAGCGGAATTGCCAATTAGAAAAGAAAATTATCTTCAAAGCGAGAATATCGAAAAGTACTATCAACAAAGATATTAAACTCACCAGATTGGCAAGAAAAGATTACGTTTCTTGCCGGTCAAAATCAAGTAATTAAAAACTTGACAAAATGACAACTTAGGAATATAATACACCCATGAGAGTGATTTCAAAGAAAACGTTAAAAGACTTTTATGATCAAGAGCTATACAAAGATAGTAAAAGCTCTTTAGAATCTTGGCATAAAGAAGCTATTAAGGCAGACTGGGAAACTCCAGTTCAAATTAAAGAGCAGTACCGTAATGCAAGCATACTCAAGAATAATAGAGTTGTTTTTAATATTCACGGTAATAAATACAGATTAGTTGTAAAAATCAATTATCCGGCCAAAGTTGTGTATGTGCGATTTGTAGGTACACATGAGCAGTACGATGCTATAAACGTAGAGGAGATATAAAATGGAAATTACACCAATTAGAACAGAAAAAGATTATACGGTAGCGTTAAAAAGAATTGATGCACTTATGGATGCAGAGCCTAATACTAAAGAATTTGATGAACTAGATATTTTAGTTACGCTAGTAGAAGCCTATGAAGAGAAACATTATAAAATTGATGCACCTGATCCAATTGCTGCTATTAAGTTTAGAATGGAACAAGAGGGACTCAAACAAAAAGATTTAGTCAGCGCATTAGGTGACGAAACACGTGTATCAAAGGTTCTTAAAGGCGAGAGAAGTTTAACAGTCGATATGATACGAAAGCTACATGATCAATTTAAAATTCCGTTTGAAAGTCTATTTGGTAGAGTCGCAAGTTAGTATATTTATAAAAAGGTTATGGAATGGTAGACTTATTTGAGAGGGATTTAAAAAATATTGCCAAAACAACAGATTTAAAAACATATGGAATCATACTTTACAATGAAGAAAATCCTCATATTGTACAACTACTAAGGGACTCAGATTATTGGGAAGGTTTAAGTACTGCGTCTGGTGAGAAATTTTTTGTTTTTGCGATTAAACCAAAAGAAGGTTCTTATAAATTTCCTAATTTGAATAATACTTTAGGCTTTATGGTACCGATATGGGAAGAACCTGAGATAAATCAAAAGTTATTAGAATCATTTGAAATAAAATCAACCGAAAAATTACCCTTATTTTTTATTTTTACGAAAGTCGATCATTTTTTGTTAAAACAACAAATTAGTATTACAAGTAAAACTAAAGAAGAAGCCTATACCGAGCTTCGTGACATTTTTATTAAGATTAGAAAAGAAGTCAGTAATTTAAATAAAGAGTACGATGAGCATGATGCTCAAATACATGATAAATTAGCCTTTATTTTAACTAAATCAAAATTTAAGAAAGTAACTAAAAAAGCATTTGATGTATTATCGGGGATTGGTTTAATAGAATTTATTGGAAGTAAAATATTTTAACAATCAGTCTATTTTGAATAACAAAATAGACCAAATAGAGTATTTTAGATCCAGAGAATAATTGTATTGATAATGCTTTAGTGTTATATCTTATCATTGTTTGCACAAATTTATCCGGATTTTTTTCCAAGACTTGAGAAAATATTCAATCAAGGCTTTAGGTTCTCAAAATATTCTTTGTATATAGGGATTTATTAGTTTAGTATTTTAACCAAGTAAATTTTACTATTATAATTTAGGTATTTTGTCAATTTTGTGGGGAGTGTGTGGGATGAAAATTTTGATTTTCGTTTCAGAAGCTCGTATTTTAGGGAGTTTAAGGATTAGTGGCCGGGAGAGAGGGATTTGAACCCCCGGAGGTATTACCCTCAACGGTTTTCAAGACCGCCGCATTAAGCCGCTCTGCCATCTCCCGACGTATGAAAAGTTATGTAAAATTTTGGAGGCGACACCCGGATTTGAACCGGGGATCGGAGCTTTGCAGGCTCGTGCCTTACCACTTGGCCATATCGCCGTTCCGTGTAAAATCGCTTATTTTACTTATACAAATGTGGTGGTGCCCGGAGCCGGATTTGAACCGGCACACCCAAAACGGGCGAGGGATTTTAAGTCCCTTGCGTCTACCAGTTTCGCCATCCGGGCAACGCTTTATATCTTTTCTAAGATTATGGAGCGGGAAACGAGGTTCGAACTCGCGACCCCGACCTTGGCAAGGTCGTGCTCTACCACTGAGCTATTCCCGCATCTAAAAAAGAGTTGAAAGTATATCAGTTTTTTTTTGTAAAGTAAAGATATTTTGTAAAAAAATATCAATCAGTGATAAATAGGCACTGAAATATCTTGGGATAGAGGGTAAGTTTTGCTATAATGTTTAAAAATATAGAAGGATTTTTTATGCGTAGTGATCAGGTAAAAAAAGGGTACGATAGAGCGCCACATCGAAGTTTATTTCGAGCAACAGGTGTAAAAAGTGAAGATTTTAATAAGCCATTTATTGGAGTTGCTAACTCTTATATTGATATTATTCCTGGGCACTTCTTTTTAGCGGAATATGGCAAAATCATTAAAGATGAAATTCGTAAAAATGGTTGTATTCCTTTTGAATTTAATACTATTGGCGTTGATGATGGTATTGCAATGGGGCATGACGGAATGCTTTATTCGCTTCCAAGTCGTGAATTGATTGCCAATTCTATTGAAACGATGATGAACGCTCATAAGTTGGATGCGATGATATGTATGCCAAATTGCGATAAAATTGTTCCTGGCATGATTATGGGGGCATTGCGTGTTAATGTGCCAACAGTTTTTGTGAGTGGTGGCCCTATGAAAAAAGGCTACACTAAAGAAGGGAATCCTATTGATTTGGCGACGGCATTTGAAGCCGTTGGAAAATTTGAAAAAGGGGATATCACTGAGGCTGAATTAACAGACATCGAGTGCAACGCTTGCCCAAGTGGCGGTTCATGTTCGGGAATGTTTACGGCTAATAGTATGAATACCCTTATGGAAGCGATGGGTATAGCACTTCCTGGCAATGGTACCATTCCAGCGCTTACGCCTGAGCGTGAAGTATTGATTCGTGCTGCTGCTAAAAGAGTTTGTGAAATCGCTTTGGATAGCAAGTATAATTTTAAAAATATCCTCAATGAAAAAGCAGTTCGTAATGCTTTTGCTGTAGATATGGCGATGGGTGGGAGTTCTAACACAGTACTTCATATGTTAGCCATTGCTAAAGAAGCAGGTGTTACTTTTGATATTAAAAACATTAATGAAATTAGTAAAAAAGTATCACATATCGCAAAAATTTCGCCTTCCCTCTCAACAGTACATATGGAAGATATTAATCGTGCTGGTGGTGTTAGTGCGGTTATGAAAGAGATGAGCAGACGCGATAACGGAGCGCTCGCTTTGGATAATTTAACGGTAACAGGTGAAAATGTAGGTGAGCGCATTCAAAATGCTGAGATAAAAGATACTGCTATTATTCATACACTTGAAAATCCTTATTCTAAAGTGGGTGGACTTGCGATTTTATTTGGTAATCTTGCTCTTGAAGGTTGTGTTATAAAAACCGCAGGTATCACAGGTGAACGTAAATTTACAGGTCGTGCAGTTTGTTTTGATTCTCAACAAGAGTCACTTGCAGGTATTGTAGGTGGAAAAGTTAAAAAAGGTGATGTTGTTATCATCCGCTATGAAGGCCCACGTGGGGGTCCAGGAATGCAAGAGATGCTCTCTCCTACGAGTTTAATTATGGGTATGGGCTTAGGTGCTGACGTAGCATTGATAACGGATGGACGTTTTTCAGGTGCAACCAGAGGACTCAGTATCGGTCACGTAAGCCCTGAAGCAGCAGAAGGTGGTATGATAGGCTTAGTTCAAGATGGCGATACGATTCATATTGATGTGGATGCATATACGATAGATGTTGAACTAAGTGATGCAGAAATTGCAAAACGCAAAGCTGCATTTAGACCTAAAGTGAAAGAAATTAAAGGAAGTTGGTTAAAGCAATACAGACAACTCGTGACAAATGCTAGTAATGGTGCTATGCTTAAAACAGAAGAATAATGGTGGATTTTTTTAATTTATTTTTACAACACACCATCACGATGATGGCAATTGTCGATCCTTTGGGCGTGAGTGCAATTATGCTCTCTTTATTACCTCAAAATACTACAAAAGAGGCTATCAACAAAATCGCATTTAAGGCAACGATGACCATTATCGTTGCTTTTTTTGTAGTGTTAGCAACGGGCAATTTTTTACTCAACCTCTTTGGTATTGAGATTGATTCTTTAAAAGTTATGGGTGGCATAATCCTTCTTTTAACCGCTATTAAGATGGTTCAAGGCTCCATGGAAGCTAAGAATCAAACCGAAGAAGAACGTGCGGAAGCCATTAAAAATGATGAATTTTCGATCATTCCTTTAGGTATTCCGATTACCTTTGGTCCTGGAATTTTTGCAACTATTATTATCTTACGAGGGCATAGTGAGAGTGTGACATCAGTCGCTGCACTCATTTTAGCCTATCTTGTGGTCTCTTTGAGCGTCTATCTTGCGTTTAAAAATAGTATTTATATCAGGCACTATTTGGGGATAACAGGGCAGAAAATAGTGAGCCGTTTGATGGGACTTATCGTTGGAGCCATTGCAGTACAATTTGTTGTAGGTGGCATCACTACATTAGTTAGCCATTATATGTAAGGATATGTGATGAATGTAGGTGGCTGGTCATGTCCGCATGAACGAGATGGTTTGTGCGATATCATCAAAAAAGAGTGTGACCCAGGTGATAAAGGCTGTGTTCTTTATGGTAAAGCTAAATTTTCAAGTGAAGAATCTCCTTCTAATGAGGCATTTGAAAAACGGATGGAGCGAAAAATGCGCCAGATGTTAGAAGATAAAGAGTTATAGTTGCTTATTTAGTCCAAGAGATAAGCTCTAGGCCAACGCTTACATGAACTGCTACGTTACCATCAGAATCACATTTGGAGGCAACAATTTCTTTGACCAAGGAAAGATTTGCCTCTTTTTCGTTGATTTCTAAATGCCATAGCATCGAATCAACGGCTTCTTGATAACTTTTGAGTGTTGTCCATTCATCTTCAATATACTCTTTGGTATAGGTGATATTTTGTTTATCAAGCCAAATTTTTAACTTATCTGAGCCCGGTGGTGATTTTGGGCTTAGCCCATGAGCTCTAAAAACCTCATCCAAAAGTTCGGATTGACGCTTTCCTCCCCAACCAAGATAGATGCAAGCTTCACGCGCAGACGTATTCATTTTTTCAAAATCAGCATCGGTTGAAAAGGCGGGTGACATAGATGAAAAGATAATGTCGACCATTGGTTCACACGTAAAATCACTCCATGTATTCCATTCAAAAGTAAGTTTGTGTAAAAGGCTTTCGCCCAAAAGTGATTAAGCTGATAAATTTACGGTTAAATAGACAAAACCAATAGCAAATAAAACCACATTGGTTAAAGTAATGATGAGACCTACATTTTTAGCATCAATTTTTTTAAACATTTTGTCTCCTTTTAATTTTTGGAATTATATATAATTAAACTTATAAATACATAAAATATTTGTAAAATAATAAATATATTTTTCATAAGTAACAATTTTACACTTTAAATTTATTAAAATAAAGCGTCTCAAAAAAGTATATTAAGAAATTTTTAAAATATAAAACTAAAATTAAGCAATAAAGTTTTTAATAAATTAAGAAAATTATGGATGTTTTAAGAAAAGGTGAGTATATTTGGAACACTCACCCTATACTGAAGAAAATTTTGATAAATTTTAAAATAATTAATCTTTGGGTTTATAACCGATTCGATATCCACCCCAGTGACGACCTTTAACGTAAATTGGCATTGAAATATCGTGCATAATAATTCCATCTTCTCTACGATACGTTTGAAGCAAGACACGTTTCTCATGATTTGCGCCTCGAACACCTCGGTCTGTAAAAATTCGTTTTGTTCTATTGCCAAAAAGATCTTTTTCGTAGTCACCCGTTAGTGGTGCTCTTGAGCAGTGTGTTGGGATGTAACCTGATTTGTGTTGTGCCACAGTATAATAGAGCTGTGTAGCATTTTCTTTCATTATTTTATCAATCACTGCAGGAAAGGTAGTGTCTGTAAAGCTGTCATAACGGGTTGAGTATTTTTGAGGATTGGTACTTGGGATAGGTTTAAAATTGGTATCAAATATATCTTCAACTGAGAGTTTTCCGCTATCAATTGCTTGGGTCAAGATTTGTTCAATTTCTTCTTTTGCCCATTTGCATATACCAAACATTTTTTCATTATATTCATCCATTGCAAATTCACTCAAACTTTCATGTGCTTCTTCTGCGCTATTAATGATAGCTTGTGTTTGCCCAGAAATTTGTCGCATCTCTTTTGTGCCTGATTCGAGTTGTTCACTGATTTTACTAATCGAATCGCGAATACTTAAAAGTTGGTTACTATTGTGGTCTGAACTCTGTGCAATGTTAGCAATTTGTTGCTCAATCTTTTCAGCATTATGGATAAATAGTTTGATTTCATCACCTACAAATTGAACTTTTGCAGTGGCATTATCCACTTCTTTGCGGAGTGCTTCGATACTACTAAAGACGTCATTGGTATCTTGTTGAATTTGCTTGACGATAATTGTAACTTCACCCGTTGATTTACTCGTACGTTCTGCTAGGTTTCGTACCTCATCTGCAACGACGGCAAAGCCACGACCATGCTCACCTGCACGTGCTGCTTCAATTGCCGCATTAAGGGCTAAAAGATTCGTTTGATCGGCAATATCATCAATAACCGTTGTAACATTTTGAATAGTAATAGACTTCTCTTTAAGCTCATTGACTTTTGATGAGGCATCGCTTGTTTGCGCATTAATAGCACTCATTTTTTGGATGATTTCATTAAGTTCGTTAATACTCTTTCGGCTTTCATTCATAGAAACTTTTGCAAAAGAAGAGGCCTCTTGTGAATTCGTACTCACAATATTGACGTGTTCAAAAATATTTTGGGCTGAAGCAGAAATCTCTGCGATTCCTTTAGCTTTTTCTTCTAATTTTTTTGACATATTATCAATGGAAAACATCAGTTGTGCAGTAGCAATAGAATTTTTTCCTGCACTATGAGAATAGTTTTCACTAAGTGCTGTTAAAAGATTAATCAGTTTATAAATTTTGGTAAAAATATTTTGTATAAAAGGAGAATGGTTACTCACTTCTAAAAACTTGTGTTTGTATATTTCTCGCTCGGTTTTTGTACGAGCATCGAATTGAGACATGGACTGAAATGCGCTATCTAATGGTCTTAACAATAGTATATAAATCAAAAAAAGTGCTATACAAAAAACGATGAGTGAGCTAATGGCAATGATGATAGGCTGTGTTATTGTGAATGAAAAACCAATAAGTACTAAAAAAAGAAGTAAAAATGGAATGCATAATTTTATAAAAAAACTTTGAAACATCGCGTTGACCTCGTACATATTTAAGATAATTATAGGGTATCAAAAATAGCGTGATAATGTTATGAAATTTTTATAAAAAAGTAAAATTTTTTTAGACGTGCTTAGATTTTACACTAATCAAAAATGAAAAATAATTAAGATAGAATTGCGTAAATATTATAAGGAGTTCTACGTTGTCAAGTGGTTCAAAATATAAAATAAATAGTTTAAAATCCGTTAAAAAATGTCTTTTCCCTGCTGCTGGATATGGAACAAGGTTTTTACCTGCTACAAAAGCGATGCCCAAAGAGATGCTTCCTGTGCTAACAAAACCTTTAATTCAATACGGTGTGGAAGAAGCAGTAAGCGCTGGAATTGATACAATGGCTATAGTCACTGGTCGTGGAAAACGAGCGATCGAAGATCATTTTGATGTAAGTTATGAACTGGAACACCAAATCAAAGGGACTTCCAAAGAGAGTTATCTGACTGAAATTCGTAACCTTATTGATAATTGTACTTTTAGTTATACTAGACAAGTTGAAATGAAGGGACTTGGTCATGCTATCTTAACCGGTAAAACATTGATCGGTGATGAGCCTTTTGCAGTTATCTTGGCTGATGACTTGTGTGACAACGATGGTGAAGACCCTGTTCTTAAACAGATGGTAGAAGTGTACGAAAAATACAGTTGTGCTGTTGTCGCTATCGAAGAAGTTCCTAAAGAAGATACTAATAAATATGGGGTTATTGCTGGGCGCATTGTTGATGGCAATGAATGTGTATTGCGGGTTACAGATATGGTGGAAAAACCAGATCCGAAAGATGCACCAACAAATTTAGCCATAATCGGAAGATACATTTTGACACCTGATATTTTTGAGATTATCGAAAATACAAAGCCAGGAAAAGGTGGTGAAATTCAAATTACTGATGCGTTGTTAGAACTTGCCAAACAAGGTAAAGTAATAGCATATAAATTTAAGGGAAAACGCTTTGATTGTGGCTCTATTGAGGGATTTGTTGAGGCAACAAACTATTTTCATAACAAAATAAAATAGGTTAGGGATAATCACTTTATTATCTTTGCTTGGCTATAATCTTTAAAAAAAACAAGGCGGAATAGTTCTATGTCCAATAAAGAAACAAAATATATTTTTATAACCGGTGGCGTTTTAAGCTCACTTGGAAAAGGTATTGCAGCGGCTAGTATTTCAACACTTTTGAAAAATGTTGGCTTTAAAGTCAGTATTTTAAAGGCTGATCCTTATATTAATGTTGATCCTGGAACCATGAGTCCTCTTGAGCACGGTGAAGTATTTGTGACGGATGATGGCGCCGAAACGGATCTTGATTTAGGACATTATGAGCGATTTTTAGACGAAAATCTTACACAAGCAAATAATTTTACGACAGGACGTGTTTACTCTTCAGTCATCGAAAAAGAGAGACGTGGAGATTATCTTGGTAAAACTATTCAAGTTATTCCGCACATCGTTGATGAGATAGCTAATCGCATTAAAGAAGCAGGACGTGGTAAAGATATTTTGATTGTTGAAATTGGTGGTACCGTAGGTGATATTGAAGGACTACCTTTTTTAGAAGCGATTCGTTCACTCAAAAGCGAGCTTGGAAAACGAAGGGCGATGAATATTCATCTGACTTTAGTACCATATATCAAAGCAGCAGGTGAGCTTAAAACTAAGCCAACACAACACTCTGTGCAAGAGTTGCGTCGTATTGGTATCACGCCTGATATGTTGGTATGCCGTTCCGAATTTCCTTTACCAAAAGAGTTAAAGAATAAATTAGCTTTTTCATGTGGAGTTGAGCGAAATTCTGTGATTGAGTGCTTAGATGCTTCTACGATTTATCAAGTACCTCTCAATTTTTTAAAAGAAAATATCTTAGTTCCGATTGCCGAAGCTTTAGATTTAGGAGAATTAACACCCCATATGGATCAATGGGATACACTTGTTAAGCGCGTGATTGCACCTCGTGATGAAGTATTGATTGCTTTTGTGGGTAAATATTTAGACCTCAAAGAGTCTTACAAATCTTTGACAGAATCCTTAATTCATGCAGGTGCCAACATGAATGCCAAAGTCAACATTAAATGGGTTGATTCGGAGATGATTGAAGAAAAAGGGACTGAAATCTTAGCTGATGTGGATGGTATTTTAGTAGCAGGTGGTTTTGGTGAGCGTGGCGTAGTTGGTAAAATGGCAGCCATAGGCTATGCAAGAGAAAATAAAATTCCTTATTTAGGGATTTGTTTGGGTATGCAACTTGCTATGATCGAGTTCGCACGCAATGTCCTTCATGTTGAAGACGCAAACTCAATTGAATTTTGTGCAACATGTAAAAATCCTATTATTTATCTGATTGATTCTTTTATTGACGCGAGCGGTAAGAAGCAGTTACGTACGTTCCAAAGCCCATTGGGTGGCACGATGCGATTGGGCGGATATGAGTGTGAAACTAAACCACATTCACTGTTAAGAGAAGTTTATGATGGAGCCAAAATAGTTCGTGAGCGCCATCGTCACCGATATGAGGCAAATCCAGCTTATCGAGAGGCATTTGAAAAAGCAGGTTTAATTGTTAGTGGGGAGAGTGAAGGACTTATTGAGGCTGTTGAACTTAAAGATCATCCATGGTTTCTAGGTGTTCAGTTTCATCCTGAGTTTACCTCTCGCCTAACCAATCCAAACAAAGTTGTGCTCTCGTTTGTTCAAGCAGCTTTTACAAAACGTCAAAATGGTTGAGCTGCTTAGTAAAGAGGATATTAGAAGGATTCTTGCGAGCCGGTTTGAAAATGATTGCTGCACAAGGCTAGGTGAGATTCCAAAACCTTCCTCGTTTAAAGATATTGGGCGTGCTTCAAAACGTATTGCACGCGCGATTCAAACTAAAGAACGTATTGCGATTGTAGGTGATTATGATGTCGATGGAGTCATTTCATCGGTTATTTTAAGCCAATTTTTTGATGATTTGAAAGTCGATTATTCCCTGATTATCCCTAACCGTTTTACAGATGGGTATGGCTTAAATCCTGAGATTGTTGCAAAATTAGATGTTCATGTAATCATAACGGTAGATAATGGTATATCGGCTGTGGAAGCAGCTGATATTTGTAAAGCACAAGGTATTGACCTTATTATAACGGACCATCATAATGTTCCGGCCATTATTCCCGATGCTTATGCTATCGTTAATCCAAAGCAAGATGACTGTGAATTCCCAAATTGTGAAATTTGTGGGGCGCAAGTAGCGTGGTATTTGGTTGCGTCACTTAAAGAAGAGTTAGGTGTAGAGTATGACCTCTCTTCATTCCTAGATCTTTTATGTATCGCTATTATGGCAGATATGATGGAACTTGTGGGAATGAACCGTGTTATGGTTAAAAAGGGGATATTGGATCTTAACAAAAGTCATCGACCAGCTTTTGAGGCGATAAAAGTTTTTTTTGGTAAAACAACTTTAGAAGGTGATGATATATCCTTTTTAATTGCTCCTTTGATTAATAGCTCTGGGCGCATGGAAGATGCAATTTTGTCGTATGAATTTTTAAAAGCTACACATGTGGATGTGGCGCTTAAAAAACTTGAATATATTGTCTCTTTAAATGAAGCGCGAAAAGATGAAGAGAGAATCCTATTTGAATCAACGTTAGCCCACGTCAAAGAGGATGAAAATATCATTGTTGCATGGGGCGAAGACTGGCATGAAGGTATTGTAGGGATTGTTGCTTCACGTCTCTCTAAACGCTTTAAAAAGCCAGCTATTGTTTTTTCCATCAAAGAGGGTAAAGCTAAAGGGAGTGCGAGAAGTGTTGGCGATGTAAATATCTTAGCCTTAATTAAAGAGCAAGAAGCAATTTTATTGGGCTTTGGTGGACACAAAGGTGCAGCGGGTGTTTCAATTGATGTTGAAAATCTAGAACTTTTTAAAAGCAATATCAAACAAGCTGCCATAAAAATTACACGTAAAGAACTGGAAGCTGATAGTGACATTTTAGGTGAAATTGCCGCCGATCAAATTGATTTTGAGTTACTTGAAATTTTAGAAAATCAAGAACCTTATGGGCAGAAAAATCCAAAGCCAAGCTTTTTATTGCGCAACATTGCTGTTAAAGTAGATAAATTGATAGGAAAAGAGGGGCAACATCTTAAACTGGTTCTTCAAGAGGGAAGCAATGCCCTTGAAGCTCTCTTCTTTAATTATGACCTACGAGCGAAGCAAGGTGATAGAATTGATATTCTTTTTACGATTGCACGTAATGATTATAGAGGACTTGTAACACCACAGCTTTTAATAAAGCAAATTTTGAAGCGTTATTAAATTATTAAAACTCTCTGCCATTTTTTACGGGCACAAAAAGGCAATCGTCAAGTTCTTCTTTGATGATTCCTGCTTCTGTTTTGATAAAGCGTGTAATAATCTGTTTTTCTTCTTTTTCGATGGGAGCAACTAAGATACCACCAACTTTGAGTTGTTCAAAAATTTTTTGTGGAACTTGAGCAATCGAGGCAGAAAATAAAATACGGTCATACGGAGCGAACTCTCTCCAGCCATTTTGCCCATCATCAAATCGCGTATGAATGGTACTAATTCCTAAAGATTTAAAACGTTCACGTGCTTCTTTTAGTAATCGTTCAATACGTTCAATGGTAAAAACACGACGAATAAGTTTACTTAAAATTAATGCTTGATAACCACTCCCACACCCTATTTCCAAGACAGAATCTGCACCTTTGCATGTAAGGGCTTCAGTCATTTTAGCAACGGTTAAAGGAGAGCTTATCCATTGATTTGCAGCCAATGGCAAGGCGTCTAGTCTGTAAGCATGCATACTAAAACCATGGGGTACAAATAGCTCACGTTCGCTTTTGCAAAACGCTTCATGGACATTCGGTGAAAGTGTGCATATCTTGGCGATATCATCGGCCATTTTTTTGTTTTTTTGAAGTCGTATTTTAGTTTGGAAATGGGCAGAGTCAACCATTGGTATACAATCCTATATCGATATATCGTCGCATTTTTTGAGTTTCTTTTTCATCATATGTTCGCATGAGTAATGATTGGTGGTCATCACGGTAAGCTTCGCCAAAAGGGGTAATGATGCTACTTCCTGCAGCCATTTCATCACCATTGCTATTGGCGCAAACAACCCACGTTTGGTTAGTAATTGCCAATGCTTGCGAAAGTATTTCAAAGTGCATTTTTCGCAATCTTCCCCAAAATGCAGGTATTAAAACAATATCAGCGCCACTTATTTGTTTCCATAGCTCCGTAAAGCGAAGCTCAAAACAGATAAGTACAGCAATTTTTATTCCATCGATTTCAATAAGTGTAATTTCATTGGTATTACCTTCTTGAAAATAGCTGTTTTCTTCCCCTAACGTAAAAAGTTTTGCTTTGGCTCTTGTGAGTACAACTTCTCCATGATGAAAAAGTTTAAAGTTATTGTAAAAACCTTGAGGTGTTTGTTCAATGAGGGTTAGCCCAATTGTCTTATGCAAAGAAAGCATTTTAAGCTCATCCATAATGGCATTGGAAAACAGGGCAGCTTTGTCCATATTTTGATAACAGTAACCACTTAAACACAACTCAGGAGCTAAAACAATTGCTCCTTGAGGTGTTTGCTCAATCAATTGTCGCAAAGTTGCAAAATTTTCTTCAAACGATTGCATCTCGTAGGCGAATTGAAGAGCACATAAGGTTGAGTTAGAAATCGTCAAAAGAAAGACTTCCTTTGCTGTAGTTAGAAACATTGCCTTCAAAAAAGTTTGTTTTTTGGTCATTAAATTTAGAGAAGTCATCAACCCATTTAATAGGATGCTTGGCATTGTACATTTTTTCAAAACCAACAGCCGTTAAACGCTCATCAATAAGGTAATGAATATACTCTTCAATAATATCATCCGTAAAGCCCATAATTTGATTTTGAGTGATGTATCTTCCCCACTCTATTTCAAGATCTCCTGCTTTTTGGAACATCTCACATACTTTAGCTTTAAGCTCAGGTGTAAAGAGCTCTGGACGTTCTTTTTGAACAGAATTAATCATGTTTTGAAAAATTAAAAGATGGGTTATTTCATCACGCTGGATAAAACGTATCATTTGTGCGCTACCAAGCATTCTTCCTGCGCGGGCAAGAGCGTATATAGCAGTAAATCCAGAGTAAAAATAGATACCTTCTAAAATTTGGTTAGCAAACATAGCCAGAACTAATTTTTCATCCGTAACATCACCTGCTAACTCTTCATAAACACTGGAAATATAATCATTTTTACGGCGTAAAACGTCATCGTGTTTTTCCATCTCATAAATCAAATCGGTGTTGTCACAAATAGCTTCGACCATAACGGCATATGACTTTGAATGATTGGCTTCTTCATAAGCTTGTCTTGCTAAACACGCATTAATTTCAGGAGCTGTAATATAAGGATTAATGTTATCTGCTAAATTATTCGTTTGAAAGCTGTCCATGCTGATAAGTTGCGACCAGACAAGGTCATACATACGCTTTTCAGCATCGGTGAGGTTTCGATTGTAATCAAGCACATCTTTGGTGGTATCAACTTCTTTTGGAAACCATGTGTTACCTTCCATCATATCCCACAATTTTAAAGCCCATGTGTACTTGGCTTTGGTAAAATTTAAAATTCCATGTGGGTTTCCACTAAAGACTCTACGATCGTTTAAATTTTCATCTGAATTAGGATTGTATATTTTTTTTCGTTCCATGAATTGTTCCTATACCATTAATCTAAAAAGAGTTCTATTTTATCGAAAATTTCTTAATTCTATAGGCAATGTATGGTTTAATAACTGCGTATTAAGTATATTTTGTTGCATTTTAGTTTGTCCGAGTGTTTCTTCTACATGGAGATAATTTTGAAGGTAGTACGTGTAAGGATAGTGGCGACTAATAAGATCATCAATAATGGTATTTATATCGTTAATAGTGAGTAAATCACTGTGCAAGGTTGTCCTGATCTCAAAAGCGAGGTTAGAGGCAATCAGATAATCAAGTGTCTGAGAAAAAAGTTCAAAGTCATTGCGGGATGTGATGGTTTTATATTTACTGTAAGGTGCTTTATAATCAAGTGCGATATAATCAATCAGTTTTTGCTCAACCAATCGTTGAATTATTTGAGGATTTGAGCCATTGGTGTCAATTTTGATTTGAAAGCCTAATGCTTTAATCTCTGCACAGAAATCTTCCAATAAGGGATAAAGTGTGCATTCGCCGCCACTTAAAACAACACTATCAAGACGTCCTATTCGACGAGAGAGAAATTCTAAAGCTTCGTGAGTGCTAATACTACCTTTTTCTTTCACAATACGAGGGTTGTAACAGTAAGGGCATGCCATATTGCATTTAGCAAACCAAAAAATGGACGCTAGATGTTCGGGATAATCTAGCGTTGTAAAGGGCGTTATACTGTAGATAGGGTTATTTACAGTGACATTGCTCAACAAATTGTACTCGTTCTTTATGCTCGCCTGTCTTGCCAACATTAAAGCTCTCTACGGGTCTATGATAGCCCATCACTCTTGTGTAAACGATACATTTAGTGCGTTCACCTTTTAGCTTTTCGAGGAGTTCACTTTTACTCATTCTTATCTCCTTTTGTATATTTATCTATTAATTCTTCATCGCATTTTGGGCAAAATTCATGCTCACCACTGATGTAGCCATGTTTTTCGCAAACTGAAAAAACAGGTGTAATCGTTAAATAAGGCATTCGATAATTGCTAATTACATTCTTTACCAATTTTTTACATGCTTCACTTGAGCTGATGCGCTCTTTCATGTAAAGGTGAAGTACGGTTCCACCTGTGTAAGAGCATTGCAAATCATCTTGCATATCAAGTGCTTCAAATGGGTCATCCGTGTAATTTGCTGGCAATTGAGAAGAATTAGTATAGTAAACATTATCATCGAATCCTGCTTGCAAAATTTCGGGATAACGTTTTTTATCCTCTTTGGCAAATCGGTACGTTGTTCCCTCTGCAGGAGTCGCCTCAAGGTTATATAAATTACCAGTTGCTTCTTGGTATGCCACCATTTTATTGCGCATAAATTCTAAAATTTCATGAGCAAATTTCATTCCATATTCGTCCGCAATATTATGTGTATCATTCGTGAAATTACGTATCATTTCATTGATGCCATTCACCCCAATCGTTGAAAAATGACTGTTGAATCCTGGCAAATAACGTGCGGTATAAGGGTAGAGTCCACGATTGTACATCTCTTGTACAAAAACACGTTTTTTCTCTAAAGTTGATTGTGCTAAATCCATCAGATATTCGAAATGCTCCATGAGCTTATCTTTTTCCCCTTTGTAAAGATAGCCAAGACGTGCCATATTGAGTGTAACAACGCCAATACTTCCTGTCATTTCAGCACTTCCAAAAAGTCCGCCACCACGTTTTAAAAGCTCGCGTAAATCAAGCTGTAAACGACAACACATACTTCTTACATGCCCTGGCTTATACGCTTTTGGGTTTTCAACAAGCTTCCCATCTTCGTTGCGAATATATTGACTTCCCACAAAATTTTGAAAATATGATGAGCCAATCTTGGCAGTATTTTCAAATAATAAATCGGTATTTTCTCCATCCCAATCAAAATCTTCAGTAATATTAACCGTTGGGATAGGAAAGGTAAAGGGTTGTCCTGTTTTATCACCTTCTGTCATAACCTCATAATAGGCCTTATTGATAAGATTCATTTCCGCTTGAAAGTGTTTATAAGTCATCGCTTCTAAGCTATTTACGCCTCTTTTTTTAGCTTCTTCAAGAAGTTCAGCATCATCAATGTTTTTAAAAAGATGCACTTGGCTTGATGTCGGGATTTGTCCTGCTAAATCAGAAGGCACACTCCAATCTATTGTGATATTTGTAAAAGGGCTTTGTCCCCAGCGTGCGGGCACATTAAGATTGTAGATGAAGCTTCGAATAGCCTTTTTTATCTCTTTATAGGAAATTTTATCTTTGAAAACATAAGGTGCTAGATAGGTATCAAAAGAGCTAAATGCTTGCGCTCCTGCCCATTCACTTTGTAAAATCCCTAAAAAGTTCGCCATCTGTCCTAAGGCTTCTCTAAAATGTTGAGGTGGACGACTCTCAACACGCCCCCTGACACCATTAAATCCTTCATCTAAAAGTACTCTTAAACTCCATCCCGCACAATACGCTGTTAAACAGTCAAGATCATGGATATGATAATCTCCATTGCGGTGTGCTAATCCTTCTTCTTTAGAGTAAATTTTATCCAGCCAATAATTAGCGATAACTTTTCCGGCTGTATTGTTAACTAATCCCGCATTAGAATAGCCTGTATTGGAGTTTGCTTTAATCCTCCAATCACTTTTGCCAATGTACTCTTCAATCGTTTGTGTTGAGTTAATATAAGTTGTATCATCATTAAGCCCATAGATGTGTTCACGTTGCATTTTGTGAGTATGGCGATAAAGCATAAAAGAGCGCATAACATCAAAATAGCGTGCTTTATAAAGTTCTTGTTCAATCATATCTTGAAAATCTTCAACGGCAGCGACACGTTTCTTTTCAATGCGTTTGATTATTTCTTTAAAGATACTTTCGTCATAAGTGACACCCTCACTTTTGAATGCTTTTTTGACAGCATCTTCAATTTTGAAAGGGAAAAATTCTTCGGTTGTTCCATCGCGTTTGAGTACTTTAGTAAGCATGATGATCCTAGATGTAAAAGTAGGTTTGATTATAGTGTGAGTAAAATTTAATTAAACTTAAAAATAAATCTGAAACGATAATGTCACAAGCAAAAAAAGAGAAATAATTTGTATATTGCCTTAAGTGCATTAAGCACGATTTATTCGAGATTCTATAGCAAATAAAGAAAACAAAAATAAATATATTAAGTTAATTAAAACTTATATATATTATAATATATAATTAATTTAATTTTCTGAAATAGCTCTGTGTAATGCTTCATTTACATGCAGGATTGTGGTGTCAAATACTGTAAGTTGTAAGTCATTTTGTACTAGTAAGAGTCCAATTTCAGTGCATCCTAAAATAACAGAGTCAATTACTGGAGTATTCATTTTTATAGTGTTAATAATCTTTAAAAGGATTTGTTTGGCTTCATCATTGATAATACCTAAACAAAGTTCATTAAAAATGATACGATTGATACAATCTGTATCATTCTGATTAGGTACATAAGTCGTTATTCCGTGTTTTGCTAAAATATCTTTATAAAAACGTTCTTGCATTGTAAATTTTGTTCCAAGCAATAATGTATGTGTTGAATGGTTTTTTAGCAAAGCACTTGCCGTTGCCTCTGCAATATGTAAAAAAGGAACGGTACAATTTTTGACAATTTGAGGTGCAACTTTATGCATTGTATTGGTACAGAGCAAAATTATCTCAGCACCAGCCTTTTCTAATGATTGGGCTGCTTGGGCTAAAATCTCTCCAGCTTCTTCCCATTTTCCTTCATTCTGAAATTGTGCAATGGGGGCAAAATCAACTGAAAAAAGAATAATTTTTGCACTATGTAATCCGCCAAGCCTTGCTTTGACCCCCTCATTGAGCAACTTATAATAACTAAGGGTTGATTCCCAACTCATGCCACCAATCAAGCCAATTGTTTTCATAGTTTGATAATAGCTCTTCCTGTGCTTTTCCCCGCTAACATTTGTTCTACAAGCCAAGGGATCTCTTCTAAACTATGCTCATGGGTAATAGCGCTCAAATCAATTTTCCATTCATTGGCAAGTTTTTCCCAAAGAAAGTACCGAAAATCTTCTGTTATTTCAGCTGAGTTAATGCCTAATAAATTTACGCCTCGAAGGATAAAGGGAAAGACAGTTGTATTGAGCGTTGGTGAACTCACCAACCCACAAATTGCGACACTACCTTCTGGCTTAATTTGCTTGAGAATATTTTCTAATAACTCACCGCCAACAACATCCATCGCAGCATCATATTTTGGTGAAAGTAAAGGCTTTTTGTCATGCATTTCAAAGTCACTTTTAACAATTACTTCGCTTGCACCGATGGAGAGTAAAAATTCTTTAGTTTCGGCTCTTGAACTAAGGGCAATGACCTTAAAGCCCATGTTTGCAAAGAGCTTCACACAAAAGCTTCCAACAGCACCATTTGGTCCAGTTATAAGGATAGAATTACCTTTTTTCTGACCATTATTTAGAAGTTTGTGTGCTCCAATAGCGGCTGTCAGCCCTGCTGTGCCGATAGTTGCAGCTTCTTTAAGGCTTAAGGTTTTGGGCAAAGGGATAACCCACTCTTTAGGGACGCTGATATACTCACTAAAGGCACCATTGGTATTCATTCCTAAATCAAAACTGGTGACGATTACTTCATCGCCTATGTTTATATGCTCACAATTGCTTCGTACAACAACCCCACTGCCATCAACGCCAGGGGTGTGAGGATAGTGTTTTGTAACGCCTTTGTTGCCAATACAGCTAAGGGCATCCTTATAGTTCAAAGCAGCATAGTGAATTCGAATTAAAACATCATTGACATCCAGCACTTCGAGTGGTAAATTTTTAATAGAGCTTACAAATTTACCCTCTATCTCTTCGATCTGAAGTGCTTTATATGTCATTTTAATTCCTTTATATTATTGGCAACCTTCACATTCAATACTTCTATCGGCAACTTCCAGTTTGTTTTCAGGTGATTGCGAACGTAAATAGTAGGTTGATTTGATACCTAGTTTCCAGCCTAACATGTAGATGTCATTGAGGTATTTACCACTGGCTTTATCCAAGGTCATGAAGATATTGAGGCTTTGGCCTTGGTCAATCCATTTTTGACGAATTGCGCCTGCTTTGATTAAGACTCGTTGATCTAAATCATATGCAGGTGTGTAAAAATTCCATGTGTCTGGACTAAGATTTGGTACAACAACGGGGATCATACCTGAGAGATTTTCTTCAAACCATTTACGCTTATACACAGGTTCAATCGTTTGCGTCGTTCCGACTAAAATAGAGATAGAGCTTGTAGGTGCGATTGCCATCAAATAACCATTGCGCATACCGTTATTTTTAACTTTTTCTCTAAGGGCTTCCCAGTCGTACACGTAATTAAAGAGACCTCCCCTGTCAACCAGCTTTTTAGCTTCCTCATTAGCAGTATCGATAGGGAAGATGCCTTTGCTCCATTTTGAGCCTTGAAACTCAGGGTAGATGCCTTTTTCAATGGCTAGATTAGAAGAAGCATAAATCGCATTGTAGCTTATGGCTTCCATGACTTCATCAATTTTAGCAAAATGCTCATAGCTTCCCCATGCTATTTTTTGCTCGGCTAACATTTGTGCTTCACCCATGACGCCTAAGCCAATTGCACGAGAGAGAAGGTTGGTATGTTTGACTTTGGCATGCGGGTAAAAATTGAGGTCTATAACATTATCAAGCATGCGAATGGCGATAGGAACAGTTCGTTCTATATCTTCTTTTGAATTAATTTTTGAGAGATTTACACTGGCAAGATTGCATACGGCAGTTTTTCCTTCGATCATCTCTTTTTCGACAATGAAAATATCTTTTCCGTTGATGCTATCAAGGGCTGTAATTTTTTTGGCTTCTTTGATCATGCCACTATCTACTTTGACTAAATCAGCCTCTTCATAAACAGCGGTACTTTGATCATTAAAAACCACTTTGACTTTATAATGGTTTGGAGCGGTATTTTGAAAGATTTCGGTGCATAGATTGGAGCTACGGATAATGCCTGTATGGTTATTGGGG
>JAQUVE010000133.1 GCA_028693565.1 Sulfurospirillaceae bacterium | reverse complement strand
CCTGAAAATATGGTGGTTCTTTCTCGTGATGCCGAAGTGGGAAGCACGGTTCTTT
Organism: Sulfurospirillaceae bacterium; assembly: GCA_028693565.1. Lineage (GTDB taxonomy): Bacteria > Campylobacterota > Campylobacteria > Campylobacterales > Sulfurospirillaceae > Sulfurospirillum. Next base: position 6,582 of record JAQUVE010000133.1, on the reverse strand, counting down.
CGGGTTCGCCTGTCTTTCGACTGATCAATCCAAATTCTATTTGGGTCAAAATCTATATCAATGAACGACAAAGTGGAACTTTACATGTAGGAGCGTCTGCGTCTATTACCTTGCGTTCACATCCTTCAACACCTTATAGTGGGCATATCGCTCGAATTGGCTTAGAAAGCGATCGAACCACAGAGGAGCGAGAGGTCGATATTGCGTTTGATCAGCCACAACAGCCTCTTTACGTTGGAGAACGTGCGGAAGCTACGATTGATCTGGCACGTCACACCCACGTCTTAACTCTTCCCCTTTTAGCGCTTGCAACACACAAAGGTGTCAAAGGTGTTTGGCTTGTCAATGAGGGGCATGCACATTTTAAACCACTGATATTTCTGACCATCAATGCCGATGGTCTCATCATATCAAAGAAGGCGTAACAGAGCAAGACACCATTCTTTTACCCGCAGGACGCGACATGACTGAGGGTATGCGGATTAAATTATGATTAGTTTAGCGCAAAGAGACATCGCCCATTCTCTGGGCAAATTTCTTACAACGTCTGCAGGCATTGGAATGCTCTTAGGCGTTGTTTTAATTATGATTGGTGTCTATCGAGGATTAGTGGATGATGCCAATATTTTACTCAAAGATACTCAGGCTGATTTATGGATTGTGCAACAAGATACCTTAGGTCCTTTTGCTGAGAGTTCACGCTTACATGAGGATATGAAATACCAAATGAAAGCCTTCGAAGGCGTGAAAGATGTTTCAGCCGTTACCTTTCAAAACCTTCAACTTTACCGCAACAATCAGCCGATTCGGGTTTTTGCTATGGGGTACGATGTTGGTTCCTTTTACACGCCCCATCTTCTCATAGAAGGAAGACCGATTCTTGCGAATCATTTTGAGATGATTGTTGATAAAAAAACGGGATTTAAATTACATGATGAAATTTTGATTGGAAGAGATATTTTTAACGTCGTAGGCATTACGAAAGATGCTGTTTCTTCCAGTGGCGATTTGATGGTCTATTTTTCGCTTCCCGATGCACAAAAACTTCAGTTTCTATCGAGCAATGAACAGATTCGCAATGACCGTGCCAGAGGCATTAAAACAACCGATACAACAACGGTAAATGCCATTATTGTTACAGTAAACAAAGGGACAAATACCCAAACGATAGCACAAGAAATAGAGCGATGGAAGCATGTTAAAGTTCTTACTCAAGAGGAACAATCGTCCATTTTAACGAAAAATCTCATTGAACGCTCTTCCAAACAAATTGGTATGTTTACCGTGATTTTATTACTCGTAGCTTCTGTGATTATCTCTTTAATTATCTACACAATGACCATGGGAAAACTCAAAGAGATCGCCATTTTAAAACTAATTGGCGCTTCGAATGGGGTGATTATAAAAATGATTGTACAACAATCCATTCTTTTAGGAATATTATCTTTTATAGCAGGCAATCTCTTTTCACACAGCTTAGTAGATTTATTTCCCAAAAGAACTATTTTAATGAGCTCGGATGCCCTGAGTCTTTTGGTGATTGTCATCGTCGTGAGTATCCTCGGTTCGCTTTTTGGCGTGCGTTCAGCACTCAAAATTGACCCCGCTAGCGCCATTGGAGGATAATATGCAACCATCGCACCAAAGTGTCATTAAAGTAGAACAGCTTTCAAAAACTTATGGAAAAGGCGAAAATGCTGTCATGGCGATTAAAGCGTGTTCGTTTGAAATTTTCAAAGGAGAAACCGTTGCGCTCTTAGGGCCAAGTGGGTCGGGAAAAACAACACTCATCACTATGATAGGGTGCATCACAGAACCCACACAAGGGAAATTATATCTGGATGGGGAACTTATTTTTGATCAACACTGGCGTATCAGCGACACACGAAAATTACGACGCCAAAAGATTGGATTTATCTTTCAGTCGCACAATCTCATTCCTTTTTTAAATGTCGAAGAGAACATAACGCTTGTTCCACTGATGAACAAAACTAATCCTAAAGAAGCGACCTTGAAAGCAAAAGAGTTGTTGGATTATTTGGGTGTAGGGAACAAACTCACTGCTATGCCTTCGCAGCTTTCAGGTGGGCAAAGTCAAAGAGTCGCCATCGCTAGATCGCTGGCCAATAATCCAAAAATAATTTTAGCCGATGAGCCAACAGCCGCATTAGATGGTGAACGTGCTCTTTCTGTCATGCAGTTACTTAAAAAGCTTGCCACAGAACAAGACGTTGCTATCTTGGTCGTCACGCATGATGAACGGATGATTCCGTTATTTGACAGAATTATTCGCGTTAATGATGGGTTTGTGACCGAAGATATCCAGCAAATGTCCTAATATTTTTGACTCTGTACTCTTTTTGATCACTTTTTTATTTTACATGTTTGAGGAATGAAGCCAAGGGCAACGGCAATTGAGCTTTATCTTTACTAAACTTCTCCTATTTTTTAGTATAATCCCCCATTATATTAAGGTGAATGATGCAAACGATATTTGGCGATAGGGCGACATGTTACCACTGTTACAGACCTAAAAGTTCGTGTATGTGTGAGTATATTCGCCCTATTGAGACGCACACTAAATTTATCATTTTGATGCACCCAAAAGAGTTTAAAAAAACCAAAAATGGCACAGGACATCTCACCCATCTTTCCCTTCCTAATTCGGAATGGTTTATGGGTATTGACTTTAGTGCGTGTGAACGCATTAACGAGATATTAAAGAGCCATCAAAGCTATATTCTCTACCCTTGTAAAGAGGCGATTAACCTAAGCCATGAGCCTTTATATCCAAGCAAACCTCTAGCGATTTTTCTTATCGATTCGACATGGGCGTGTGCGCTTAAGATGATGCGTTTAAGTCGCAATTTGCGTGATCTTCCTCGTATCAGTTTTGATGCGACCAAACGTTCAGAGTTTAAGATCAAAGAGCAGCCTTTGGAGTATTGTCTCTCGACTATTGAGTCTACACATACGGTATTAGAGCTACTCAATCAGTGGGGCATCGAAACGATAGTTCATGAAACACTGAAAACTTTCCTGACGCCTTTTCATGCGATGATAGAGTATCAATTACAGTGCATTGAAAATTCCTCAAGCCAAACGATACGTTTTAAAGAGAGCATAAAGAATTGATACGCATCAATGCAATAAATTTAGAATAGGACTATATTTCTCTTAAATAAACTATTTGAGAGGGCTTTATGAAATCACTTTTTTTACGAATGCGCACCATTCATATCGTTGCATTTTTACTACTACCCATCAACGCTTTCTTTTTTACGGAAAGTTTTATTGGTGCAACTATTCAGTACATTTTAGCGGCTGTTTTAATCATTCATGATTTTGACGAAAAGAAATGGGGTGTTGATGTTAGTCGAAAAATAAATACTTCCCTCGCTTCAATGGATTTAACAAAAGAGATTACGATTGATACCAGTTTTAATTCCGAGTCATCCACGATGTTGCAGTCGGTTGTCTATTTTAAAAATAAAATTAAAACTGCCATCATTGGGTTTCAAGAACATTCAAAATCGCACGATGAAATTTCATCTAAATTACAAGATATCGCTTCATTTTTAAATGCGCAAACACAAAAACAACAAGCCATTTTAAATGAAAGCACAAAAAATGTGACTACAATGAGTGCTGTTTTCGGTAATATCAACATTGCAGCGCAACAAAGTCGTGATGAGATGCAACACATCGGTACCTATCTTGGTGATACGCAAAAAAACATTATTGATTTGGGTGCAAAAATAAAAGTGAGTGTTGAGAAGGAAACGATTTTAGTCAATGAACTCAATCAGCTCAGTAATGAAGCAAGACAAACCAAAGAGGTTCTTTCGATTATCGATGATATCGCTGATCAGACCAATTTACTTGCACTTAATGCTGCCATAGAAGCAGCACGTGCGGGTGAACATGGAAGGGGGTTTGCCGTCGTCGCCGATGAAGTACGTAATCTTGCGGAAAAAACACAAAGAAGCTTAGAAGAGATCAATCGAACTATCTCGGGCATTGTTGAGTCTATTCATACTATCAGTATGCAAATGGAGCACAATGCCAAAGAGGTGTATGATTTGCAGAATGTCTCTTGCGATGCTAATGCCGTCATTGATAAATTGATTCTTGTGTCAGATAAAAATATTGAGCTCTCCCATTATATTGCGCAACAATCGCAAGCAATAGAGAGTGAAACCAAAGAAGCTATGGCTTCTTCGAAACATATAGAAGCTATCTTTCATGAAAACTCATTGCAAACAGAAGAAATTACTACGATGGCAACGGTGCTTAACAGTTGGGGGAAAGAGCTTCGAGAGAAGCTAAACGAATTTAAAATCTAGTCTAGCGCAGAGTCAATTTGTGTGCGTTCTATTAATATTTTTTATCCGTTCATTCAAGCTCAAAAAATCGTAACTTTGCTATAATTTCTTAAATAGCAAAGGAGTTTTGTGCGTAAAATTATCTATTTGTTGATGATTTTTTCTCTCTTTATGCTCCCGCTTCAGGCGATGCCAAATGATACGGATTTGAAAAAAATGATAGGCCGTATGTTGGTTGTTGGTTTTGATGATGCGACGATTGATGAGCGAAGTACCATCGTTAAAGAGCTTCAGCGCTATGAACTTGGTGGTGTCATTTTATTTGATAGATTCTACAAAGAAAAAAATCATATTAAAAATATTAGCTCCTCCGCACAATTACAAATACTCACTAAAGAGCTCAAGCATTATGCTAAAAAACCTTTACTTATCGCACTTGATCAAGAGGGTGGTATGGTGGCGAGGCTTAAAGCACGTGATGGTTTTGCGCAAACGCCTTCCGCATTTTCAGTTTCTAAAATGCCATTGGTTTCTGCTAAAGAGGTTTACAGCCAAATGGCTCAAATGCTGAACAGCAACGGGATAAATTGTGATTTTGCTCCTGTCGTAGATTTGGCAGTCAACCCAGACAATAAGGTCATTGTAGGACTAGAGCGCTCATACGGAAAAGAGAGCGCCACAGTCACACAGTATGCCCATATGTTCATGGAAGCACTAGCTCAAAAAGGCATCATCAGCGTGCTCAAGCATTTCCCAGGGCATGGCTCATCTCTTGGTGACTCACATCAAGGCTTTGTAGATGTCACGAACACATGGAGTGAAAAAGAGTTAGAACCGTATCAAAACCTTATCAATGCAAAACGTGTTTCGATGATTATGTCGGCGCACGTTTTTAATGCGAAGCTCGATACAATTTATCCTGCAACGCTTTCTTATGCTACAAACACCACGCTTTTACGCCACAAAATGGGCTATCAAGGTGTGCTTGTTAGTGATGATTTGCAGATGGAAGCGATTGCTCGATTTTACAGTCTCAAAGAGACCGTAACACTTGCAATTAATTCGGGCATCGATATGCTTCTTTTTGGCAATCAGCTCTCCCATACGAACACTGATGAAATCATCGAGACGATTTTAGCACAAGTCAAAAGCAGTGCGATTTCGTTTGAGCGTATCGCTGAGGCCAATGAACGTATCAATAAATTAGACTTTCATCCGTAAGGAGTTAAGATGCATTATCTTAAGCATTTAAGCCTTTGTGTTTTCCTTCTTTTTTGGGCAGGATGTACTGCACCAAACCTTCCGCACAACCATGATGAGCAAACGACATCAGCATTGTATGAGCAGATGTTTGAGGCTAAAGAGCCCAATCTTGCGATGATGAATCTTTTTTTTACACAGATGCCCAAAGGGGGCGATTTGCACCATCACTATTCGGGCTCTATCTATGCTGAAACCTATTTAGAGTGGGTTAAGGCAAAGGGTTGGTTTATCGATTCATGCAACTTCAAAATCGTCAAAACACAAGGAGATGGAGCATGTCAAGCGGTGAGTGTGGATGCGCTTATCGCAGATGATGCAAGCTACCGTAAGCTTTTAAGTTTGTGGTCTGACAAAGATTTTTCGAATCATAGTCATGAACAACTGCCCCCTGATAGTCATTTTTTCAATACATTTGGCTATTTTTCGCCTATATCAGCTCAATACATGGAGGTGGGGCTTAAGCGTATCAAAGAGCGAGCATTGAGTGAAAGTGTTTCGTATGTGGAGAGTATGCTTTCACGTGTAGGCATCAATAGTGCTGATTATTTTGATGCGCAGCAAAGAAAAGAGCTTAACGATGCATTGCATTGTGCACGTACACAAGAAGAGGTTAACGCTTTACTAGAACGTATCAGCGCAACGTATCAAGACAATGTCACGTTTAACGCCATAATCCAACAGCGTGTTAAAGAGCTTGAACACTTACATCAAGGTATTGACGATGAAAATTTTACGATGCGATATCAAACGTATGCCCTACGTGTGCTTGAGCCACTTCAAGTGTTTACGGATCTTTACTCAGGGTATCAAGCCGCTCTTAGCTCACCGCTCATCGTGGGTATCAATATCGTCGCTCCTGAAAATAACGCTGTTGCACTCAACGATTACACCCTTCATATGCGCATGTTTCACTACCTTAAAAGTAAATACCCGCAAGTGCATCGTGCCCTTCATGCAGGAGAGCTGACCCTTGGGATGGTAGAGCCTAAAGAGC
>JAQUVE010000016.1 GCA_028693565.1 Sulfurospirillaceae bacterium | reverse complement strand
GCAAATCCTCACCAACATAGCTAATATCAGCGATAATTTCAAGAGCAATAAAGAATTACACCAAATCATCACAGCCATCGGTGCTTACACGAAGAAAGAGTTAGGTTTTATGTGCGAAAGTTGAGTTTATCATAATATAGTTTCACTAAAAAAATGAATAAGAATTTTTTTTATATCTCTTTTTAGGTATCATTTAAGTATTAAAACAAAGGTTATAGGAAATGATTTGGCAAATAAGTAAAGAGTTTGATTTTTGTTATGGGCATCGTGTTTGGTCGCAAGAATTACACCCAGAATTTTCACTAAGTGGGTGTTTAGCATGTCGGCATCTGCATGGACATCAAGGCAAAATCATTGTTTATTTGCAAAGTGGTGAGCTAAAAAATGGCATGGTGACAGACTTTAATCATCTCAATTGGTTTAAACTCTTTTTAGACAGTACGCTAGATCATAAATTTATTATTGATATTCATGATCCACTTTTTGAAACGTTATTGCCCCATTATCACGATAAACAACAACTTATCACACACGAAAGTGGCTACCAAACACCTGATTTAAATCGTATCAAAGATGAACCAAGTCATATTTTTGAGATGTATGAGGGCTATATCATCGTTGATTTCGTACCAACGAGTGAGAATATCTCAACATGGCTTATGCATATCATTCAAGCTAAAATGGAAAAATTGGGCATTGAAGTCTCACATGTAGAATTTTTGGAGACTCCAAAAAGCCGAAGTATTGTCTATAAGTAGTGGTCAATCACTACTTATAGGCTTTTTCAAGTTGTTTATATAAATCCTCAATAGTAGGTGCTTCTTCCCCATCTAAAAAGCTTAACATCACTTCATTATCTTCTTTACCGTTCCATATTTTTTTGTAACTACCTTCTTTATACCCATGGTCTTGGCGGAACTGATTGAGAACATTTTTAGCGACATAAAATTTATATAAAATTTTCAAATTTACACCACATTTTCGGGCTAATGTAAAATAGTCACGTAGCAACCCATCAAATAAATCTAACTCAAAACCTGTTGTTTCATGGATAATACTTTCAATATCATTAATTAATTCCATCACATCCGCAGATTGATTAGATTGTGGCTCTTTTGTAAACGCTTCAAAACCCTGTACATCCAAAACATCTAAAATTAATTGTTCTAAACCACCACGATTATTGACCTTATAATCTTCCAATAATAAACTCATCACAAAATGCCAAATATCAACAATCTCAATCGTTGCATTATCCCAATCCGTTGGCTTATCAATACTCTTCCAATGTTTCCATGTAAAGCTATCGATAAGCTCTGCACTCTCCATATAAATACAACGTTTCCAATTGATCATGCGATTATTTTTTGTGTAACCATTCTCCCAACCAATCCCATTGGTCTCATCATTAAGTTTTTGTTGGAGAGCGAACATTTGTGTTAAATACTCTTTACTAGTCATCTCATTCCTTCATACTAAAAACATTTATTATACATTGTTTGTGACAGGTATGTCAAAATTTGCTGATGGCCACTTTCGTAGCCTAAAGAAAAACATTTATCTAAATCACCAAATCCAAAAAGAGTTGAACCTTCTAAACGAGAATCGGTGATATACACATCACAAGCCTCTATTTGAGACTGAGAGGAAGCGATAAATGTTAAAAATAATGAGCGAAAATAGACCCCAAAAAAATGACGTTTTTGGCTTTCAAGAAGCGGGTGTAAATCCACACCAAAGATAGGAACATCAAAAGCTTTGAGCGGTGCGATAGGAAGATTATCCATAAAACCACCATCAATTAATAAATAATTTTCATACGCAATAGGTCTAAAAAGTGGCATTAAAGCAGAGCTTGCGATGGCAAGCGTAATAGCATCACCCTCACTAAAACGCACGATTTTCCCACTTAAAACATCAACACACGTGATAAATGTGGGTCGCACCATCGCTTCGAGTTTTTTAATGGGAGCAAAGGTTTGAAGGATGGAAGCACTCTCGTCAATCTTTAGCACCCCTTTTTGAAAGTAGTTAAATTGTAACACTTTTTTAAAGGCTTTAGACTTAAATATCTCTAACATCTCGTAAGGTCTTAGCCCCGAACCATACCCTACTGCAATTACGGAGCCTATACTGGTTCCTGAAATAGCTTCTATTTCAATGCCAATTTCTTCAAGTGCACTCAATACACCTAAATGAAAAGCACCTCGTGCTGCACCACCCGAGAGCGCTAAAGAGACTTTCAATCTTCCAGCCAATGGATGACTTTAAACTCACCCTCATCTGTTTCAACAACCGCACTGCAAGACTCTACCCAATCGCCACAATTAAGGTATTTTATCCCATCAATATCGCGGATCTCAGCCTTATGGATATGCCCGCAAATAACACCATCGTACTGATGTCTTTTGGCATGCTCGCTGAGTATTTGTTCAAAATCCGTGATAAAGCTTACAGAGCTTTTGACATTATCTTTGACATATTTTGACAGTGACCAATGGCTTTTATAGCGCATCTTTTTACGAAGCCATGTCAAAATTTGGTTGACGTTCAACAACACATCATAACCCATATCACCAAGTACCGCAAGCCACCGTTTGGTCATCGTGACACTATCAAAAAAGTCTCCATGGGTGACATAAAAGCGTTCACGGCGCAATGAAATATACTCAAACGCATCAGCAATGGTAAAATTCTCACCCAATCCTAGAGGCAAAAAAGAGCGCAAAAAATCATCATGATTGCCTGTCACATAAAAAACATTTGTCCCTTTACGTGCTTTACGAAGAATCTTTTGTATCACATCCGAATGTGATTGCGCCCATTTAAGCTTGCGTTTAATCGCCCAGCCATCTACAATATCGCCCACCAAATAGAGATTTTCGCATCGTGTGTATTTGAAAAATTCCAACAACTCATCGGTTTGTGAAAACTTCGTTCCTAAATGCACATCTGAGATAAAGATAGAGCGAAAATGTAACGGTTCATCGTGCTGGGCAAAATAGTGTTTGGTCATCTTTGTTTATCGCTGTCTCCAAAAATTTCATCGGCAAAGTGTGAAAACTTACCTCGTACCGATTTATCCAGCTCTATCGCAAACAACGAGATATGGCTTTGCTCTTTTTTAGTCTGTTTAAGCAAGGAGGTTAAACCGTTATTGAAACGGTTAAGGTACATATTGTCAATTTGTCGATTGGAGCCAATAACGATGGCTTTACAGTTGTTATCCAAACGAGAAAGGATCAGTTGAGTCGTATTGTTAGAACTATTTTGCCACTCATCTAAAATAACGATGGCATTGGAGAGCGTTCGACCTCTGGCTTCACCTGGCCATAATTTCTCGATATTAAACTTCGTAATCAGCTCCGCCACTTTCTTTTCAATCGCCACTTGAGGCTCCATGACATCACGTTTTTTCATCTTTTTCTTAGCGATAAATTCGAGTGTGTCGTACAGCGCCATATTGTAAATACGAAATTTTTCTTCATTGCCAGAGAGAAAGCCGATATCTGCACCTTTATCAACACTTTCGATGGAGTTGCGCACATAAACAATCTTCTCGTAACTGCCCTTCATGACCAAACGCATCGCCGCTACAAAAGCCATCAACGTTTTCCCACTACCCGCTCGTGCATCAATAACATGAATGTCATAAAGATTGCTCAAAAGTGCCTTCATGAAGAACTTTTGTTTTGTATTGATAGGCTTGACTTCTAAACCTCGAAAATCCAAATCCTCATTGATGATGTGAATCACGCCTCCAGGAGAGATCACCCCATACGTACTATTCCCATCATCACTGATGAATTCATAACTGTAATTTCCATTGCGATACTCTGGGTCATACTCGGTGATAAGCTTCTTATCGAGCGTGTTAAACAGTGCCGAATCAAGTTTGAGTTGCTTGACAAACTCAAAGTCAGGCACATCACTTCGATCTTCTCTTAGGGACTCCACCGTGACATTGGAAAAAAGCCCAAACATACGGGCATACACATCGATGGAGAGAAAAATAACCTTTTTATCTTTATAATACTCTTGCGCTGAAGCGGCCACTTCGATGATGCGCTTGTCGTTTGATTCATTAATATATTGTGCATCTAAATCTGATTCGTACATATTCTTTGAAAAAAGATGGATAAAAACATCTTCGCCATGCTGCATTTTCACAATGCGCACATTTTCTTGTATCTCTACTTCAAGCACCGTACACGATGCCAACATCCGTGCAAAACTTCTAGCTTGATAGCCAAGTTCGGTGAAGTTTTTCTTAAAATCTTCCAGTTCGATAAGAACGGTTTCGGGGATCACGATTATGTTATTTCCACCATCACACAACTCTTTGATAAAATTGGTGTTGTGAAGAATTATATTTGTATCGAGTACATAAACTTTACTGACTGACATCTGACTTCCTTTCACGCAGTGATTGTATAAAAAAATTATATCAGCTTGGTAACAAAAAAAGTGCTATGTTACTGTACCTTAAATAAGCAACGATAATTCCATTTTCAAACACATAGAAAAATTATCAACGCTTATCACCATAAAGTTTCTATTGTGTCAATTAAAACCTTTTAAAATGTCGTTTTTACCGATAATTCATATAGGATTTTATGCGTTTCAAATTTGCCTTTAATTAAGACTTTTACTTTATGACTTAAACACTTATTTTAGGTTTCTTTCTGTTTTGGTGCGTTATACTTTACACGACATCACAAGGAGTCTTATATGAGTATCGAATGGCAAGAACGCTTTAGCCTCAAGAATGAAAAAATAGATGCCCAACATAAAGAACTTTTTAGACTGACAAATTGTGCGAGACAATTAGATGAAAAAAGCACAACAAAAGAAGAACTAGCCAACCTATTCAAAGAGTTTTTTAACTATATGAAAGAACATTTTGCTGAAGAAGAAGCTTATATGCAAAGTATCGAGTACCCTTACTTTGCCCACCACAAAAAACTCCATGAAGATTTTATTAAAAATTTTACTGCCATTCTTAAAGAAAAAAAGACTATTTTTGCTATTCAAGAAGCAATGAAAGCGATTACACACAAATGGTTGGTGGAGCATATCTTAGAAAATGATCTTAAAATCGAACAATGGCGAAAAGATACCTTTGTGCCTGTCACTGATACCAACCCACTTTCCTAACACCATCATTTAGTGAGAATGTCTAACCGTCGTAAAACCAAAAATAAGCCAATCTTGCATTCCTCCTCGATACCACAATAATTTCTCTTTTGGGTAGCCAATTTTTAACAACTTTTGAATCCCTAAACGTGATTGTGAACACCACGGCCCATTGCAAAATAGTAAAGCTGTTTTAGCATGGCTAAAATCATAACGATTACCTTTTTTTTCAAATGACAAAAGTTTCATTGTACGAAAAAAATCTTCAGGCATTACCTCATCGTACTCCATATGAGTGTAAGGTATATTGACGCTACTTGGGATACTCATCTGCTCAAACCATTCTTGCGTTCGGGCATCTACAAGAATATATTCCTTTGGTAAAGCACCTAGCTTATTTTTTATAAAATCAAGAACTTCCACCTCTCCAACACTTCGTACCCCTGGAGCTGCTAACATTGGTTGTGCCTTGCCAACAGTAGTGACAAAACGTTTGGTACAAGAAAGCGGTACGGTATCACTGGCAAAGTTACCACTAAATAAAAGTGTCGCTTCAATACCAACATCAAGGCACTCTTTGGGAATATCACGCTGAATATCAACATCTTTTGTACTGCCATCTTCATAAGAATGGGTTGTTTTTACCCCTGTCAATTGCAAAACCATAGGATTATACTCTGCCAATAAATATGTAAATGCAAGTGTCCATAAAGCCATCTTCAACATTGTAAATCCTTTCCATATACGATACTGTCTATTGTAGAGCTGTATTGATTAAAGTTATCACAAAAACAATTTTAGTATAAATTATTTAGCTTATATGCAACGAATTGATTGACCTCTTTGGGTAATTGTTTTATAATGCCATATAGGCTAAAAAAGGACCAAATCATGGTAAAACAACTCTTTTCAGGTGCTTTTCTGCTCATGATAGTAAGTTTTTTATCGGGCTTTTCACTCTTCACACCTTCTGCTATTACCTTTAGCGGGCAAATCGAGACACACGATGCTTATCTTGGATCCAAGGTGGGTGGAAGGGTTGAGCGCATTTTCAAACAAGAAGGCGAAAGTGTTCAAAAAGGTGATGCGATTCTTTGTTTTGACACCCATGAAACAAACGCAAATATTGAAGCTTTACGCGCAAAAATAGAATCGCAACAGCAAACACTCAACAAACTTACTTATGGCTATCAAAAAGAAGAAATACTCATGGCAAAAGCAGCAATGGATGCCAAAAATGCCATCCGTATCAATGCGCAAACACAGTATCAAAGACAATCTAAACTCTTTTATGCTAATGCTACAACGCAACAAGAATTCGATACAGCACGCAATACATTACATGAAGCAGAGGCCAATTATGCTAATAGTGTTGCAAAACTTGCTCTGTATCAAAATGGTTTTCGAGTAGAAGATATTGCGATTCAAAAAGCACTTCTCAAAGAGAGTCAAGCAGAACTTAAACTCTGGCTCATTACATTAGATGAGGCTACTATTGTCGCACCAGAAAATGGAAGAATTGAAAAAATCTCAGTCCAAAAGGGTGATCTAATCGGTAAAAATCAAATCGCTGTTCAATTTAGTACACCCCAAAATATGTATGCAAAATTTTATGTTCCTGAGACACTTTTGCATACTATCCATCTTGGGCAAAAAGTCACATTGCACATTGATGGCTCTGACAAACTTTTTAATGCAGAAATCTTTTACATCGCTAACAGTGCCGAGTTCACGCCTAAAAACATCTCTACCCAAAATGATAGAGCTAATCTACTTTTTGCAGTTAAAGCAAAAATTTCTGATCCTGCACTAAAAAGCGGAATGTTTATCGAGGTCATAGCTCCGTGAATGCCATTTCAACAGAAGGCCTCACCAAACGCTTTGGCTCTTTTACAGCTGTAAGCGATTTAAACATCGAGGTCAAACAGGGTGAAATTTACGGTTTTCTAGGTCCCAACGGCTCAGGTAAAACTACGGTAATTAAGATGCTGTGCGGTCTTTTAGCGCCAAGTGCAGGTAAAGCTTCTGTTCTGGGCTTTGACGCTCAAGATGAAGGTGAAATGATACGCCAAAACGTGGGTTATATGTCTCAAAAATTTAGCCTTTATGAAGATTTGAGCGTGGCTGAAAATATGCGCTTTTATGGCTCGATCTATGGCTTGAATGCGACTAAACTAAATGAACGCATTGCTTTTTTACTGGCAAAACTCGAACTTCTTCCCTACCAAGAGCGATTGGCAGGGAAACTTAGCGGTGGTTGGAAACAACGTTTAGCTTTTGCTTGCGCCATTATCCATGAACCCAAAGTACTTTTTTTAGATGAGCCAACAGCGGGTATTGACCCAGTGGCACGTCGGCAGTTGTGGGATATTTTTTTTGAATATGCCGCCCTTGGTGTTACCTTTTTTGTCACCACACACTACATGGATGAAGCAGAACGCTGTGGCAGCTTAGGATATATCTATCTCTCAAAGCTTGTTATTAATGGCTCCCTTGAAGAGATACGTCATCATCCTTCCATAAATCCTCAAGGGTACCGTCGTGTAGAAGTCTTTGCCACCCCTATTGCTAAAGCGCTTGCGTGTTTAAAAAACTATGACTTTGTCAAAGATGCAACCATTTTCGGACGCTCAGTGCATCTGTTATACCATGAAAAGTACTCTATTGAAATGATTCTAAAGCAGTTGGAAAATGATGGAGTTACGTGTGAAAAAATCATACCTCTTGAGCCCTCATTAGAAGATGCTTTTGTTAGTTTTACCACCATGGCGGATGAAAATGCTCAGAGGATTTAAAGCCATCTTTTACAAAGAGAGTAAACAAATTAGCCGTGATCATGGCACACTTTTCTTTATCTTTTTAATCCCTATTTTTCAACTCATTGTGTTTGGATATGCTATTAATACAACCGTTCACAATATACCTTCCATTGTACTCAATCTCGATCGAAGTCAAAAAAGTAGCGAACTATTGTGGCAATTTACCAACAGCGGCTATTTTAAAATCCATCAAGAAGCCAAAAGCAAAGAAGCTCTTCTAAAAAGTATAGTCAAAGGCGAATCCAAAGTGGGTATTATCATCCCTGAAAATTATACGCGCGATCTTTTAAATGCACACGAAGCCTCTGTACAAGTACTCATTGATGGCAGTGACTCAACAATCGCTTCGCAAGCCCAACAAGCCGCGTCTCTTATAGGGCTTCATTATGGACTCAATCTTAAAACATTTGATACAACACCCAAAGCAGTGGATGTACGTACTCAAATGCTTTACAATCCTGAATCTAAGACAGCTAATTTTATGGTTCCTGGGCTTATTGCTATTATCCTTACGATTACCACCGTTATACTCACTTCACTCTCTATCGTAAAAGAGAAAGAAAAAGGCACATTAGAGCAAATCCTTGTTACTCCTGTAGAGCCGATGGGCTTAATGCTTGGAAAACTCGCTCCTTTTAATATCATCGCTTTTATTCAAGTTCTTGTGGTGGTTGGCATCATGAACACACTCTTTGCCGTACCCATTACGGGAAGTATTGTACTTCTTTTACTGATGAGTTTAACCTATATTTTTTGTATGCTTGGGCTTGGGCTTCTTATCTCTACCAAAGCACAAAATCAAATGCAAGCAATCCAATACGCCTTTCTAACAATGTTACCTTCCATCCTTCTCTCAGGCTTTATGTTCCCAAGAGCTGAAATGCCTACGGTAATTTATGCTTTTAGCTATCTTATCCCTGCGACGTATTATATTGACATTATGCGTGGTATCGTGCTTCGAGGGGCAGATTTTATGGATTTATGGGAAGATTTTTGTGCGCTTATAGGTTTGGGTGGTTTTTTTGTTATCATTGCAGCCAAACGATTTAAAAAGAATTTGGAGTAAGAATGCTTGATGTTGCCATTCAAAAATTTATCGCCAAACACCATCTCTTAACATTGGCGACATGTCACGAAAATCAGCCCTATTGCGCAAGCTGTTTTTTTGCTTTCATAAAAGAGACTCCTTCGTTTGTTATCGCAACAAGTGAGCAAACGCGACATGGAAGTGAAGCATTACTGAATAGCCGTGTTGCAGGAAGCATCGCCTTAGAAACATCTGTGGTAGGAAAAATTCAAGGTCTTCAGTTTACAGGGCACTATCAAAAAGCAGATGAACAAGAGGAAAAAGCTTACTTTAAACGTTTTCCTTACGCACTTGCTATGAACCCATCACTATGGAGTATTGCAATTGAGTATATTAAATTTACCGATAATACACTGGGGTTTGGTAAAAAACTTGAATACTTTAAAGAGAGCAAAAACTCTCTTTAAAGTTGTGAAATATCCAGTTTTAGCGCTTCGTTATCCATGATACCAATACCTTGCGTCAAAATCTTTTGAGCAATCGTTTGGGCTTCATCCAAAGAGTGCATTTGGCATGTACCGCATTGATAAATATTAAGCTCAGGAATATCTTTTTCACTCTTAACACTCAGAACATCTTTCATCGAGGCTTCCCACGCATTCACAACACGCTCTTCATTAGGATCACCCACAAGACTCATATAAAATCCTGTGCGACACCCCATCGGTGAAATATCAATAATCTCCACACCATTGCCATTAAGATGCTGTCGCATAAAACCTGCAAAAAGGTGTTCTAAGGTATGAATACCTCGTTCAGGTAAGATGTCTTGATTGGGTTTGCAAAAACGCAAATCAAAAACACTGATTTCGTCTCCTTTGGGAGTTTTCATTTTTTTAGCGACTCTGACCGCAGGGGCAGGCATTTTGACGTGATCTACACAAAAACTATCGAGGAGTGGCATATCAATCCTTTTTTGTTTTGATTATATCAAAAAAGTGATACAATAATTATTCACCATCTCTTTTGTCAAGGCAAAGCCGATGAAACGTCTCTTTTTACTTTTGATGATTATTACGCTGAGTTATGCCTTTATTCAAAGCAAAAATACCTTAAGCATTAGTGCTGGTGTAGCTATTTTTCTCTTTGGGATGCTCTCTTTGGAAGAGGGTTTTCGTTTTTTTACAGGAGGCCTTTTAGATAAATTTTTAAAAGCATTTACCAACAAGGTTTATAAAAGTATCATATTTGGAGCTATCACAACAACCTTAATGCAATCCAGTGGTCTTGTCGCCGTCATTGCCATCTCTTTTATCAGTGCGGGACTGATTGGGCTGACTCAAGGAATTGGTATCGTTTTAGGAGCCAATATCGGGACAACAACTGGCGCATGGCTTATCGCGGGCTATGGACTCAAAATCAGTCTTGCAACCTATGCGATGCCGATGTTAGTTTTTGGCACTATGTTTATCTTCCAAAGCAATCAAAAACTGAAGGGTTTTGGTTATGTTCTAACAGGACTGGGCTTTGCTTTTTTAGGTATTGCGTATATGAAAGAGGGTTTTGATGCCTTTAAAGAGAGTATTGATCTCACTAAATATGCTGTGAGCGGTTTTCGTGGAACACTTATTTTCGTGGTGATTGGCATTATTGCAACCATCATTATGCAATCCTCGCACGCCAGTTTAGTTTTAATTTTAACCGCATTATCAGCCTCACAAATCACCTATGAAAATGCCATTGCACTCACCATTGGGGCAAACATGGGTACTACCATTACCGCTATCATTGGAGCCTTGGGAGCTAGTATTGAAGGTAAGAAACTCGCTGGAGCACATTTTTTTATCAATTTTACAACAGGACTTTTACTCATTGGGCTTGTACCACAAAGTGTACAACTGATCGATATTACAGCACCTTTTTTAGGCATTAAATCAAGTGATTTAGCGCTCAAAATTGCACTTTACCATACCTATTTCAATGTGCTATGCGTTGCACTATTTTCTCCGCTCATTACACTTCTTAGTCATCTGCTTGATAGTATACTGAAAAAACCTATTCTTGAAGAGAGTATAATGGATGATGTCCTCTACATCAATGATTTATCCCTTGATTTTCCAGATACCGCACAAGCCGTTCTTTTTAAAGAAACCAAGCATCTGTATAGCAATGTTTTTGAAATTATCGCTAAAGGGCTTAGCATCACCAAAGAAGATATTATCTCAGGCATGGAGATAGACGATATTATTAAACTTCGAAATAAAGCCATACATATTGATATGGAGCTTTTTTATGAAAACCGTATCAAAATGATTTATGGCAAAATTATTAATTTCGCCGTTATGGCTCAAGGCAAATTTGCAGAAGATGCAAACCTCAAACTCATCCCTATCAAAAATGCCAATATTAAAATTATTGAGGCTTTTAAAGCTGCTAAACATATGCAAAAAAACATGATGCATTACATCGAATCAGATAATGAGTCAATCAAAGATGAATATAACCATATTCGTAGAAGTCTTATCAAACTCTTACGTAATATGCAACTTATTTTTAGTGCCAATGAAGAAGATATTGCGGTACTTTTGCTCAGTAAGCTCAAACTTGATATTCAGAAATATGATATTGCTGCCAATAAATCATTGGACAATCTTATTCGTACCAATAAAATAACCTTTGCAATGGCAACGTCACTCATGAATGATACCACCTACGCTTATACTATCGCTACCGAGCTTGCAGAAGTGGCTCATACGCTCTTTGTTCATGAAGACACTACCCTCAAAGAAGGAAGAGAGGCGCTCTTGTTAAATGAGCAAGAAGTTGATGAAATGGCTAATAATCCAGAGAAAAGGAGTAACGCATGAGTAAGTCTAAATTTATTACCAAAATTGAAGAACTTTTTGGGCTCACACCGCACAGTGATGAATCCAAAAAAGATGCTATAAAAGAGTTGATGCACAAACTCAAAGCCCGACGAATTGCCCTTAAACAAGAGATGAAAAATGAGACCGATATCATTAAACGTGAAGCACTCAAAGACAGTATTAAAATCATCAAAAAGCAGATTAAAAAAGCCGAAGAAATCTTAGATGAATAGACTTTTACGTACTGGTTTACTCTTCTTTTTTTTGATTTTTTTTATAGGATGCGCCGCCAACCAAGAGAAGGTTTCTGAGGTATTACAGTCTCATGGGGCAACCCAAATGAATCGAGACTATCAATCGCTCATAGCTTTGCTGAAACAATACAAAGAAAAACTTGACCTTAGAAATCCTACACACTACAGTAAATCTCAGCAAAACTATATCTATAACGACCTTCGACAATCTAACAATAGTATTCGTATCAAATACAATAATGCCTATCTTCGTACTTATGATGATTATTTGCGTATTGCTTTTGATAAGTCACCAGATATCAAGGATAGAAATGATTTTTTAATTATCGGACTGCATAAGCTGATGTGGGAGACCTATCAACGAGATAAAGGGCATCAAATCACCACTTTAACCTACCATCAAGAAGCATTTAACCGACTCTACTACTATCTTGAAGTCATCCGCTGGAAGATTAGAACTGCCAAAGATTCTAACGGTAATTACCTCTTTTTGACGTGGCAAAACAACTGGCAAATTGAGCTAGAGAAACGCATTAAACAAGGTACTCGGCCTTCATGGAGTATGATAGAAAATCTATCTTCACTTCAAAATAACACCGAGTCTCTCTTTGGTGCTTCTAATTTCAACTTTGAAGTTTTACTTTCTCAGATGATTTTTCATGTGAAAAACAGTGCTCGTATTATTGGTCAAGAGCCTGTAGACATTGGTATTCAAGCTATGATAAGTTTAGTGTTATTTTTATGATATAACATTGTGATACGCTTTTACAGCAAAGCTCTAAAAACTACGCTAACGCTAAGTTCTCTTCGGCAGAGTGCCCACGCACCTTTGGTGCTTAGCGTTGCGTTTTATTTTCTACTTGGGATTTTTGTAAAATTCTTGATTTACCTCATTTTTTTTCGAACTTCTTTTGACTATAATACACCAAAATTAAAAGGAGTAACAATGCAAATCAATAACGTTCAAGTGTGCAATGTATGTTTACGTTCAAGCGAAGAGAGTGCTGGAGCTGTTTTTATTAAAGCGATGAAAAATGGGGAAGAGATTCATGTTTGTACAAGCTGCATTCCTCATATCATCCATGGAAGTGGCGATGTCGTTAAATCAAATGCTGAAGTAGAAGCGGAATTTAACAATTAAAAAAAAGGGATGTGAGAAAAAAATCTCACATCCCTAAAGTTTATAGGACAATTTTATTGTCCTAACTCATTTGAGAAATCAGCTTGCGCTAGACGATTGAGTTGTCTCCATCTTCTTTGTGCATCTTTTTTATTGTGTTCAAACAATGCTTGAGCATGTTCTGGATTTGATTTTTTGAGTGACGCATAACGTACTTCATTCATCAAGAAATCATCATACAATGACCAATCAGGCTCTTTACCTGTAATTTTTACAGGGTTTTTACCTTCCGCTTCTAAACGAGGATCATAGGTATAAATTGGCCAGTAACCACATTTAGTAGCTAATTCGCCTTGGTTACCTGATTTTCCCATACCGCCTTTAATTCCGTGAGCAATACATGGAGAATAGGCAATGATGAGTGATACACCAGGATACGCTTCGGCTGCTTCAAATGCTTTAATCGCTTGCGCCGCAGAAGCATTTGAGTTAATTTGCGCAACAAAAACATTACCGTATGTCATCGCAATATAACCTAAATCTTTCTTTTGTACTGGCTTTCCAGCTGCTGTAAACTGCGCAATCGAACCTGTACGTGATGATTTTGAACTTTGTCCACCCGTATTTGAGTAAACCTCAGTATCAAGAACTAAGATATTGACATCTTCGCCACTTGCGATAACATGGTCAAGTCCACCGTAACCAATGTCATATGCCCAACCATCTCCACCAAAAATCCATTGTGATTTTTTAGAAAGATATTGTTTTAGACCTAAAATAACTTCCGCACCAGCAGCTGTCGGATTTGCTTCTAATTGAGGGACTAAAAGATTTCTAATTTCTGTACTCTTAGCTCTATCATCTCTAAATTCGATCCAATCTTTATAAAGTGCTGCGATTGCATTTGGGGCAGTTTCAAGTGCGCTTTCCATGACACTGTGAATTCTATGTCTCATTGTTTCAACCGCTACGTGCATACCTAAGCCAAATTCAGCATTATCTTCAAACAATGAGTTTGCCCACGCTGGACCATGACCTTCATCATTTTTGCGATAAGGTGTAGATGGAGCTGAACCACCATAGATTGATGAACATCCTGTAGCATTGGCAATCATCATACTCTCACCAAATAAACGAGTTGCAAGTGTGATATATGGTGTTTCACCACAACCTGGACATGCCGCGTGGAACTCAAAGAGAGGTTTTGCAAACTGAGAACCTTTAACCGTATTTTTAGAAAGAATGTCGTCTTTGTATGTCACTTTTTTAAATAAATAATCTGCATTGACTTGCTCACCAGCATCAATACTCTCGCCTAGTGGAACCATAACCAATGACTTCTCTTTAGTAGGACAAGCGGCAACACAAAGGTCACATCCAGTACAATCAAGTGCAGAAACTTGGATTTTGTATTTTAAGCCTTTAAGCTCTTTACCTTTCGCTTCAATCGCATGTGCTTTAACACCTTCAGGAGCACCTGCAAATTCTGCATCATTAATAAGGAATGGACGAATAACGGCATGAGGGCAAACGAAAGCACACTGATTACATTGGATACAATTCTCTTCAATCCATTTTGGAACCATGACACCAACACCACGTTTTTCATATTCTGTTGTTCCATGCTCAAAGGTACCATCTTCATAACCATTGAAAACTGAAACGGGTAAACTATCTCCACGTGCAGCATTAATTGGTTTTGCAATTTTTTCAACAAAATCAGTACCAAGGTATTTATCTTCTGTCGTTTTAACATCATCTGCCAATGTTTTCCATGCAGCATCAACAGGAACTTTAATCAAGCCATTAGCACCTACATCAATCGCTTTATAGTTAAGCTCAACGATTTGGTCACCTTTTTTGTGGTATGATTTATAAGCTTGCTTTTTCATAAAGGCTTGCGCTTCTTCAAAATCAATAATTTCGGCAAGTTTGAAGAATGCGGATTGCATAATAGTATTACTTCTATTACCTAGACCAATATCGCGTGCCAATTTAGTCGCATTGATAATGTAAAAATTAACATTTTTTGTAGCCAAGATACGTTTTACTTTATTTGGAATTCTTTGAATCGTTTCATCTGCATCCCAAATTGAATTTAATAAAAAAGTACCATTTTCACGGATACCATCAATCACATCATAAAGTTCTAAGTACGCAGCAACAGAACAGGCTACAAAGTGAGGATTGGATACAAGATAAGTTGAGCGAATCGGTTTTTTACCAAAACGTAAGTGAGAACGTGTAAAACCACCTGACTTTTTAGAATCGTATGCAAAATAAGCCTGTGCATACATATCTGTCTCATCACCGATGATTTTAATAGAACTTTTGTTAGCACCAACCGTACCATCAGCACCTAATCCGTAGAATAAGCACTCTTTAGTAGCAGCATCGCCTAAACTCATTTTTTCTTTTACTTCAAGTGATTTAAAAGTCACATCATCAACAATACCCACAGTAAAGTCATTTTTTGGAGCATCAAGTTTAAGATTTTCAAAAACAGCTAACATTTGTGCAGGATCAACGTCTTTTGAAGAAAGACCATAACGTCCACCTACAATAATTGGTGCATTTGCTTGTCCATAAAATGCTGCTCTCATATCTAAATACAATGGTTCACCAATTGAACCTGATTCTTTGGTTCTATCAAGAACGGAAATCTTTTTAACAGATTCTGGCATAACATCCATAAGGTATTTAACACTAAATGGTCTATAAAGATGTGGGATAATTAAACCTACTTTTTCACCTTTACTCATCAAATAATCTATAGTTTCTTTAAGACATTCTGTTACAGAGCCCATTGCAACAACAATTCTCTCTGCATCAGGCGCTCCATAGAATGAAAATGGCTTATAGTCACGTCCTGTCTCTTTAGAAATTTCTGCCATATAATTTGCAACAATATCCGGTAAAGCATTATAAAATTTATTTTGAGCTTCTCTGCCTTGAAAATAGATATCATCATTTTGTGCAGTACCGCGAGTTTTTGGATTTTCTGGGTTTAATGCCTCATCTCTAAATTTTTGGACGGCTTCTTTGTCTAACAATCTATCAAAAACAGCATAATCCATGAGTTCAATTTTTTGAATTTCATGCGATGTTCTAAAACCATCAAAAAAATGTAAAAAAGGAACACGCCCTTTAATAGCACATAAGTGAGCAACACCTGCTAAGTCCATAACTTCTTGAACTGAACCAGAAGAGAGCATCGCGTAACCTGTCTGGCGTGCGGCATAAACATCTTGATGATCACCAAAAATAGAAAGTGCGTGAGTCGCTAAGGTACGGGCACTGACGTGAATAACGCTTGGAAGTAATTGTCCTGCCATTTTGTACATGTTTGGAATTTTAAGTAATAGACCTTGAGATGCGGTATAGGTTGTCGTTAGGGCACCAGCTTGTAAAGAACCGTGAACAGTACCAGCAGCACCACCTTCACTTTGCATTTCAACCACTTTAACAGGCATACCAAATAAATTTTTCTTTCCTTGAGAAGCCCAGATATCTGTAAAATCAGCCATTGGTGAAGAAGGCGTGATTGGATAGATGCCAGCAACTTCGGTAAAAGCATAAGATGCATATGCTGCAGCTTCGTTACCATCCATAGTTTTCATGACTTTAGCCATTAAATTCCCCTTGTTTTATTTTCATTTTGTAGTCTTACTGATAACTTTTTTATTCTACTTGCCATTCTCTTAATAACTCATAAATAGAAGTTTAGCACGCAGTGTTTAATCAAAGTTTAACCAAACGATATTAAGAATGATAGTGAAAAAAAATGATAATGACATAACAATTTTACGTAAGTTTTGAAACCAATCTGACCGCCTCTAGCGCATCTGTGACAATATGATGGGTATGCTCTTCTAACACATTTTTCTGACTATATCCACACAATACCCCGATGCCAACGATACCCGCTTCTTTTGCTGAGATCAAATCCATCGGTGTATCACCTACCATCCATGTTTGATTGATATCGGCCTTTAAATGAGCTATTGCTTTGAGAATTGGCTCAGGATGAGGCTTAGGATTTTCGACTGATTCTCGACCAATAAGAATTTCGAAATGATGCATAACGCCTAAATGTTCTAACAATTCTTCTGAATATTGAGCTGTTTTAGTCGTTACAATGCCTAGTGTTGCAATACTCGATGCTTCTTTAATTGCTTCCATGGCCAAAGGTAAAAGTGTTGTTTTTGCTCTCGAAATATGCCGATAATGCTCTTTATAGGCCAACACATAATCATTGACTTCTTTGCTTTGCACGCCCAACATTAAAAACATCTTATCTAAAGGATGCCCTATTAATATTTTAATGGTCTCATTATCAGGCACAAGATGACCCATTGTATCGTACGCCACACTAAAGCTCTCTAAAATGGCTTCTGTAGAATCAATCAAAGTACCATCTAAATCAAAAAGCATTGTCTTCATGAACCTATCCCTATTGTTTTAGTATTTCTTTACATGTAAGAATGTATTATAATCAAATGCTCATTAAAAAGGACTCACATGCTGAAAAAAACAATGCTGCTAGGGTTACCGCTTCTCTTATGCGCCAGTTGGCAAAATACACTCCAATCCGTTGTGGAGACAACAGCTGCAACGCCAAAAACAACCTCAACAAGCTCCTCTTCATCAGGGCTTAGTCAAGAGTACACCTCAAAAGGTTTAAAAGAAGCACTCGGATTAGGTGTCAATCAAGCTATTTCGCTCCTTGGTAAAGAGGGTGGTTTTCTCAATAATAGTGCCGTCAAAATTCCTCTTCCCTCTTCCATGCAATCCATTGCAACACTCGCTGAAAAAGCGGGTGGAAAAAAATATGTTGATGATCTTGTTAAGACAATGAACACAGCAGCCTCTAAAGCAGTGCCCAAAACAGCGGAGATTTTAGGAAAAACCGTTACCAATATGAGTTTAGAAGATGCCAAAGCCATTGTAGCGGGTGGCAATACCGCCGCGACAGATTATTTTAAAAACAAAAGCGCCACCCAACTCTTAACGGCCATTATGCCTATTATTAAAGAGAGTGCCAAAGAGAGTAAGGTGCTCTCTTCTTACCAAACACTCACAGGACTTTATCAAAGTAATAAAAACTCACTTCCCAATAGCAATCTACTGAGTCAAGCTTCAAGTGCCGCAAAATCTTTCGGAATGGGCGATGCACTTCCTAACGAGGATGAAGATATTGAAACCTACATTGGGCGCAAAACATTGGATGGACTTTTTTATATGATAGGAGAAAAAGAGAAAGCACTTCGCTCAAATCCACTCAGCAGTGGTAGCAAAGTGATTCAAGATATTTTTGGAAAATAAAATTACTTCATGAGGGGTTGAATGCGAGGAATAACAATCCCTCCTGCATCAAAAGCAAGCTTTGTTTTTTCTAAAAAATCATAGTTTACAGGAAAATAATCATCACTTTTAACCCATATACGAACAATGATTTTTACACCTGTTTCTGCTAGTTCACTCACTGCAATCAAAAAGGGTGGCTCAGTTAATATTCTTGTATCTTCTTGAATCAGTGCTTGAAGTATCTCTTTTGCATGACTCAAATTTGACTCATAGCTAATTGTAAATATCATATCAAGGCGTCGCGTTTCTTTGGCCGAAATATTGACAATACTTTTACCGATAACTGCTGAATTTGGAATAATAATTTGTTTATTATCGGGAGTTTTAATCATTGTGCTAAAGAGATTAATGGTCTCTACTGTTCCACTTTCTCCTGCTAAAACCACAGCATGGCCTATTTTAAAGGGTCTAAAAAAGACTATTAAAACACCTGCTCCGACATTGGAGAGTGTTCCTTGAAGTGCCAATCCAATAGCAAGTCCAGCCGCGCCAAGAACAGCAATAAATGAAGTCGTATCAAACCCTAAATTACTTAAAGATGCGAGGATAATGATGATTAAAAAACCACCGTAGATAATACTTGAGAAAAAACTGATAATCGTCTCATCAATTTGAGATTTGCGCATCCCTTTGATAATAAGAGAGCTTAAAAATAATGCACCTTTTTTTCCGATAATAAAGATGAGAAGAGAGACAAATGCTCTCATCCCATACAATGCGGAAAATTCTGAAATGCTATCCCAGTTAAATTCCATTTTGGATCAATTACTTATTAAATTTAGCGTCAACTCTTCTGTTTTCTGCACGACCTGCATCAGTATCATTGGTTGCGATAGGCTTACTCTCGCCATACGCTTCTGTTGTTACTTTAGCGCTTGAGACACCTAATGTTCCAAGTGCTTTAGCAACAGATTTTGCTCGCTCAGCTGAAAGCTTCATGTTGTAAGCATCGCTACCTTTAGAGTCTGTATGTCCTTCAAGAACAACACTGTATCCAGGATTTTGTTTCATAAAATCTGCCACTTTTTGAATTTCAGCCATAAATTCTGGTTTTACAGTTGATTTATCAAAATCAAATTTTACATGTAAACGAATGATTTTTGTACAACCATCAGCATCAACAACAGAACCTTTTGGTGTATTAGGGCATTTATCTTTATCGTCATAAACACCATCGCCATCGCTGTCTTTTGGAGCAGCTTTTGCCACAGGCGCTGGAGCAACTGGAGCAGGTGCCGCTTTAGCAACTACGGGAGCTGTTTTAGCGTCAAAAGGAATCACAAAACCCAAGCTGTAAAATAAGTTGTTATCGCCACCATGGAATTTCACCGCATGACGCACTTCAGCTTTAAGCGCGAAGCTATCCGTTACCCAGTATTTTACACCACCACCATATTGTGCGAACATACTGTCTCTATTTTCATATTGCTCATTTTTAACATCTTCGTAACCAAGACCTACTAACGCATATAACGCCGTCTCTGGAGTCATCTTGTACTCTTTAACCAAGTTACCGTAATAGCGGTTAAAGGCTGTTTTTTCAGTAGCACCAATAGCATCATATTTAGTATTATTGGTTCTATCATAACCCAATTCAAATTGATCAACAATGGTATTTTCAAGATTAACACCAAAACGCAAACCATATGTTAATTGATCTTTTAAATCAAGGTTTCCCTCTGGTAAAACACCACCAATAGTTGGTGTTACTTCATAATTGTAAGCAGTTGTATTTGCAAACATTAAAGTCGATATCGCCGCCAATGACAATAAAAGCTTTTTCATTTTTCTTTCCTTAAATAACGCATATTTTAACTGCGCATTATATCATATTATTTCTAATAAAATCTGCTAGAAGTCTGTTTTCATCCAGTCAATTGTATTATGCATCACCCCAATGATGGAACTTGATACGGGAGAAATATTTTTATTAACTACTGTAATACTATTGGGAATGACTAAGAAAAGATAAGGATTATCTTCAGTAATGAGTGTGAAAATCTTTTGGTATAGTCTGTTAAATGCCTCCTGATCGACAGTTTTTTCAGCTTCTTTAATTAAAGTATCAACTGTTTCATTATGATAGCCAATAAAATTAAATCCACCCTTTCGTGATGATTCACTATGCCATATGCTGTAAGCATCCGGTTTCAACCCTAAAGACCATCCCATCAATACCGCATCAAAGTGGCGTGGCATCACCACTGTATTTAAAAATGCTTGCCACTCCATGACACGTAGTTTCATGATAATTCCTGCTTTTGCAAATTGGTATTGCAAAATTTGTGCAGAATAACTTCCGCTTCCACTAGCACTGGTACTTAGTTCAAATTCAAAAGGATGCTCTTCATCGTAGCCAGCTTCTTTCAATAAAGCTTTTGCTTTGGCTATATCTTGTTTAGGAGCAACAATAGAAGCGTTAAACGCACCTGTTCCTGGTAAAAAAGGCCCTGTACATACTTTACCATGCCCAAAATAGAGAATATCAACCAACTCTTGTCTATTGATTGCTAACGAAAGTGCTTGTCTTACTTTTGGGTTTTTAAATTTTTCATTGTTAAGATTAAATCCCATGTACGAATAATTATGCGCAATATCTTCGTAAATAGCATAATTTTCTCGGAACTCATGATCTATTTGTCGTTCAAGTTGTAAAGGAGTCAGTGATCCTACATCGATTTTCTTGGACTTAAGCATTAAGAATTCTGCCGATTTATCTGGCAAATAATGAACAATAATTTTATCAAGGTTTGGTTTATGGATAAAATAATTTGGATTTGCTTGCAATACACTATCTTGCGAAATCGCAAATTGTGTTAAAATATAAGGCCCCGTACCGATAGGTGCTTGATTAAATTTACTCGTCATTAAATCCTTCTCAGCACCTAAAATATGTTCTGGTAAAATTTCCATCATCCAAATTTCTAACGCTTTAAAATAAGGATACTTGTAATGAACTTTAAGCGTAAATAAATCAAGCATTTCAACAGAATCAATATGTGTAAATCCTGAAGCATAGGGTGTATAAATTGTGGGAGAAATAATAGTTTGATACGTAAATAAAACATCTTTAGCACTAAAAGGGACACCATCACTCCATAAAATATTATGTTTTAAGTGAAACACAAGTGTCACATCATCCAAAAATTCGTATGATTCACACAATTCAGGGATAATGTTTGCATCTTTATCATAAGTAATGAGCGCATTAAAAATCCAACGTGTTATTTCACTGCTTGCCGAATCGGTTGACAAAATAGGATTAATACGACTAGGATTAGAAGATATCGCTAAATGTAGTGTTTGTGCGGATAGATACAGTGATAAAAAGATGATTAAAGTAAATGTTTTCATAAAAAGATTATACATTTTTGGAAGTCACCATGTAAAGGTGTCGCTCTCAGACCGGGCAATCTGAGAGCTCATCTTTTAAAGTTGTTAAGTTATACACAAAAAGGAGGTAATTGTTTTGGTAAGGAAAGTATAGAATGATAGTTTAAACGCTAAATTAATCTTTCGTAAACAAAAAGTTAATAGGAGTTAATTTATCTTTTTATATATTAATCATTTTGCTTTTCTATTCGTTAACTCTAATTGGCTACAATTTTAGCACGATACTTCTTTAAGGAGAAGAAAATGGCATTAGACTTTTCACGCTGTGGATGGCTCAAATTGAGTGACCCTGTTTATGTTGCTTACCATGATGAAGAGTGGGGAAAAGCACTTCATGATGATCAAGCACTGTTTGAATTATTATGTTTGGAAACGCAATCGGCTGGGCTTAGTTGGCTGACTGTATTGAAAAAAAGAGACGGTTACCGCAAAGCTTTTGTGAACTTTGAACTTACCAAAGTAGCCCTATTTGGGGAAAAAGAGATTGAACAAATTTTAAAAGAGGGTGAAGTGATTAAAAGCCGTCCTAAAATTGAAGCGATTATTCATAATGCCAAACTGACGCAAGCGATTATTCAAGAATTTGGCTCACTGGACACTTATTTATGGCGCTATGTCAATGGAAAAACGATTGTCAATGATGTTCCCAATTATAAAACTGCTCCATGCACCTCAACCATTTCAGATGCACTCACTAAAGATCTTAAAAAACGAGGATTCAAATTCGTTGGATCAACGACCATCTACGCTTTTATGCAAGCGTGTGGTATGGTGAATGACCATGAAAACCATTGCAAGTGCAAATCATATGACATTTAGAAGACTTAAAGAGTACTGTCTTGATCATCTAGGGGCTATTAAAGAATATCCTTTTGATGAAACGACTGCAGTTTATAAAGTTGGCAACAAAATATTTGCGCTAATAGATGAAACCAGTAATCCACCTCGTATTAATCTTAAGTGTGATCCTTATTATGCACAGGAACTTCGTGAGATGTACGACAATGTCATTGCAGGTTATCATATGAATAAAAAGCATTGGAACACGATCATCTGTCATGAAGGAGTTGATGAATCATTACTCTTTGGATGGATTGATGACTCGTATGAACTTGTTTTTGCTTCACTTACTAAAAAAATGCAATCATTTATACGCAATTCTTAAGGAAGATTTGAAGCATATTTAAATACATACCGCAGACAAGAAAAAAATAAATAAAAGGAAAACGTATGGTTGATTTTACCTATCATAACCCCACAAAAATCGAATTTGGGAAAAATAAAGAAAAATTCATCGGCTCTGCACTCGCAGAAGACAACATCACTAAAGTCTTACTTTGTTACGGTAGCGAACGCATTAAAAGTAATGGACTCTATGAAAAAGTGACTTCTCGTTTGAAGGAAAAAGGCATTGCGTGGGTAGAGCTCTCTGGCATTATCAGCAACCCTGTTCTTTCCAAAGTATACGAAGGCATCAAAATCGCTAAAACAGAAAAGGTTGAAGCCATACTTGCCATCGGTGGAGGTTCTGTTCTAGACAGTGCCAAGAGTATCGCTGCAGGCGCATTGTATCACTACGATGTTTGGGACTTTTTTATTGGTAAATCTGTCATTGAAAAGGCGCTCCCTGTCTATGCCATCATGACACTTGCCGCTACAGGCAGTGAGATGAACGGCTTTGCAGTTGTCACGAACGATACGTTACAGCAAAAGTACAATATCGCCTCTATTCATGTCTACCCAAGACTCTCTATTCTCAACCCAGAATTGACCAAGAGTGTTCCTAAAAACTATCTTGCGTATTCAGCCGTTGATATTATTGCGCACGTCATCGAAGGCTATTTAACCGCATCCATTCAGCCTCATTTTCAATCACGTATGGTCGAAAATATTATCCTAACTGTCATGGAAACCACCGAAATTTTGCTTCAAAATCCTGAAGATTATAATGCCCGAGCTGAATTTACATGGGCAGCAACGCAAGCACTCAATGGCTCTACAACAGCTGGTACAAACCTATCGATCTTCCCTAATCACATGATTGAACACTCGCTCTCAGCACTGTTCAATATTGCTCATGGTGCAGGTTTAGCAATCGTCATTCCAGCATGGATGAGCTGGTTTCACACGCAAAATCCTACACAATTTAAACGTTTTGCACAGAAAATATTTGGGGAAAAGAGTGCGGAAGAAGGCATCATTGCGCTTAAAAGTTGGTTTGCAAAAATCGGTGCTCCTGTGAGTTTAAAAGAGGCTGGAATTAGTACCGATTCTATTCCTGCTATCGCGGCGAATGTATTTTTAGCGGCACAACGACAAGGTGCGAGTGACGTTTATACACAAGCCGTTATCGAAGAGATTTTACATAACGCATAATCATTGGAAGCAAAAAGGAAGTTACCCTTTTTGCTTCCAAAATGCTTCGGCTAAAGAGAGCTCTTCTTCACTAAAAACGGTAATACCGTTTTGTTGGAGAAGCTTACATGTCATACCAGAATCATTGACATGCGTGTGTGTAAAAGTACCATCATAAATAATATCTTTGCCGCATGAAGGACTTCTAGCCTTTAAAATCGCCATACAAACACCTTCTTCTTGGGCAATACGCAAACTCTTTCGTGCCCCTTTGGTAAACTCTTGCGTCACATCTTCACCCGTTTTACAAACAACTTTGTTTGCCCCCTCAATCACTTCACAAGCAGGCCTTGGCACACTAAGACCGCCTAATACTTCAGGACAGAGAGAAACCAAAAGGCCTTCTTCTTTCCATTGATTGATGATGCGATTATCTAAAGCGTTGTGTCCACCATCGTATTTGACATTTTCGCCGATCAAACAAGCACTAATTAAGATTTTTGGCTTCATTTATCCGATAATTGCTGAGACAATTTCTTTGGCTTTTTTCTTAGCCGCTTCCACTTCATCAAGCACCAAAGCTACAGCCATACGGCGACCCATATGGCTGACAGGTTTTCCAAAAACACGAACAAAAGAGTTTTTTGAGAAAGCGCTTTCAGGGATACTCAGTGTTGGCATATGTGCTTCTTCAAGGCTTTTAAACGCGCCACTCGCACCAGAGCCATAAAATGTAAAATCAAGCGGTAAGCCAAGTACTGCTCTGACATGTAACGCAAATTCGCTCTGGCTTTGTGTGATAAGCGTGACCATGCCTGTATCATGAGGGCGAGGACTAAGTTCACTAAAGTAAACCTCATCATCTTTGACAAAAAATTCCACACCAAATAAACCACGGCCACCGAGTCCATCAGTAACAGCTTTTGCCATGACTTGCGCTTTAGCCAACACTTCAGGCTTCATAGGAACTGGTTGCCAACTCAGCACATAATCACCGTTTTCTTGGATATGCCCGATAGGCTCGCAAAAAATGGTCTCTTTACCATTGCGAACGGTTAAAAGCGTGATCTCATAGTCAAATGGCACAAATGCCTCAACAATAAGTTCACTTGCATCACCGCGTGCTTCTTTAGCAATTTCCCAAGATTTTTGGATGTCAGATTCATTTCGGATGACACTTTGTCCATGACCAGATGAGCTCATCACAGGTTTCACAACGCATGGAATGCCTAACTTTTGTGTCGCTTCTTTTAGTGCTTCAAACGTTTTTACAAAAACATAATCACTGGTTTTAAGTCCTAATTTTTCAGCGGCAAATTCACGAATATTTTTACGATTCATTGTTTTTTTAACGGCATCTGCATTAGGAATAACACAAAAACCTTCTTTTTCTGCTTCAATTAATGCCTCTATGCTTAACGCTTCGACCTCAGGCAAGATATAGGTTGGTTTTTCACGACGAATGACTTCTAAAAGCTCTTCTTTGTTTTTCATATTGATAACGTAACTTTTATTGGCCACTAAATGTGCTGGTGCGTTTGGATATGAATCAACAGCAACGGTTTCAATGCCTAAACGTGTTGCCTCGATAACCACCTCTTTACCAAGTTCACCACTTCCTACTAACATAATTTTGGTACTGTTGCTTTTTAAAGGAGTTGTAAATTGCATCTTAACCTCTTCTGATTTGATTTAGAAAATTTTACACAAAAGTGGTTTAAAAATAGATAGATGTATCTAAAATGATTGACTTTCCATTCACATTGTATTACAATTATTAAAAATTATAAATAACTTTTTTATAAAGATTTTTTTAATTTATTGTAGTGTTTTTGGCTTTTCTTTTTTAATCTGATTTTCATTAAGAAGGATCTAATATGCGCTACTTTGAACTGCTTTTTATCACTTTCACGTATGGATTTCTACCTCTTTTTTTCTTGAGCGCATGTAGTAATACTACCGTGTCGCCTGCACAAACTTATACAGTAGCTGGATTAACAACACACACTGTTGCTGAAGATACAGAAACCAATCTTATCAAGACACCTAATGATCTAACTCGATTTTGTGCAGCACGGGAAAGTGATGCTATTAGTGCGCCTCAGGAGGGTATCTCTTTTGGGTTTGGTACAGGAATATCAAAAGAGAGTATTGGTACCACTTCAAGCAATGCTGCACTATCCCTTGGTGGAAGAGACCCATTGGTTTTAATTACGCGAGAATTTATGTACCGTGTATGTGAACTCTCCTTAAATCACAATCTTAGCAAAGAAGAAACGATCACTCTTTATAAACTCTTCTTAGATAAGCTTATCGCCATCGCGCCATTGACAAAATCCGATGGTGCTGCCTCTCAAGGTGTTTCGCCAAGTCCACAAATAAATCAGCAGAACTCTGTCTACGATACAAGTGATTCGGATAACTCCTATAGTAAAGATAAATACAACAGCTTTGATAATTTTAACACCAAATAGAAGATAACATCGTTAATTAACAGAGGTTTTAGGTTTCATTGATGCAATGATTGTCTCAGTATAATAGGAGGATAGAATGTCAACTAAGCCATATTTTCTACAATTGTTTATGGGATTGTGCACACTATTACTATGCAATACATTCGTGTATGCCGATAATGATGAAGCATTTATGAGTGCTTCTAAAGCTTTCTTTAATGAAGGAAGTGTATTTTCTCAAGAGTCAAAACTCCTCATGGATAATACCCATCAGGTGGATAAAGCTTTGATAGATTTTGGACAAGCCTTAATGATTGTACATCGAACGTCACAAGCATTAAAAACGCTTGATAATGCGCTAACAGTTGTCGAAAAAGGGTTAACTGCGGCAGAACAAGTACCACAAACGAGAGTTGATGCACAAAAACTAAAATCCAATCTTGAGTCGATTCATCAACCGGTTACAAAAGCCGCACAAACGATGGGTAACATTGATGCTAAAATCGTACCTCTGTTAAATGCAACACAAAAAGCGGAAAAAGTAGCATCAACGCTCGTTGACGCTGAAGATGCTTTTAGGCGTAGTGGTATCAGCTATATTGATGCTGTGGGCAAGGTTTCACAATGTGATCATGATGATATGATTATCAGTATTTTAAATAACTCTCGCAGTGTTTACCTCGATATAGATAGTAAAATGACACGCATTAACAATACCTACGATTCCGTCAAACAAGTACCACAAAAGTCGATGCAAGCCATTATGAGCGAAATTGAAAAAATTCGCCAACTCGAAGATCCATTGATGCGGTTGTTAGGAAAATTGGACCCGCTATACAGTACCCTCAAAGAATTAGAGCATATCCTTGATAAACGTATTAGTGTAAAAGCGGAATATCCATGTGGCGCTAAGATATGCTACCATGATCAATCTTACCCTTGTGGAACAAAAATGTGTAAGAAAAATTGCGGTATTACCACATGCCACTATCCATGTGGGGTAAAAACATGTACCGAAAAAGTACCTTACCCATGTGGGGTACAAACATGTAGCGTTGATATTGGAATGTCAGTTGCAGATGGACTCAAAGGAACAGATGCTATAGAAAAGAAAATTGAATCCATACTCAGTTCAACAATCTATTCGGCTCTTAAAAAAATTGGATTGGGCTCACTCATTCATGATTTAGAAAACCAAGCAAATACTTTAGTCAAACCAATCATCAACAAACTTAATCTAGCTGTCAATACAAGCTTGCCAAATCTTGACATCAACCTCAATCTTCAACTACTTGATGCGGGCATTGCTGATATTGGAGCCTTCGAAGGAGAACTTAGTAAATTAATTGGTATCATTGATATGCATGGTCCAACATTTTCCCCTGACACACAACAACTTGAAAAAATGTATTCTGATATTAAAACCATTTTAAATTCTCAGCGTTGTCAAGCTGTGAAACAATAGCCCACATATTAAGAGCGCATTTTAATAAAGAATGCGCTCTTATCTTTTAATACCCCTACTCTAAGTCAAACTAGTGTAGAATCATTTACATATGAAATACTTAAATTCTCTTATGTGTAAAGGTTTTTTGTGGAAACATTTTATAATACTATAGCAATACTCATCCTACTTGGCTTTTCATTTTTGTTGCTTAAACCTAAAAAAAAACCTAAGTCTAAAGAACAAAAACAAGAAGAGATACGCCAAAGTTATCAAAAAAGACTTCTTACTGAACTTGCAGATGTTGAAAATGACCAAGAGAGACAAGCAAAAAAAATTGCACTCTTAAAAGATTTTGCTAAAGAGTTAGAGTTCAATCTATTTTTTGATGAAAATGAAGTTAAAGCATTAATACAGAAATTAGCTACTTATTAAGCAATTTGATAAAATATTTGGGTGATTCACTATAGCCTTGCCTTTCGTAAAAACGATGGGCATCTTTTCGTCTTGTATGGCAATGCACTTCGATTCGATTACAGTGTCGTTTTTTTGCTTCACCTTCGCAATAGGCTTCCAGTTCTTGCCCGATGAGCTTACCCCGAGCACTTTCCTCGACAACAAAATAACTAATACGCATGAAATCACCTTCAAGCGCAATTTGTGGAATAAAATGCAAAGAAAGAAAAGCCACAACCGTGTCATTTATCTCATAAATCAAGGTGATGGCATCTGGGTGGTTTAAAAGAGTGTGAAATTTTTGAACGATAAATGATTGCGTATTAAGATAATCAAGTTGAGCTAATAACGTTTGAATACTTTTGGTGTCATTAATAGTTGCGAGACGAATACCAGTCATGATATTCTCCTAAAATTTCTTGTGAGAAAAAAAGACTTATGCAAGGGAAAACCCTTGCATAAAGAATAAAAGTCCCGAAAGACTTTTGCAAAAAAACGATTAACGTTTTTAAGGAAACTTTTAATAATTCCCGTGAAGCAATCATTAACGTTTTGAGAACTGAGGACTTCTTCTTGCTTTTTTACGACCGTATTTTTTACGCTCAACAACACGTGAATCACGTGTTAGTAACCCAAATGGTTTTAAGATAGCTCTAAAATCAGCATCCATAGAAGAGAGTGCTTTAGAAATACCATGGCGTAATGCATCTGCTTGTGCAGAATAACCGCCACCCAATGTGTTTGCTTTAATATCAAAACTTGTTAATTGTTTTGTAAGTACTAGGGGCTGGCGAACACGCATTTTAATCGTCTCATGACCACCTAACCACGCTTCAAAATCAATACCATTTACTTCTATTTTACCAGTGCCAGGAGCTGTAACCCAAACCTTAGCAATAGCAGTTTTTCTTTTACCTGTTGCGTATACTTTTGCCATGTTACTTTACCTCTGCCTTGCTAACTTGTGCAGTATGAGGATGCTCACTACCTGCGTAAACTTTCAGTTTTTTGATCATATCTTTAGCAAGTGTTGTTTTTGGCAACATGCCTCTTACGGCAAGTCTATACAATTTTGCTGGATTATTGTTCAAAAGATCAACCAATTTGTCAGTTTTGACACCGCCAAAGTATCCAGTATGTCTGTGATACAATTTAGTTTGTAATTTTGTTCCACTAAACTCTACTTTTTCCGCATTAATAATAATAACGAAATCACCACAATCAACATTGGGTGTAAAGTAAGGTTTATGTTTTCCTCTAAGCAGTGTAGCTACTTCTGTAAGCACTTTTCCAAATCTCTTACCAGCAGCATCCACTACGATCCAGTCGCGTTTTACTTCGCTTGGCTTAATCGCTAGTGTAGCTTTCATCTGTCATAACCTTTGACTTATTTATTTAACGAAGTGAAAGTGTATTGAATTTAACCTTTTATATAGCTTAAATTAAGTATATTATAAGTTTTACTGACATGAAATAAGTCTTACTCCCTCAGACGTAAGATAACAAATATATCCTTCTATCGGAAGGGCATAAATACTTCCTAATGCCTCCTTATACAAACGTACCTGCGCATCATGTTTTTCACTCCAATGTAACGAGCTTTTATAATCTACCACAATAACTTTATCGCTCTTTACTAAAAGTAGGTCCATCTGTTTACGCTCTTTCTGATAAGCAATAGCTTGCTCTTTATAAAGCTTGGCACCCTCACATAAGGTTAAAAATGCTTCACAAGAGAGTAGTCTCTTCACCCGAGTTACAATTTCTTCAAGAGCCATACGAGACAAAATGGTGCTAAAACGATTGTATAGCGCTATTTTTGCAAGCTCAAAGCTTTGCATTTCAAAACGATCTAACATCTCTAACATATAGTGCATCGCTACCCCAAAATGTATTGCTTCGATATCAGTTGTTTCCTCTTGCTCTTCGTATTCACTTTTAACTTGTGCCCCATATTTCTGAGAAGCATAAATACGATAATCATCATATACCAAATCCTTCTCGCTCGATGGTATACTAATAGTACCGATTTCAAGAGCATCTAATTCAAGTATATCAAAAGTACTATTTGACTCTTTTGCACAAACAAATAATGAACGTTTAGCCCTTGTGAAAGCTACATAAAGTGCGTTCAGTTTATCTTCTGTTCGTAAAACTAACTCTTTATCTTTAGCATTGGCATACAAACGATCAACGTATTCTCTTCCGCCCATCGTAAGATAAACCCCTTTGATAGCAATCTCATCGTACTCATACAAAATCGTCTCACTTCGATTGAGCTCACGGGAAAGTCCATCGCATAAGATTACATGCTCAAATTCTAATCCTTTGGACTTATGTACCGTAAGGATACGAAGACCTTCACTCTCTTCACTTTTGGCCTCATCTTTCATATCTTCAAGTGCAAATAAAAACGATTCGACATCTTCATAACGTGAAACTACTTCTAAAAAAGCTAACATATCCACACTATTATCAAATAATGCAAATGCCCTCATAATATGCTCAACTAAGACCAATGGTTTTACATCAAGGCTAAAGCCTAAAAAACTCATTGGTTCACTCCATGATTCGCCTATCAATGTTAAAAACTCAGCACGATATAAAGTATCTTTAAAATAAAGATATTTAACACATGCAATAATTGCTTTAATACGCTTGAGTTCTACTAATAAAAGCGTTGCTTCAAGCCTTACATGTAAACCTTCAAAATGCTCTTGAACCCTCTGTTTCATCGTATTTGCATCTTTATTGGTCCGTACTAATAGCGCAATATCTTTTGCCTGAACGCCTGCTAGCAAGAATTTTTCAATAGCCATTAAGACACTTCGTTCAATATCATCATCCCTACAAACACACACATAGCCTTCTTCATTATTTTTAGCTACTTTTTGAGGCTCATAATGACGAATTTTCCCTTCAAATGTCTGATTAACAAACGTAACGATACGACCACAGCTACGATAATTGGTATCCAGTGAATCTACATCCAGTTGTAAAGACTCTTTTGCATAACCAAAAAGCTCTTTTGCCCCGCCACGAAAGCGGTAAATTGACTGCTTCACATCACCCACGAAAAAAAGTGTTTTAAAACGTTTAACCCCAATGCCTGAGCGTATCTCTTGGATAATAGGTTCAAGAATTTTATATTGCACCACGCTTGTATCTTGAAACTCATCAATTAAAAGATGTTCAATCTCTCCGTCTAGCCTAAAATAGAGAAAATCTTTAGAAACTTCATGCCTAAGTAAAGTGTAAAGCATATTGGTTACATCATCGAACCCTAGCTCACCATATTCCTTAGCAATGCTTTTTAAGGTTCTATCAAAAACACCAAATAACTTACCAAGCTCTCCTAAAAAATAAGCCTCTTTGGCTTCACAATGTTTGCAAATCGCAACTTTAAGCTCTCCTAAAAGTGCGTTTACGCTTTCGTTGGCATACTTTTTATAATCCCAATACCCAAAATCATCGTGTGCCAAAAAGCCTTTACCAAGTAGCGTTTCAAGGCTGTCGGCTTCCAAGCTCTTAAGCCCACGACTTCCCAACCCCAAAAGAGTAAATTGGACTTTTATCGCCTCTAAAATATCCCAAATAGGTTTTAAGGGTGCAAAAGGACTCTCTGGCAAAAGCCCTACATCAAACTCACCTTTTTTCTTATATAAAAAAGCTAAAAGGGTAAAAATATCACTTAATTTCTTATCTTCATTGAGCCCAAATGAAATCAACGTTTCATAACAATGCTCAAGCTTACACTGGGCGAT